>NZ_JANEWJ010000032.1:0-51436 GCF_028069755.1 Citrobacter sp. Igbk 16 | reverse complement strand
ATTACATATTGAACTACTACAACAGTGTCAGACCTCACCATTATAACGGTGGGTTGACACCGGAAGAGTCCGAGAACAGGTACCATTTTTACTGTAAAACCGTGGCCAGTATTACTTGACCACTACAAAATCATATACCCGTTCAGGATAATCAGGCCTGCCCTCCTGGTAGATCTCAGTGTTCCGGCCAAACAAGGTGCGCCCTTCTTCAAGGGGAATAGGATTTTGCATTTTTGTTCCTTATAAATATCTAACCATTCCAGTCTTCATTATTCACAGCCTGTTGCTAAATCAGGGATAACCCTACTCTTCACCTGTGTAAATAACGGCTACCAGGAGAAACAAATGATGTGCTGAAAGCAATGTTGCTCCCGGCGGGAGTCATATCCTGAGAAAAAGCGATTTACATTGAGTTGGATGTGGGCTGAAACCACAGATTCCCTCCATTTATTGATCTGACAGAAGGTTCTCCCCTGTTTCAATCCACATTATTGGGTTACTCTTTTAAATACGAACTGCGGTGACAGTTGTAAGGAGACCCTGTATGGCTATGTATCAAAACATGCTGGTAGTCATCGATCCAAACCAGGACGATCAACCAGCATTACGGCGAGCTGTTTATTTGCATCAACGGATTGGTGGCAAAATTAAAGCCTTTTTGCCGATCTATGACTTTTCCTACGAAATGACCACCCTGCTGTCGCCGGACGAGCGTACGGCAATGCGTCAGGGGGTCATCAGCCAGCGAACAGCATGGATACGTGAACAAGCGAAATACTATATCGAAGCAGGGATCCCGCTTGATATTAAAGTGGTCTGGCACAACCGTCCCTTCGAAGCCATCATCCAGGAAGTGATCAGCGCTAAGCATGATCTGGTGCTCAAAATGGCACACCAACACGACCGCCTTGAAGCCGTGATTTTCACACCAACCGACTGGCATTTATTGCGTAAATGTCCAAGCCCGGTGTGGATGGTCAAAGACCAGCCGTGGCCGGAAGGGGGTAAAGCGCTGGTGGCGGTGAACCTCGCCAGTGAAGAGGCATATCACAATGCACTCAACGAAAAACTGGTCAAAGAAACGTTGCAGCTTGCAGAACAGGTTAACCATACCGAAGTACACCTGGTGGGCGCCTATCCTGTAACGCCTATCAACATTGCGATTGAGCTACCTGAATTTGATCCCAGCGTGTACAACGACGCCATCCGTGGACAACATCTGCTGGCCATGAAGGCGTTACGCCAAAAATTCAGTATTGATGAAAAAGTTACACACGTTGAAAAAGGATTGCCTGAAGAAGTCATCCCGGATTTAGCTGAGCATTTACAGGCGGGTATCGTGGTTCTCGGCACCGTTGGGCGCACCGGTATATCAGCCGCGTTTTTGGGGAATACCGCAGAACAGGTTATCGACCATCTGCGTTGCGACCTGCTGGTTATCAAACCGGATCAGTACCAGACCCCGGTTGAACTGGACGACGAAGAAGACGATTAATCCTGCAGCACAATGCCGGATGGCGATGTCATCCGGCATGACATGTACCTAGTGCTTCTCCTCGCCTCCGAGGAAATAGATACCAAGCGGAATAGCCAGCAAAATAGTAAAAACCATACTGTAGACGCAAATCATTGCGGATTGAATGGCATACATCGAGGCTGTCCAGTCGGAAAGCGGAATGTCATACTGTTCAATGACACCACCAATCGTCGCGCGCGTCACAACCGATGCCGCAATGATAAATACCCCAAGCAGACATAACAGAAACTTCCGTCCCTTCGCTGTCTTCAGCTTAGCCATGATCATAGTACTGTCCTTTTGCAGATGAAAACCGTGTTACTTTGCAGCAACAATACCATGACATAAACTCACTGTCTGCTACATACACCACACTCAGACTTGACATGCGCACTATTCGCCTGAAAATAACGCTGATTGTATTATTTCTCTCTCCTTTTGATTAATGATCTGACAGCCTGAACTGGGTAAAATATCCGCTGATGAAGGATGTCAGATGATATTTAGCTAACACGGAGTGACCTGGGAGAATCATGATCGCTGAACTGTTTATAAATAATGCGTTTAATTTAACGGTAATTCTCAGCAGCTGTGCAGCGTTAGTCCTGATGAGCGTCTGGTTTCATCGTAGTGAAAAACACTGCAAAGGATTCATATTCCATGCGGCACAGTTTTTTGTTTATGCCATTATCATTGGTACATTTGGCACTATTGCGAATAACGTCATCGATAGTTATAAGCTGAAATTTATCTCTCCAAGCGTGGTCGACTTTATCTGTACCTCGTTGATTGCGTTGATCCTGACGATAAAACTCTTTCTGGTCATCAACCAGTTTGAAAAAACGCAGATTAACAAGGGCAGAGATATCACCAGTGCGAGGATCATGTCGCGCATCATTAAGATTACGATCGTCGTCGCCATCATTTTGCTGTATGGCGAGCATTTCGGCATGAGCTTGTCAGGGCTGTTAACGTTCGGCGGCATCGGCGGTATCGCTGTCGGTATGGCAGGCAAAGATATCCTGAGTAATTTTTTCTCTGGCATTATGCTCTACTTCGACAGACCGTTTAGCATCGGTGACTGGATCCGTTCTCCGGACCGAAATATCGAAGGTACGGTGACTGAAATTGGCTGGAGAATGACCAAAATAAACACCTTCGACCACCGTCCGTTATATGTGCCGAACTCAATTTTCTCTTCCATCAGTGTAGAAAACCCGGGGCGGATGAGTAATCGACGAATCAAAACGGTGATCGGGTTACGTTATGAAGATGCAGATAAAATTGGCGCAGTTGTCGAGTCGGTCAGAAAAATGCTGCAAAGTCATCCCGGAATAGATCAAAAGCAAACCCTGCTGGTCTATTTTAATGAGTTTGCCGATTCATCGCTGAATATCATGGTGTATTGCTTCACGAAAACCACCGTGTGGCAGGAATGGCTTGCTGTACAACAAGATGTGTACTTGAAAATTATTACAATAGTTCAGGAAAACGGAGCTGACTTTGCGTTCCCCAGTCAGACGTTGTATATGGATAACGCCGAGGCACAACCTTCTGCCCACTAACCAAAACCAAGACGCGGATATCCGCGTCTTTTTTGCCTTTATTTCAGTGACGCGATATCAATGACAAAGCGGTATTTCACGTCGCTTTTCAACATCCGTTGCCACGCGGTATTAATATCCTGAATATTGATAACCTCAACATCGGCCGTAATGCCATGCTGACCGCAGAAATCCATCATCTCCTGAGTTTCCGCAATCCCCCCAATCACCGAACCCGCAACGGCTCTTCTACCGAGGATCAGCGGAACCGTATTCAGGAACGGATCCAACGGCCCCAGATATCCCACCAGCACCAACGTTCCGCTAAGCGCCAGCGTTGGAATATACGGGTTCAGATCATGCACGTATGGAACGGTATCAATAATCAGGTCAAACTGATTCGCCGCGGCTTTCATCTGTTCGCTGTCTGTTGAAAGCACAACATGACTGGCTCCCAGGCGTCTGGCATCAGCTTCTTTGCCTGGCGACCGCGTGAACAACGTAACATCAGCCCCCAATGCTTTAGCAAGCTTGATCGCCATGTGTCCCAGGCCACCCAACCCAACAACAGCGACTTTACTCCCCTGCCCAACCTGCCAGTGACGCAACGGCGACCATGTGGTGATACCGGCGCACAACAACGGTGCAGCACCACGTAAGTCGATTCCTTCCGGCACCTTCACGACGAACTTCTCGGTCACGACAATCTTGTCAGAATAGCCGCCGAAAGTAGGCAGGCCGTCATGACGGTCTGTATCGTTATACGTAAGGGTGTTCCCCTCTTCGCAATATTGCTCAAGACCCTGTTCGCAGGCGCTACAGTGCTGGCATGAATCAACCATACACCCCACGCCGGCCAGATCGCCGACCGCGAATTTTGTTACCGATTTCCCAACATGCACTACACGGCCTATTATTTCGTGGCCGGGAACCATCGGATACGTAGCGCCGCCCCAGTCATTGTAGGCACTGTGGATGTCGGAGTGACACACCCCACTGAATAATATTTCAATGACGACATCATCTTCACGCGGATCCCGACGAACAAAACTGTGCGGGACCAGATCTTCTTTTACCGCCAACGCGGCATAACCCTTCACATTCATGACCATTTAGATCTCCTCAGGGATAAAGTGCACCTCAAACAGCATAGCTCAGGGCAACAGGTTGTACTCGGCGTCAGCGACCGGCTCCAGCCATTCATTCGATGCGCCTGCTGCCGGGATTTCCACCGCAATATGGGCAAACCAGCTATCACGCGCAGCACCGTGCCAGTGTTTCATTCCCGCCGGAATGTGAACCACATCACCCGTTTTCAGTTCTCGCGCGGGTTGATTCCAGGCCTGGTACCAGCCTCTGCCGCCAGTCACCAGCAGAATTTGACCGCCCTGATGGTGAATATGCCAAAAATTACGGCAGCCAGGTTCAAATGCCACGTTACCAATCACCACACCTTCCATTGAAAGCATGGTCAGATAGCTGGTCCCGGTGAAGTACTTCGCATAGGCTTCATTTTTCTCTCCCCGGGGAAAGACGCTGTTACCATCAAATTGTTCGTTCATCATGACTCCCGTAGGGGTAGTAGCTGACGGTATTCCTGACATACATTCATCAAGAACTGCACGGGCATTTTCCGCAATCTCAGCACCACAGTGCTGCTTAAGAAGCGCAGTAAACGCGATAAGTTGCTCAGGGCGAAGCCCAACATTCAGGCTGATCGCAAAGTGACTTTTCAGTTGGCCGTTCACGCCGCCCAGTACGGCTAACGCAGAGACGGTTGCCAGTTCCCGGGTCGGCCAGTCCAGCACATCGCGCTGAAAAATATCGCCAAACAGATGTGCTTTAAGCCAGGTATCAATGGCAGGGGCAAAATCAAACAGCGGGCCGCTAACCGGCTGTCCAACCAGTTGGGTTTGCGTTTGGCTTCCCGCCAGCAGGCTGTTCCAGTCAGCAGGTTGCGGCGAAGCGGATTTCCCTTCTGGGTCCACAATCCCTTTTTCTTTGCGGTCTTTCACTACCGACATCAGGCACGACAGGCCATTCAGACTGCGGGGAAAACCACAGTATGCGTAAAGCTGCTGTAAAATCTCTTTCACTTCATTCAGGGTTAGCCCTGCATCTAACCCTGCATTAAGCGCTGCCTCCAGCTTATCTGGCTGTCCTGTGGCAGTGAATGCTGCAATGGGGACGACTGCCAGCTGTCTGGCATTCAAATGATTTGACATGTTCGATTCTCCGGGCAGGCGACAGTCTCTGCCGCCGAATGCTGAAAACGACAAAATTATAGAGGCTCAGCGTATCGACGATTAGAGGGTTAAATAAGGACAAACTTATGAAGACAAGTCATGAATGGCGCTGGACAGGTGCTACTCGCCAGCAGGGAAATCCGTTGATGCCGCAAGTGCATGCTGGGTCTCAAAGTCAGCGACACGTTGACGCAGCACCGAGAGCGTACTTTGCAGCGCCTGCGAACCGAGTACCATACGCAATGGCGCAGGAACGAGGTCGGCACTGGCAATGATTTGCGAAGCCATACGCACCGGATCGCCAGGCGCAAGCCCATTCACAGGATCAAGCATTTTCAGAAAACTGTGCGCGGGTGTCGCGTCATATTCCGGCATCAGTGTGGCAATCTGGGCACTACCATAACGGAATTCAGTCCGTGCACCGCCGGGTTCAACAATCGTCATTCCGATATCAAACGCAGCAACTTCCTGGGCAACCGACTCGACAAATCCTTCAATACCCCATTTAGTCGCGTGATACAGGGAGTTTCCGGCAAATGCGACCTGTCCGCCATAAGAGGAGATCTGGATGATACGTCCACCACCTTGTTTTCGCATATGTGGCAACGCGCAGCGGATTAACTGAATGGACCCCAACAAATTTGTCTCCAGCATCTGGCGGACTTGCTCGTCACTCAACTCTTCCGCAGCACCAAACAAGCCGTACCCCGCATTACTGATGACCACATCAACTCGCCCATAGCGCTGCCAGGCACTATCTACTGTGTGACGCAGTGCAGCGCTATCCGTCACATCTACTTGCGGTGCATCAAATGTCACGGGCCAGCGACTCAGGAGATCGCTAACTTTAGCGCGATCGCGTACGGTCCCCACCACGCGTTCACCGCGTTCAAGAAGTTGCTGCGCCATTTCGCGACCGAACCCACTGCTGACACCGGTGATTAGCCATGTACGTTGCACCATACTCCCTCCTGTTCATTGTTTTAAGTGTTACGCATCCGGGGTATTACGCCACCCGAATCTCAATGAGCATGATTATTACGTCATAATTATCACTCGTATATGAATCGTTTATGCTTTCAGAATTCCAGATATTGATATAATGAAGGAATAATCTTCCCGTAAAAGTGCACCCGGTATGCTGGATAAACTCGACGCATTAAAGATATTTTGTACGGCAGCCGAAACGCTGAAGTTCAGAGAGGCTGCCGCAACACTCGGTCTGGCCCCCCAACAAATCACTCGAGGTATTGCTGAACTGGAACAAAGCCTTGGCGAAATGTTGTTTCTGCGCAATACACGGCAGATGAAGCTGACGCCTTTCGGTCAGCTGTTCTGGCCAAAAGCAGAGCGTCTGCTGGCTGAAAGCGAAGCGCTATTCTCAGAAGGTAAACGTCACAACCCGCAGGAAATAGCAGGCAAAGTACGCATTACACTACCCCCGCTATTCGAAAACCGTGAGATTATTCGCCAGTTGCTGCACGGCCTTGCTGGTTATCCAGAAATCAGCATCGAGTGGCACAATACCGGCAGACATCTGAATATTATTGACGAGCAGATCGACATGGGTATTCGTATTGGCACCGTCCCGGATAACCGTTATATCGTTAAAACAATCTGCCCGGTAGGTGTCAATATCGTTGCGTCTCCCCACTTAGTTGAAAAAATGGGCAAGCCAAAAAACCGCCAGGATTTGCAACATAACTACCCGCTCAGTGCCCTGACCAACAGTAATTCAGGGCGCGTCTGGCCATGGCAGTTTGCCGATGGCAACAGTTTCTTTCCGGCAAACCCGGTGTTTATCGCTTCCGATATTGAGAGCGAACTGGCCGCCGCCCTGGCGGGAAGAGCGGTTGGGCAACTGGCAGATATCTCTGTTCGGCCTTATTTGCAAAACGGTGAACTGGTAAACCTGCTGCCAGAACTTAACTATCAGCCCTGGCAACTCTATATTTTTCGGCCACATCTCCCGCTGCTACCGGCCAGAGTAAGGCTGGTATTTGAACTTCTAACACAGATCCTGCGCGGGCAATTTTGTCATCCGGCCTGATTTACGTATTACGCTACAATCTCGATTAAATTACCGTCGGGGTCCTGAATGACGGCCTCGTAATATCCGTCACCGGTGGTTCGTGGTCCGGAGACCAGGATGCCCTGTTCTTTTGCGCGTATCGCCAGTGCATCAACATGCCCCGCGCCACCCACAGAGAGAGCAAGATGCACCCACCCTGAAGTGTTATTGTCAGGTACCGGGTGGGTCAGTCCCGGTTTTGTCATTAGCTCAATCGCAATGTCCTCACCAATCCTGACGAAATAAGATTCAAACCCAGGATTGGTTTTGCTGCAGTATTTTTCGTTTATCACACCATCAAAAAACGACACCCAGAACCGGGCTTGTCGCTCAAGATCCCGGGTCCATAAAGCCATATGTGCAATTTTCATCGCGATCCTCTTATCGTTTTATTCTGAACGGTATGCCCCCGCTAAGGGATATTGACATCCTGCAATATAATGCACGATCATGCACGTTATTGCTCGATGTTTATTTTTATGGAGTTATCATGCTCGATTACGCTGCATTCCCGGATCAACGCCAGGCACTTATCTATCAGATCCTGCAGGAAAACGGCAGAGTGATCTGTACTGAACTGGCCACCCGTTTGGGAGTGTCAGAACATACGATTCGCCGTGATTTACATGAGTTGTGCAAAGAAGGTGTTTGCAAGAAAGTCTACGGCGGGGCTGTCATTTCACTACCAGAGTCAGCTGACATCGCAGTACGCAAGAATATTAATACAGCGAAAAAGAGCAGCATCGCGCAAAGATGCGCCCGGCTAGTGAAGTCCGGTAGCTGTATTTTTATCGACACAGGAACGACCAATCTGGCAATGGCTGAAGCCCTTCCCGCTGAGTTGGCATTAACCGTCGTGACAAATTCACCTGATATTGCCGCCGTACTGCTGAAAAAACCGCTATTCGAGGTCATCATGTTAGGTGGGCCAGTGCAGCGATCGTCCGGAGGGTGCGTAGGTCCGACAGCCATTGCCCAGGTACAGGATATTTTATTTGATCAAGGTTTTATTGGTGGTTGTGCGATGGCACCGGAGTCCGGATTAACCGGGTTTGATTACGCCGATTGTGAGTTTAAAAAAGCGGTAATTAAGCAGTGTAACGAAACTATCGTCGCACTGACGGCAGATAAGATCCCTGCCGTCGCACGTTATGTTGTCACCGCCAGCGGTAACATTGATGTCATTGTCGTGGAGGAAAACATCAGCAAACAGTACGGCACCGCTTTTCAGGCGCATGACATCCGCATTTACACCGTATAACAGTGGCGCAGTCTTTTTACGTACAGATTCAACGGAATACCACGGTGCTAAAAGTGGCACCAGCCGTCAATGGGGTAATGGCTGACAGATAATCCAGGCGAATTCTATGATGGTGTTCATGGCACTCCACAAGCAAGAATTCCTCTTTGTCTGCTGTAGTACACGTCGTCACGGCCCTGCCATCAAAGTGTTCCCCAGTGGTCAGTTCAATGCGCAGCAAATAGTGATAAAGACAGGCAATCTCCAGATAGTCATGCAGATCGCAATCGACAGGATGGTACTTTTCTGTAGCACACATAAATGCCCCCTTCCCCATGTCCACGCAGGTTCGGGAAATTGCTCTCGCAACTTCCCGAACATGCGACGCTATTTCAACGCTTCAATCGGTGCGCCAAAGTTGATATGCAGCACATTGCCGTCGATCACCAGTGCAGGAACAGACTTCACTCCGATTCGCTCCGCCTCTGCAACTCGATCAGGTTGTTCTCCCAAATGAATAACGTCGATTTCCACATCGGGGGACAGATGCTGCAGCAGTGTTTCTTCTGCGGAAACGCAAACCGGGCAACCAGCATGATAAAAACGGGCTTTGGTCATGATACCTCTCCTTTAAATTATAGTATCGATTCGATACTATAATTTATGCTACGCCAGTTTTATACTTTGTCAATATAGTTTTTAGTCGATACTATATGTCGAGGAGGATTTTGTTATGCATGACATGTCGCTTTTTGACGTACTGGACCGGCTGTCTGGTCTGACGCGGATGTGGTTTCGCCAACATCCTTTACTCGCGGATCTACAGCCAGTACAACTCAGTGCGTTGATGTATCTCGCACGCTGTAACCGCTACTCCAATACGCCTCTCGCCGTGACGGACTACCTCGGCCTCACCAAAGGAACGGTGTCACAATCGCTAAAATTGTTGGAATCAAAAGGACTGGTGGTACGCACGCAGGATGTCAGGGATAAGCGTAGCGTTCATCTGCTGCTCACCGAGTCGGCCAAAAATCTGCTGGATGCCCTGCTTCCCCCCTCATTTTTGGTAACGGGTGAATCTGCGATGGGTGAACGCGCGGGTTTACTCAAGGAGCTACTTTTCGAACTGCTGAGAGGCATTCAGCGCACCAGTAATGTGCCGGGATTTGGTCTGTGCCAGAGCTGCCGGTTTCACCAAAAAGTAAACGGTCGAGGTTTTTGTAATTTAACGAAAGAACCGTTGAGTGAGGATGATTCGACGTTAATTTGTCGGGAGCATCAGCCCCCGGACGTATGATCTTCGCTGTTGTAATATCTTCAAGGTGGTCGGATTGCCGCTTTCCAGGATAACCACTCGCTCCAGGCATTTGACGCGTCGATATCACGGTAGCCGCGCTCCCACGCCATATCGTCAACATTTTCTGCGGATTACGTATGTTGCAGGTGGTTCAGATCCCGTAGCATCCGCTTGAGACATTTGACTTTATTTTTATCGCGTATTGCCGCTGAAAACTTACTGAGCTGAAAAAACGTTTTGTCACCAAAACCATCAATGACTTTGAAACAATACTCCTGGCGCGCGGCATCCCAGGCGTAGACGATGTTTTTACAATGCAGGGAGTTAATAATGACACCGGTACTGACAAACCACGCTAAAAAAACATTCAACTTCTGCAATTTGCTGGCATCAAGTTCTTTGTTCAGGGCAAGCTGATAAAGAGTTTGAGCGATATGGCCATGCTCATCACACTCCTTCACCGTGAGTTGCCCTATTCCTTTGTTTGTTTCAACCAGCCCTTCAATTTTTTGCATATAAAATGCGTCGGTGTGGTGACTCAACTTGCATTCTTTGATGTCCCGGAAGACCTCACGTAGCTTGCTTTTATATTTCGCAATGCCTGGAATCACGATTTTAACCAGCAGTTTACTATCCTGTGGATGCTGGAAGACGTAGCGATCGTTACCTCGTGCCAGTAAGTCTTCATCCTTCAATATAAGTAATTGCTTCATAATGTTTTTTATTTTTACCCTACGTGAAATGGAGTTGCCTCAACGAAGAGTTGTCTCAGCCAAAAAATATTGTGTATCTATCTATTTCAATGGTTGTTAAACAAATAGCGTATTCACCCAATAAACAACTTTCGTAGTGACGTACTGAAGCAAAGCAACGGTGGATGTGCAGCAGGCCAGGAGATACTGTTGGAGTAATCCACGCCAGCTTTGTTTTTTGATGTTGTTAACGAAGGTAAACAGCGGCAGGTATTCAACTAAGCCCCACTCACCGTGACCTATGGTGCTGTCACCAGAGGCCACTCGCGAATAGATGAGGCCGGATGTTGGAGGGAAAGAAGCCAGGGACATTGCAGACAATGGTTGCGTGCCAGCCGCAAATTACTATGACAGGACGCAACATGTACAGGCAAGAGTGTAAAAATTAGGAAGCCAAACTAAATTGCGTCAGATAACCAGATGAAACACTGCTCAAGAAATATAGATGACTCACTATGGTGTTTATGCTCACCCTGTAGGTAATTTTTATACATCGTTGAAACATTAACACCGTAGATAATCGCTACCTGCGCGATCTCCGAAAACGACACCCGGCAGTTAAAATTGGAGTTCCTGCACGACCTCTTTTCCCTTCAAATATAACATCAGATTATGAATGCTAATATACCCGGGCATTCTTTGTCGGGTTTCGACAATATTATATGCATCCACTATGAACAAGCGAGGTGCCCCGATGTTTTCAGCTATGCTCCATGTTTTGTACCACTATTCTAATTATTGAACTCAGTTTCGATAAGCACTAACAGTGTCTTTTATTGAAAGATGCCATCTCATCAAATTTAAATGACAGTGTAAATCAAAGTCTGCAGTATGAATAATCCATTAGATATGTTCTTATTATTATTTCTAATGAGGTTAATACTGGTTATCTGGAGATGCTGGCGCTGAAGTCAGCGCCAGTTCTGGGTTTAACGAGGTTAACGAAGGTTAACAGGAGAACGAACGCAACTAGTGTTTAACAATATACATAGTGCGACTGTATGCCACATCTTCCGGGTTGGTAATCGGATACCCTTTCAGCCACGGTTTAATTAAACGCCCGTTGGTGTACTGATAAATCGGCGCAATAGGTGCCTGTTCCATCAGAATTTTTTCTGCTGCGTTATAATCGGCGTTGCGTGCTTTCTCTGTATTTTCCAGCGTCGCCTGAGTCAACACTTTATCGTATGCCGGATTGTTAAAGCGGGAAATATTGCCCGTATGGGTCGAGGTTAATAACGACAGGAATGTGGATGGCTCGTTGTAATCTCCCACCCAGGATGCGCGGATCACATCAAAATTACCGGTATTACGGCTATCAATGTACGTTTTCCATTCCTGGTTCTGTAATTTCACATCCACACCAAGATTTTTCTTCCACATGGAAGCCACAGCAATAGCAATCTTCTGATGATTTTCAGACGTGTTATACAACAGCGTCAATTTCAGTGGTTTCTGCGGACCATAACCGGCTGCACGCAGTAGCGTTTTCGCCTGAGCGTTAAGCTCTTCCTGACTCATTTGTTCAAACGGAGAAGGTTCCGGGATAAATCCTGCCGTCACATCCGGCGTAAAATGCCATGCGGGTTTTTCTCCAGTCCCTAATACTTTCTCCGCCATAAGACGGCGATCGATAGTCATACTAAGCGCCAGACGCACGCGTGAATCGGCAGTCGGCCCTTTTTGCGTGTTAAACGCATAGTAATACGTACCAAGCTGCGGTGGCGTATAAACCTGCCCAGGAATATCCTTCAATAGCTTCTGATACATGTTTTTCGGGAAGGACTCAGTGATATCAATATCGCCAGCAAGATAGCGTTTGGTCGCAGCAGACTCCTGGTTAATCGGCAGGAAAGTCACTTTTTGCAGCACTGTTTTGGCGTTGTCCCAATAATGTGTGTTCGGCACAACTTCCAGTTTCTCATTAACCACACGGTCTTTCAGCACATAGGCACCGTTACCGATAAGGTTGCCTGGTTTCGTCCACTCTTTACCGCTTTCGACATTGGCTTTTTGCACGGGATAAAACGCAAAGCTCGCTGTCAGGTTGGCAAACCAGGGTAGTGGTTTGTCCAACTGCACTTTGAAGGTATGCGCATCCACCGCGCTGACACCCAACTTATCGGGCGTGGCTTTGCCATCGATGATCGCCTGGGCATTGTTGATCCCAGCAAGCGCGGCAAACCAGGCAAACGGCGATAGTGTTTTCGGGTCCACCAGACGCTGCCAACTGTAGACAAAGTCCTGTGCTGTTACCGGCGTACCATCGGCCCATTGTGCATTATCGCGCAACGTAAACGTCCAGATGCGGTTATCATTACTCTTCCACTGTGTGGCAACACCGGGAATAATCTCACCCTTGTCATTCTGGTTGACCAACCCTTCAAATAAATCGCGAATAACCTGAATTTCTGGAAGCCCAACGGCTTTTGCCGGATCGAGTGACGCTGGCTCATCTTTTATATGACGCACCAATTCTTGCTTTTCTGCCAGTACCGTCCCGCTGGGAACATCCGCAGCATAGGATAAAGAAATGCTGCTAACCAACAGCGCACAACAGGTTACTGAAACAGAATGCCTCATAAAATACCCTCAAATCTGGCCACTAAGTGAATGAGTAATTATTTGTATCGCCAGCAGGAAATGCAATTAACTTCCGACAGGAAAGTGATATTACACCTGAAAAGATAAGTGTGTGAAAACGATTTGATTATCCATAAATTTTGCACAACACTGCGAGTAACAATACATGCATTCAGAGATGATTATGACCGTTACCCGTCCCCGTGCCGAGCGTGGCGCATTTCCGCCAGGAACTGAACATTACGGACGTTCACTATTGGGCGCACCGCTAATCTGGTTCCCGGCACCGGCAGCCGATCGTGAAAGCGGTTTGATACTGGCTGGTACTCACGGTGATGAAAACTCATCAGTCGTCACCCTGTCCTGTGCCTTACGTACGCTGAACCCTTCCCTGCGTCGTCATCATGTCGTGCTGGCCGTTAACCCTGACGGTTGCCAATTGGGTCTGCGTGCAAATGCAAACGGCGTAGATCTTAACCGTAACTTTCCGGCGGCAAACTGGAAATCCGGTGAAACGGTATATCGTTGGAACAGCAGCGCAGAAGAGCGTGATGTGGTGTTATTAACCGGCGATCATCCGGGATCAGAGCCTGAGACCCAGGCACTATGCCAACTTATTCACCACATTCATCCTGCATGGGTAGTTTCTTTCCACGATCCGCTGGCCTGTATTGAAGATCCCAGACACAGCGAATTAGGCGCGTGGCTGGCGCGGTCGTTCGAATTGCCGCTGGTAACCAGCGTCGGTTATGAAACGCCAGGTTCTTTTGGTAGCTGGTGCGCCGATCTAAACCTACATTGCATTACTGCAGAATTTCCGCCCATTTCATCGGATGAAGCGAGCGAAAAATACCTGCTGGCAATGTCTAATCTTTTGCGCTGGCATCCTTGAGATGAAGCTGTCCGGTTGTAAAATGCAAGGCAGGCTCGGCGTCTCGGGCCAGCCAGGTTGGTCCATCCAGATCGGCAAAGCTGACCTGTGGTGTAAGCGGCAATGCAGCGCCGATCGCCCTGGATGTACACAACATACAGCCAAGCATCAACGCAAATCCCTGCTCGCGAGCTTCGGCCGCCAGCGCCAGCGCCTCCGTCAGTCCGCCTGTCTTATCCAGTTTAATATTCACCATTTCATAGCGGCCATGCAGCGCTTTCAGACTGCTGCGGGTATGGCAGCTTTCATCAGCACAGACAGGCAGCGGATGCACGAAATTCTCCAGCGCGGCATCATCATTAGCCGGCAGAGGCTGCTCCAGCATCGCAACGCCTAAATCCGCCATTAACTGGCAGCGTGCAGCCAGCCCTTCAGCACGCCAGGACTCATTAGCATCGACAATGATTGTCGCCTCAGGCACAGCCGCCCGGATCGCAACCATCCTTTCGCTGATTAAGTGTGCATCCAGTTTGACTTTCAGCAATCTGGCACCGTTATCCCAGAGCGCGGTCGCGCTCGCCGCCATCTGCTCCGGCGTGCCGATCACGACGGTTTGCGCGGTCGTTACTGTTGCATCCAGTTCAGTACCAACGTAGTCGACCAGAGACTGTTGTTGCTGACGTGCATTGAGATCCCAAAGTGCACAGTCAACGGCATTACGCGCCGCCCCCGCGGGCAGCAATGCCTGCAGCGCTTCACGCGTCAAACCGTGCTCCAGTTGCGGCACAACACTCATGATTTGAGCCAGTACCGACGCATCGCTTTCGCCATAGCGAGGATAAGGCGTACATTCTCCAATCCCTTTTACACCATTCTCTTCCAGTTCAACCACCACCACATGCGCTTCGGTCCTGCTCCCGCGGGCAATCACAAAGGGAGTGTGTAACGGCCAGGCTTCCTCAAACACCTTAACTGATCTCATTTGTTTTCCTTAATGCAGTCCCTGAAGCGGATATCCGCAAATAGCGTTTGCCGTGTTAACTGCTGATGGCATAAACTAGCCTTGACGTTAACTATATGTAAACAGGAAGATAACCATGTCACAAACCGTTCATTTCCAGGGCAACCCGGTTGCAGTTGCCGGCTCCATTCCTCAGGCTGGAAGCAAAGCTCAGGCTTTTACCCTTGTGGCTAAAGACCTGTCTGACGTTACGCTGGGCCAGTTTGCAGGCAAGCGCAAAGTGCTGAATATTTTCCCAAGCATCGATACTGGCGTTTGCGCGGCATCGGTACGTAAGTTTAACCAACTGGCGACAGAAATCGACAATACCGTCGTACTGTGTATTTCGGCCGACCTGCCATTCGCCCACTCTCGTTTTTGCGGCGCGGAAGGTCTGAGCAACGTTATCACGCTGTCCACCCTGCGTAACGCAGAATTCCTGAAAAACTACGGTGTTGAAATTGCCGAAGGTCCGCTGAAAGGTCTGGCTGCTCGTGCCGTTGTCGTTATTGACGAAAATGACAACATCGTGTTCAGCCAACTGGTAAATGAAATTACCAACGAGCCTGACTATGATGCAGCGTTGGCCGTGCTGAAAGCCTAAGTTGCCCTGAATACAAAAATGCCTCCGGATGGAGGCATTTTTATTTACATCATTACTCTTCGCTTTTTTTCTGCTGGCTCAGACCATACTCGCGTAACTTATTGGCAATCGCGGTATGTGAAACCCCCAGGCGTTTAGCCAGTTTACGCGTGCTGGGATAATTCATATAAAGCTGCGTTAACACAGAACGTTCAAAGCGGCTGGTGATTTCATCCAGCGACCCTTCCATCACCTCTTCTCCGACGGCAACTGTTGCTGCATCATAATCCGGCAATAAGATATCCTGCGGGCGCAGTTCATAGCCTTCAAGCTGAGTTAGCGCCCGATAGATAGCATTTTTAAGCTGACGCACATTACCCGGCCAGCCGTAGCGGGTTAGCACCGTGCTGAGATCGGCAGACAACTTCGGACGCGGTACGCCCTGCTCGTCGGCAAAACGCGCCACAAACAGCTCGGTGAGCGGCATAATATCTTGTGGGCAATCGCGTAGCGGCGGCAGATTAAGCGTCAGGACATTCAGACGATAATAGAGGTCCTCACGGAAAAGACCTTTCTGCACCAGTTCCACCAGGTTCTTTTGCGTCGCGCAGATTACGCGAACATCAACATGAACTTCATGATCTTCGCCCACGCGACGGAACGTCCCGTCATTGAGGAAGCGCAGCAATTTCGTTTGCATGCGCGGCGACATTTCGCCAATCTCATCCAACAGCACTGAACCGCCATTCGCCTGCTCAAAGAACCCTTTTTTACCTTCCGGGGCGTGGCCAAACAGTTCGCTTTCTACCGCATCTTCAGGAATAGACGCGCAGTTCAGCGCCAGATAGGGTTTTGACGCACGTGGGCTCGCCAGGTGGCAGGCATGCGCAAAGAGATCTTTGCCCGTACCGGTATTTCCGGTGATCAGCAGCGGCGCACTCAGCGTCGCCAGCTTGCGCGCCTGTTCAACAACGTGTTTCATTTTGGCGCTGACGGCAATAATCTGGCTGAATGCGCTCAGATCCTGGGTGGTCATGTTTTGCAATTGACGGCCCATGCGGAGGGTAGAACGTAACATCACCACGGCACCGGTTAGCATCTGCTCCTGGTTTTCACCCTGCAAATGGACTGGCGTAATCTCCATCAGGAAGTTTTGCCCGTTAATCACAACATGTTCACTATGGGAATCCTGCGGATTACTTTCCAGCCAGCGCTGGAAGTTAAACCCATTGATGAGCTGTGCAGCCGTGTGGTTGCGCATCCGCTCCTGGGGGTGGGCAAAAAGCTGGCAACTTGCCGGGTTTGCCATCTCCACTTTGCTTTTCATATCCAGAGAAAGAACGGGTTCAGGCAATGCTTCAAGCAACGCGCTAAGCGCCAGATGTTCGCGTTCGGAAGGCATCCAGGGCACGGTGCGGACGTCCGTTACCCCTGCGATGCGGCGGATTTCAGCCATCAGGCTGCTGAAGTTAGTGAACTCCAGTTCCGCAAAATTAAGGTAGATTCGCCCGATGGGGTCAATCTCGATACCGCGTAAATCAATGCTTCTCAGCACCAGTAAATCGAGCAATTCGCGGGTCAGACCAAGACGGTCTTCACAAAAGACTTCCAGACGCATGGGAACCTTCACCTAAACAAGGGATCATGTGTTAGATGATAAGCCAGTATTGGGTTAGCAGGAAGGACTCTGTCAACAAATATTGACAGCACGCTGGAAAATTGGGCGCCGGGGCGTAAAGTTATACGATCGGCGCCCGTTTTTACTCAACTTTCACGCGGAGATTTGTTCTTTTGTAAGGTCTCTTTCACCTGACCGATCAACTGACGGCGGAAATCCCCCAGTCGCGGTTTATCATCATCAATCCACGGTAATGGACGGCACAGCTCCATCGCTTTAATCCCCAGACGCGCGGTTAACAGGCCCGCGCCAATACCCTGCGCGGCACGCGTGGATAGCCGGGCCGCTAAATCCTGCGACATCCAGTCCATCCCCACTTCCCGCACCAGCTCGCTGGCCCCGGCAAAAGCAATATTTAACAGTACCAGACGAAACAGGCGCAGGCGGCTGTAATAGCCGAGTTCGATGCCATACAGCGTCGCTATACGGTTAATCAACCGCAGATTTCGCCAGGCAATAAACGCCATATCCACCAACGCTAACGGGCTGACGGCAATCATCAGCGTGGATTCCGCCGCAGAACGACTGATCTCACGTCGTGCTTGCGCATCCAGTACTGGCTGCACCAGATGGGCATACAGGCTCACAACTTCCCGATCATTTTGCGTTTCATGGATAGAGGCATACCAGCGTTGTAGCGCAGGGTGAGACTGATCGATACCTGCCTGTTGTGCCAACTTTTCACAAAATGCGCGGCCTTTTCCGGTTCCGTGACTGTGTAACAAATCACGCGCTTCATCACGCTCGTGTGCGCGTTGACGTAAACGCCACAGCCGACGCCACTCGGTTGCCACCGACCCCACGCCTGCGCCAATAATCAGCGCACCCGCAGCACAGCCCCCCAGCGCAACCCAGTCCTGAGTCTGCCAGGCGTTCATCGTCCACTGCACGCCCTGAGCAACCACACTGATGCCAAACAGTGCCAGCCCGCCCATCACCATTTTGCGCCACAGGCTGCGTTTAGGACGTAATGCGGCATCAATAACGGCTTCAGCCTGACCTTCGTCTTCCAGCTGTTCATCCACTGTCGCCGGAGAAAAAGTCTGCGCTTCGGTATCGGTGAACATTTGCTGTGCTTTAAATGCCGTGTTTGGTTCCACTTCCAGTGGACCTGAGAAATCGATACGCGGTTTTAACGGCTCGCTCATCGCAATTTATCTCCTATTAAAAACTCCAGCGCGGCATCCAGGCGAATATGCGGTAAGGGTTTATCCACATCCATGACCTGCGGGCGAAAGGCTTCAAACTGGAAACCCTGGCGATCCCAAAAAGCCTGGCCCGGTAAACGCGCAGGGACCTCTCCCGGATAGACGGTCAACGGCTCGCCGTCGCTCAGACGATTGCCGCGCAGCGCGGGGATCTTCTCGCCCTTCACATCAATCAGCCCGCTGGTGGTTGCCTGCACCGATGCCAGTCCCAGACAGTCCATACTGATGCCTTCAAACGCGGCATTTTGCCAGGCGTCCTGAATCAATTGCTGCAACAACGACACCATATTGGCATGCTGATCGACCGTGACGTGGTCGGCCTTGGTGGCAGCGAACAGCAACTTATCGATTACCGGCGAGAACAACCGCCGGAACAACGTGCGCTGACCATAATGAAAGCTTTGCATCAGTTGTGTCAGTGCCAGACGCATATCGTTAAACGCCTGTGGTCCGCTGTTAAGCGGTTGCAGGCAATCAACCAACACAATTTGGCGGTCAAAGCGCAGAAAGTGATTCTTGTAGAACCCTTTCACGACCTTTTCACAGTAGTAATTAAACCTGTCGCGCAACATGCCCGCATTGGTGTGTTTATCTGCTTGTGCCAGTTTTGACTCACCAAAGGCATCAACATCCGGCCACGGGAAAAATTGCAGCGCAGGTGCGCCAGCCATGTCCCCCGGCAGCACAAAGCGCCCGGGCTGAATAAAATGCAATCCCTGCTGTTTGCACTGATGCAGATAATCTGTCCACGCCGCGGCGATTTCCGCCAGACGGTTTTCGTCAGCAGGCGCCAGTGGATCAAGCCCCTCGCATAGCTGCCGCCATCTGGCCGACCATTCACCTCGCTGCCCCTGCAATAATCCGGTCATTTGCCGTGACCAGCCAAGGTAATCCTGGGCCAGCATTGGTAAATCAAGCAGCCATTCCCCCGGATAATCGACGATCTCCAGGTACAACGTGGACGTATCTTTAAAGTGACGCAGCAAAGAATCGTTGGATTTGTAGCGCAACGCCAGGCGAATTTCACTGACGCCACGCGTCGGCGTCGGCCAGGTTGGCGGAGAACCATAAAGCTGGGCCAGTCCCTCGTCATAGGTAAAGCGCGGAATACCAAAATCGCGCTGAGGAACCCGTTTTACGCCAAGCAGACGCTCTTCACGCACACAGCTGAGCAACGGCAGACGAGCACCGGCATGAATATTGAGTAACTGGTTTACCATTGCGGTAATAAACGCTGTTTTACCGCTGCGGCTAAGTCCGGTGACAGCCAGGCGCAGATGCCGATCTACGCCGCGATTAACCAGCGAGTTGAGTTCATTTTTAAGTCGCTTCATCGCCATCCCGTTATGCTGAAGGAACCGAAGAAATTATAACAAACAGGGAGTAAACATAAGGTTTAATACTGGGTTATCAACTCCCTGAAAGAAATCAGGCGACATCATTCATGTCGCCTTTAGCCAAAAGAAAGCATGCGGATTATTTATTCTCTACTTTAGGAAGATTAATCCCGCTGATACCGCCTTCGTTGGTGACCTGTGTATAGCCCATCCCGGTCAGCATATCTTTTGCCATCCCGGATTGACGACCTGAGTTGCAATACAACTTCACGGTGTCGGTCTTATCAGGGACTTCTGCCGCAATTCGAGCCTGCAAATCCTTTAAAGGGATGTTGATGGCCCCCTGAACGTGTTCCTGCTGATATTGTTCAGGAACACGAACATCAATCCAGTGCTCGGCCGCAAACACCGGCATGCCGATGACCAGCGCCAGCGCGAATACGCTTTTTTTCAACATAGTATCGTTCCGTTAAATGATGGAAAGTCACCTAACACTATATACTTGATCTTAAGGAAATATTGCGAGCGTACTATCACTGGCCATAGCGTTGGGAAATTTTCCTGGCAACCTTGCTCAATAATGGCTCCAGTACCAACACCAGCAACATTTTTAACGGACGGCGGGCTACGGATTTCACCGCCCACCCCGCAACGCCCGCAGGGCCGTAGCGAAGCGCAGTAAGAAGCACCAGCTTGCCTGCTATTTTAAAGCCCGGCTTGACCCTTTGCCCGGCACGTTGCCAGCGATTATTCATTTCAATCCTCACAATTGACGGAAACGACTGCGTAATGTGAAGGTATCCGATGTCACATAACGCTCCATTTCACGCAAACGCTTTTCGCTCGCGGCCAGTTCACGATCGACGGAATCTAACAATTCTCCGCTCGATGGCTGTTGCTCGCCGGATGCGACGTTGTCCGGCATTGGGTCCAGCACAAACGTCAGCACGATGTAGGCAACTACGGTGAAAAAGGCCAGACCAAAAAAGACTGACAGTACCACCAGGATCCTTACCAGTTTCACGGGGACATCGAGATAGTGCGCAATACCGGCACAGACCCCTTTTACCATGCCCTGCTGTGGGATACGCCACAGCTTTTTGTTCAGGTTAACGCCCCCCATTAGCGGTCCCTCCAGTTTGGATGTTCGGCATCAAGGATATCTTCCAGCGCCTGAATACGTTCACGCATACGCTGTGCATCATTGTTGAGTTCCACCAGACGTTGCTGATCGCTTTGCGAGAGTTCACCACGGCTGGAACGGTTGCTGTAATGCAACCACAGCCAGATCGGCAAAACGAACAGCACAAAGATAGTTAACGGAATGGCCAGAAATAGCGCGCTCATGAGTACTCCTTACAGGTGATGAGCGGCGGCGCGTTCGGGCGCCGCCAGTTGTTATTATTGCTTGTCTTGCTGCATTTTGGCTTTAAGCTGCGCCAGCTGCTCGCTGATTTCATCATCTGCTTTCAGGTCAGCAAATTGCTGATCCAGAGATTTTTGCTTACCGAAGTTATTGCTTTCGGCTTCCGCTTCCATCTGATCAATGCGGCGCTCAAAAGATTCAAAGCGGGCCATTGCTTCATCCAGTTTGCCGCTATCCAACTGACGACGGACATCGCGGGAAGAACTCGCCGCCTGATGACGCAACATCAATGCCTGCTGGCGAGCCCGGGTTTCACTGAGTTTATTTTCCAGCTCACCAATCTCTTTTTTCATCCGCGCCAGCGTATCGTCAACCAGCGTCACTTCATGTTCCAGAGAGGCAATTAAATCGGTCAGTTTCTGCTTTTCAATTAATGCAGAACGCGCCAGATCTTCTTTCTCTTTACGCAGCGCCAGCTCCGCTTTTTCCTGCCACTCCGCCTGCTGCGCACTGGCCTGTTCAATCCGGCGGGACAGCTGTTTCTTTTCTGCCAGAGCACGCGCTGAGTTAGATCGGACCTCAACCAGCGTGTCTTCCATTTCCTGAATCATCAACCGCACCAGTTTCTGCGGATCTTCGGCCTTTTCCAGCAACGCATTAATATTGGCGTTCACGATGTCGGCAAAACGAGAAAAAATACCCATAATGTAATCCTCACTTACTGTTCTGATATCGGGCAATGCCCTGCTGCTTCCATAATGCACTTGTCGTGCCAACTTTTTATTTTATTGATTTTAAAGATAATATCTAATTTTACCTGATGAGATAATTAGGGTAAATTGGTGAATAACACTAACAAATGGTGAATTTCATCATGGCAGGATACAAAGATACTCTTCTGGGAGAAGCAAACAGCTTCATTGAAGTGCTGGAACAAGTCTCCCATCTGGCTCCCCTGGAAAAACCCGTGCTGGTTATCGGTGAGCGTGGCACCGGAAAAGAGTTAATCGCCAACCGTCTGCACTACCTTTCCACGCGCTGGCAAGGACCGTTTATTTCTCTTAATTGTGCGGCGCTCAACGAAAATTTACTCGATTCCGAACTCTTCGGCCACGAAGCTGGCGCTTTTACCGGGGCGCAAAAACGCCATCCGGGTCGCTTCGAGCGCGCCGACGGTGGCACACTTTTTCTTGATGAACTGGCAACCGCACCGATGCTGGTACAGGAGAAATTACTGCGCGTTATTGAGTATGGAGAACTCGAGCGCGTAGGCGGAAGCCAGCCGCTGCAGGTTAACGTACGACTTGTCTGTGCTACCAATGCCGACTTACCGAGAATGGTCAGCGAAGGTACTTTCCGCGCAGACCTGTTGGATAGACTGGCCTTTGATGTCGTGCAACTTCCACCTTTACGGGAGCGTAAAAGCGACATCATGTTGATGGCCGAACATTTTGCGATTCAAATGTGCCGCGAGATTGGATTGCCACTATTTCCCGGTTTTAGCGCACAAGCCAGAGAAACACTTCTCCACTATCGTTGGCCGGGCAATATCCGTGAATTGAAAAACGTTGTTGAACGCTCGGTATATCGACATGGTACCAGCGAATATCCACTGGACGAGGTAGTGATAGATCCGTTTAAGCGCCACGCCACAGACGTTCAGCAGCAGGAAACCCACTCTACAGTGGCAACGTTACCGCTGGATCTCCGTGCATTCCAGCAACAGCAAGAAAAGACGTTTCTGCAAACCAGCTTACAACAGGCAAAATTCAACCAGAAAAAGGCCGCCGAACTGCTTGGGCTGACGTACCATCAGCTGCGCGCGTTGCTTAAAAAACACCAGATTTAGTGATGCATTACCGACCGTTAAGCGCCTTCATGTGCAAAGCCCTCCACAACGCACATGAAAATAGTACCGTTTAACGATTCCCGCCTATCATCATTCTTGCATAATCTTTATACCGCCCTCATAATGAATGAACGTTCATTCACTGCGTATTCACAAGACGACCAACACGGATACGCCTTGGCGTTCCTCCTTAGAAACTAACAGCAGGTAAATTATGGCAAAAAAAACGCTTCGACTTTCCTTCCCCCAGTGGCAGGGAGGCAACAATCCCCCCTATCATCTCGGATCACTTCTCTTGTCTTTTCTCTCGCCCGAAGCGAAAGGCCCCGTCGAGGATGTTCCCGTTGCTTTACCAGAAAGCGAGCCGCTGGTTGTAATAGATGGCATTACTGGTAAGCCACAGATTCTTAAACAGTTGAGCGATGCCGCGACGCGTATTGAAAAACACGATCCCGACGCGATTGTCGTATTGGGCGGTGACTGCCTGGTTTCTTTGGTGCCCTTCGCGCATCTGCTGCATAAGTACGGTGATAAGCTGGGCGTGCTTTGGATCGACTCTCACCCCGACGTGCAGACGGCTGAACAGTATCCAAATGCGCATGCCCATGTTCTTGGCGCGCTGATCGGCACGGGCGATAAAGATTTAGTGGACCACGTCACACACAAGGTTTCTGCGTCAAAAATTATGATTGCCGGCATTCACAATCCACTGATATACGAAAGCGACTATCTGACCCATCACAGTATTGCGACGACTGGCCCTGATGATGTCAAAAACGGTGCCAACGAGGTTATGGCGTGGATTGCCCGCGAGCACATCGAATATCTGGCGATTCATATTGATCTGGATGTTCTGGACCCGTCACTTTTCCGTTCTGTTTTGTTCGCCCAACCAGGCAGAGGTGAACATGATTTTGGCGATGTGGCCGAAGGTAAACTGACTATTGAAGAGGTGCTTAAACTGGTTAATCTTGCCACCGTACACGCGGAGGCCGTCGGGCTTACCATTGCTGAACATCTGCCGTGGGATATGGTAAACCTCAAGAATATGCTCAGTGCATTACCTCTCATGAAGTAACGCAAGATATCGATAAATCTCATCGCTGGTTCCAGGCCTTAAAGCGCGGTAAAGTTTCGCCATAGATTCAAAGATAAAGGTCGATATGCTAAAGAATACTGAAACCTACCATAAGCTTATTACCGCTGCCGCAGCCTGTTTTGCTGAGAAGGGATTCAGTGCTACCAGCGTGCGCGAAATTTCCACGCGTGCAGGTATCAGTCAGGGGGCTATGTATACTTACTTCAAAAGTAAGGATGAGCTTATACGGGCAATCGTTCTGGAAGAGCAAAACACTGCCCTGGCTGCCCATAATGAGCCCTGTGGCGGATCGTTTTTTGATCGTCTTTGCAAGCAGGTCGTTTCTTGCATAAGCGATGTCGGTTACCCTGTCACGCACCACCTTTGGGTAGAAATCATGGCCGAATCGGCACGCAACCCGGAGCTCAGGGAAGCGTTTATCGCCAGTGATAACATCATGCGGCAAAGCATTGCGGGAATAATTGCGCAAGGTATCGCCGCAGGAGAGTTTCGTCGGGATATTGACCCGGAAGCGATCACCATCATTCTGTTTGCATTTATTGACGGGCTGATTGCCCGTAAGGCTATTAACCCTGCGTTCTCATTGGCCACAGATGTACCTGCGTTCCCTGATTTAATGTCAAAGTTGCTCAAATAAAATACTTCCCTCGCCTGCTTTCTGATCTTTCCCCTGCCCACTTCGCGCCAGAAGTGGGTATTGCGGACATCAACATAATCAATACATAACGTATCAATTTATACAGTTGATGATGAGTTGCACCTGAGATCCCGACCACGCGTAAAAGCAAAAAAAACATTTCTGCGATCTCATCATTTCTATCCGCTCTTACAGCCACACACCGTAATGCCATACAAATATCTCAGCTGATATGCCGAACGTTTTACGCCGTTTACAGAGACAGCGTCGCGGAAAAAGAGACTGGAAGCATGGATGACGATGGTGTATAAAATAATACAAATAGTATTATTTTATACTAAATGAATCATTATTACTTAAGCTGGAGATTAAACCATGCCCACCAATATTACCCTGAACACCACGACGGATAGCTTCCCACCAGCAGGCCATTACTCACATAGTGTGACTGCCGGGGGATTCGTTTTCATTTCCGGACAGCTACCTGTCACGACTAATGGCGAAAGAAAAGCGGATGCTTCTTTTGAAGAACAGACCAGACTGGCTCTACAAAATGTTGATGCTTGTCTGGCGGGGGCCGGCGTTTCTCGCCAGCAACTGGTATCGGTACGCGTCTATGTCACGGACATTAACCAGTGGCCGACGTTTAATCGGATCTACGGCGAATGGATCGGTGATTCCCGTCCAGCCCGTGCTGTCGCTGGCGTTGCAGAGCTTCATTATGGCTTTGCCGTAGAAATTGAAGCCATTGCGTTAGCACAACAAGTGTGACTTTTAACTGCTACAGGTGAACAACAATGACTGAAATGACACAACCTGATTACCACGATGTTGCCGCGGCCGCTGAGCGCATCGTAGGTTATGCTAACAAGACACCGGTTATGACATCACGAACGGTGAATGAAGAGTTTGGCGCTGACGTTTTTTTTAAATGTGAAAACTTCCAGCGGATGGGTGCATTTAAGTTTCGCGGCGCGATGAATGCTCTGCGCCAGTTTACGCCACAGCAGCGAGCAGCCGGCGTCGTGGCTTTTTCATCCGGAAACCATGCTCAGGCAATCGCCCTGTCCGCAAAATTGCTGGGTATTCCGGCGACAATTATCATGCCGCACGACGCGCCAGCCGCTAAAGTTGCTGCCACGAAAGGATATGGCGGACATGTCGTGATGTACGACCGTTACACTGAAGATCGTGAAAAAATTGGCCGGGATCTGGCAGAAAAACAAGGACTGACGCTGATCCCACCTTACGATCACCCGCACGTTATTGCAGGCCAGGGTACCGCAACGAAAGAACTGATTGAAGAAGTTGGTGCTCTGGATGCCCTTTTTGTTTGTCTGGGCGGTGGCGGTCTTCTATCGGGTTCCGCACTGGCCGCGCGACACTTGTCCCCTGATTGTCTTATCTATGGTGTAGAGCCTGAGGCAGGCAACGACGGTCAACAGTCGTTTCGCAGTGGCAAAATTGTGCATATCGATACGCCGAAAACCATTGCTGATGGCGCGCAAACCCAACATCTTGGACAGCATACCTTTCCACTGATCCAGAAGCATGTTAACGATATTCTGACGGTTTCAGATGATGAATTAATTGCCGCAATGAAATTTATCGCGGAGCGAATGAAAATGGTCGTGGAGCCAACGGGCTGCCTTGGTTTTGCCGCCGCAAGAGCGCGAAAAGCGGACCTTAGAGGAAAGAAAATCGGCATTATCATCAGTGGTGGCAATGTTGATATCAGCCGCTACAGTGATTTCCTTGCCGGGTAATCTCATTAAGGTATCTGCGGTGCGGATACCTTATCGCTATGCGCCTGTTCCAGTCTGGAAAAGAAGCCCCAGGACGCTGTAAACTGGCCGCCATAATGGCAACAGGCATCACTGCAGGAGACTGGCATGCCAAAAACCGACGATAACTCGCTACTCAATCAAATTGATATTATCGCCAAAGGACTGAGCGACACCTTCTCTCCGTTTTGCGAGGTTGTGGTTCATGACCTCAAGAACCCTGAGCATGCGATCTTGTCCATACACAATAATCTGTCCGGTCGCAAACCGGGTCAGCCCGCAACAGAGCTTGGGCTGGCGCGGATCGAATCAGCTGATTTTCCCAACATCGTTGCCAACTACAGCAATCAGTTTGCGGATGGTCGCCCGGTAAAAAGTACCTCTATCGGCATCAAGGACGAACAAGGCAAATACGTCGCGGCGCTTTGCCTGAATGTTGATATGACGCTATTTCGCGGGATGCAGAGTGCACTGGCACGGTTTACTGAAACCGAGTGCTCACCTGTCAGCGAACACCTCGATCCTGGCAGTAATGAAGTGATTCGCCAGCGTATTGATGACTTTGCGGCTAAACGTGCAACAACGGCGCGAGCGCTGAAGACAGAAGACAGAAAGGTACTGATTCAACAATTGCGTAAAGAAGGTTTACTGAACGTACGAAAATCCATGGATACGGTGGCGCAGCATCTGGGCGTGTCCAGAGCAACCGCCTACCTGTACGCCCGTCAGGCTAACGCTATCGGCGAATAAGTTGGCCGTTTGACGCGAGGACGGTAATCAGTTTACCATGATGCAAATACTGTATAAAAAAACAGGATTAGCATTATGACTCTAGCGTTAGTAGGCGAAAAAATTGACAGGAGCCGCTTTACCGGGGCGAAAATTGAAAACAGCACGTTTTTTAACTGCGACTTTTCTGGCACCGACCTTAGTGGCACTGAATTTATCGGTTGTCAGTTTTACGACCGTGAGAGCCAAAAAGGGTGTCATTTCAGCCGGGCCATCCTGAAGGATGCCATCTTTAAAAGCTGTGATTTATCAATGGCAGACTTCAGGAATGTCAGCGCATTGGGTGTTGAAATCCGTGGATGCCGCGCTCAAGGTGCGGATTTTCGCGGCGCAAGTTTTATGAATATGATAACCACGCGCACCTGGTTCTGCAGCGCATATATCACCAACACTAACCTGAGCTACGCCAATTTTTCAAAAGTCGTGTTAGAAAAGTGTGAGCTATGGGAAAACCGCTGGATTGGCACGCAGATACTCGGCGCAACATTTAGCGGCTCCGATCTCTCTGGTGGTGAGTTTACGTCGTTCGACTGGCGAGCTGCGAACTTCACGCATTGCGATCTGACCAATTCTGAATTGGGTGATTTAGATGTTCGGGGCGTCGATTTACAAGGCGTTAAGATAGATAGCTACCAGGCCTCTTTAATCATGGAACGTCTTGGGATTGCCATTATCGGTTAGCCCAGGCTAAGCAAGCCCGCAATACACCAGGGAGCGGTGAATCCCCGCCCCTGTGTATCTGTTCTGTTACCCCTCAGGCATTGCTGAAGAATGGTGGGTGGAAATTTTCCACGCCTTCCCATCCCACGCGTAAGTAAACGTATAACGGGCCGAAACGGTCGATTTATCTGCGAAGGTGAAGGTATAAGTACCAGCATCAATCGCCTTATTACAGCCAAGGCGAATAGTTCGACTGTCAATTTTCCCGGTCGGTTTCTTCGCCAGGAAATGTTCAAAATAATCCTCACGTTCAGCATCTGTTAACCGGGCTTTATTCGATACCGTGGGAAGTAATACGGCATCACTAAGATAATTTTCGGAGACCGTCTTCGCATTACCCGTTTTCAGTGATTCATTCCACTTGTCGAATAGCGCTTCGATTTGTGCTTTGTCCACCTTCACACACTCTGGAGCCGGAGTCGCAAAAACGGGGCCCGATAAAAGGATCAGTGAAACAGCAAAACCAAGTAATTTCTTCATAGTAATCATTCCATTAATGGTTAGATGGCCGCGAGAAGGTCATTGATAACCGGATAGTCAACTCACCTGTAATAACCAATAGAAACCATTAACATACGCCGGGTGTAGAAAATAAAGACGCCAGAAGAAAGATGGGTAAGTAATATGATGAAATAAATAGATATTTTTGCTTTATTGTTCTGTATTTAACATAAACCACTACCTGAATGATTATAGTTCAGCATTCATATGATTTCTGTACCTCTTCCAGGTTCCCTTTAACGCTATCCCTTCCTTAAGTTTCGGCTCTTGCGCCACCACAGCACATAAATTTGGCATAGCTATACTCTCACGAGGCTCGCGCTTCGTTTATTACGGGTCAGATGGGGCATGAAAATGCTAAGATAGTTTATGAGTTATATTCAAAGTGGATCGCTGGTATGAATATTGAGCAGACCACAACGTTGGATTTGCAACTAACGGTATGGTTGCGCCCAAACTCAAACGGTAATGGCGAATGTCATTAAATATTAGTAAGATAGCTTCTTTATTCATAGTCCCTTAAAATTATGCGCCTGGTTTTATCAACTCTGATCGTGATGGCTGGACTTCTGAGTGGTCAGGCTGTTGCCGCGCCTCTGCAGACCACGCACGCTGATATTCGTGACAGCGGCTTTGTCTATTGCGTCAGCGGGCAAGTCAATACATTCAACCCACAGAAAGCGAGCAGCGGCCTGATTGTCGACACCCTGGCCGCCCAACTCTATGACCGGCTGCTTGATGTGGACCCGTACACCTACCGACTGGTGCCAGAACTGGCTGAGAGCTGGGAAGTGCTGGACAACGGCGCAACCTACCGTTTCCACTTGCGCCGCGACGTCTCGTTTCAAAAGACGGCCTGGTTTACGCCTACCCGTAAGCTAAATGCAGATGATGTGGTGTTTACCTTCGAGCGCATCTTTGACCGCCACCATCCGTGGCACAACGTCAATGGCAGCAGCTTTCCCTACTTCGATAGCCTGCAATTCGCTGACAACGTGCAAAGCGTGCGCAAGCTGGATAACAACACGGTCGAATTTCGTCTGACTCAGCCAGATGCCTCCTTCCTGTGGCATCTGGCGACACACTATGCCTCCGTAATGTCGGCTGAATATGCCACACAACTGGCCAAACAGGATCGCCAGGAATTACTCGACAGGCAGCCCGTCGGCACCGGACCGTTCCTGCTTTCAGAAAACCGCGCGGGACAATATATTCGGCTACAACGCCACGAAAAATTCTGGCGCGGCACGCCTCTGATGCCACAGGTTGTTGTGGATCTCGGTTCAGGCGGAACCGGACGGTTATCAAAACTCCTGACCGGGGAGTGCGACGTTCTGGCCTGGCCCGCGGCCAGTCAGCTCACCATTTTACGTGATGACCCACGTCTGCGCCTGACGCTGCGCCCTGGAATGAACATTGCCTATCTGGCATTCAACACCAATAAGCCGCCGCTGGATAACCCTGCAGTACGACATGCTCTGGCGCTGGCCATTAACAACCAGCGTCTGATGCAGTCTATCTACTACGGTACGGCAGAAACTGCAGCATCTATTTTGCCCCGCGCCTCGTGGGCTTATGACAACGAAGCTAAGATTACTGAATACAACCCGGCTAAATCCCGTGAGCAGTTAAAAGCGCTGGGACTGGAGAACCTGACGTTGCAACTGTGGGTCCCGACCAGCTCTCAGGCCTGGAACCCGAGTCCGCTGAAAACAGCGGAACTGATCCAGGCTGATATGGCGCAGGTGGGTGTGAAAGTGAAGATCATCCCGGTTGAAGGTCGTTTTCAGGAGGCGCGATTAATGGATATGAACCATGATCTGACGTTGTCCGGTTGGGCGACAGACAGTAACGATCCTGACAGCTTTTTCCGACCGCTGCTCAGTTGTGCCGCCATCAACTCACAGACCAACTTCGCGCACTGGTGTAATCCGCAGTTCGACAGCATACTGCGCAAGGCATTGTCTTCGCAGCAGCTCTCCTCACGTATTGACGCCTATGACGAAGCACAAAATATCCTGGCGCAAGAGTTGCCGATCCTGCCGTTGGCCTCATCATTGCGCCTACAGGCTTACCGCTATGACATCAAAGGTCTGGTGCTAAGTCCGTTCGGGAATGCTTCCTTTGCCGGGGTTTCCAGGGAAAAGACTGATGAGGTGAAAAAACCATGATTATCTTCACCCTACGCCGCTTCTTATTGCTGCTGGTCACCCTGTTCTTCCTGACATTCATTGGGTTCAGTCTGAGCTACTTCACCCCCCATGCGCCGTTACAAGGTGCATCGCTATGGAACGCCTGGATATTCTGGTTCAACGGTCTGATTCACTGGGATTTTGGCGTTTCCAGTATTAACGGTCAGTTAATCTCAGAACAGCTGAAAGAGGTTTTCCCAGCCACGATGGAGCTGTGTATTCTTGCCTTTGGGTTTGCGCTGATGGTCGGGATCCCTATCGGCATGCTGGCCGGCATCACACGTAATAAATGGCAGGATCGCTGCATCAGCGCATTGGCTCTGATGGGGTTTTCCATTCCCGTTTTTTGGCTGGCGCTGCTGCTGACGCTCCTCTTCTCACTGACTCTCGGCTGGTTACCCGTTTCGGGACGTTTCGATTTGCTTTACGAAGTAAAACCGGTGACCGGTTTCGCCATTATTGATGCGTGGATCTCTGACTCCCCCTGGCGCGACGAAATGTTGGTCAGCGCAATCCGTCATATGGTGCTTCCGGTATTGACGCTTTCCGTCGCGCCCACGACGGAGGTCATCCGCCTGATGCGGATCAGCACCATTGAGGTCTTCGATCAGAACTATGTTAAAGCGGCAGCCACGCGCGGTTTGTCACGCTTCACCATTCTGCGTCGCCACGTATTGCACAACGCCCTTCCGCCGGTCATTCCTCGTCTTGGATTACAGTTTTCCACCATGCTGACGCTGGCGATGATCACCGAGATGGTCTTTAGCTGGCCAGGGCTGGGGCGTTGGTTGATTAACGCGATTCGCCAGCAAGACTACGCCGCTATTTCGGCGGGTGTGATGGTGATTGGCTCCCTGGTTATTATCGTTAACGTTATCTCTGATATTTTGGGTGCTATGGCTAACCCTCTGAAACATAAGGAATGGTATGCCCTACGATAGCGTATATAGCGAAAAGCGCCCGCCCGGTACGCTACGCACCGCATGGCGTAATTTTTATGGCGATGCTTCTGCGATGGTGGGTCTATACGGTTGTGCGGGACTGGTCATTCTGTGCGTGTTTGGTGGCTGGTTTGCCCCTTACGGCATCGATCAGCAATTTCTCGGCTACCAACTGTTGCCACCGTCCTGGTCACGCTATGGCGAAGTGTCATTCTTCCTCGGAACCGACGATCTGGGTCGCGACGTATTAAGCCGTCTGCTCAGTGGCGCGGCCCCTACTGTAGGTGGTGCGTTTGTCGTTACCCTCGCCGCCACACTCTGCGGTCTGTTGCTGGGCGTGGTTGCCGGGGCAACGCACGGACTACGCTCAGCGGTGCTGAACCATATTCTGGATACCCTGCTGTCAATCCCATCGCTACTGCTGGCCATTATTGTGGTGGCTTTTGCCGGGCCACATCTGACGCATGCGATGTTCGCCGTCTGGCTGGCTTTACTGCCGCGTATGGTGCGCTCCGTCTACAGCATGGTGCATGACGAGCTGGAAAAAGAGTATGTCATTGCCGCTCGTCTGGATGGCGCGAGCACGCTCAATATTCTGTGGTTTGCGATTCTGCCGAATATTACTGCCGGCCTTATCACTGAAATCACCCGAGCACTGTCAATGGCGATTCTGGATATCGCCGCCCTAGGCTTCCTAGATCTCGGCGCACAACTCCCATCCCCAGAATGGGGAGCCATGCTCGGCGATGCGCTGGAGTTGATCTATGTTGCACCATGGACAGTCATGCTGCCCGGAGCGGCAATTATGATAAGTGTGCTGCTGGTAAACCTGCTAGGTGACGGCGTGCGTCGCGCGATTATTGCGGGGGTGGAATAATGCCATTACTGGATATCCGCAACCTGACTATCGAGTTCAGGACCGGTGAAGACTGGGTGAAAGCGGTTGACCGCGTCAGCATGACGCTAAACGAAGGTGAGATCCGTGGACTGGTCGGTGAATCGGGTTCAGGTAAAAGCTTGATCGCTAAGGCCATCTGTGGTGTCGCCAAAGATAACTGGCGCGTGACCGCGGACCGCATGCGTTTTGATGATATCGACCTGCTGCGTCTTTCCGCCCGCGAGCGACGTAAGCTCGTCGGCCATAATGTGTCCATGATCTTTCAGGAGCCACAGTCTTGTCTGGATCCGTCCGAACGTATTGGACGCCAACTGATGCAAAACATTCCCGCCTGGACATACAAGGGGCGCTGGTGGCAACGTATTGGCTGGCGCAAACGTCGCGCGATTGAACTGCTGCACCGCGTCGGGATAAAAGACCATAAAGATGCAATGCGCAGTTTCCCTTATGAGCTGACCGACGGCGAGTGCCAGAAGGTAATGATCGCCATCGCACTGGCAAACCAACCTCGTCTGCTGATTGCAGATGAACCCACCAACGCGATGGAACCCACCACACAGGCGCAAATTTTTCGTCTGCTGACCCGACTGAATCAAAACAGCAATACCACCATTTTGTTGATCAGCCATGACCTGCAAATGCTCAGCCAATGGGCAGACAAAATCAACGTAATGTACTGCGGACAAACGGTGGAAACCGCACCCAGTAAAGATTTGGTGACGATACCCCATCACCCTTATACGCAAGCGTTGATTCGCGCTATTCCTGATTTTGGTAGCGCAATGCCGCATAAAAGCCGCCTGAATACCATGCCAGGAGCAATTCCGTTGTTAGAACAGTTGCCTATCGGCTGTCGTCTGGGGCCACGTTGCCCTTATGCGCAGCGCGAATGCATTGAAACCCCAAGACTGACCGGAGCAAAGAATCATCTCTACGCCTGTCATTTCCCCCTGAACATGGAGAGAGAGTGAGATGGTAGAAACCCTGCTCGAAGTTCGCAATCTGAGCAAAACCTTTCGCTACCGGACGGGATTATTTCGCCGCCAGACCGTCGAAGCTGTTAAACCGCTGAGCTTTACGCTGCGTGAACGTCAAACGCTCGCCATTATTGGCGAGAACGGCTCAGGCAAGTCCACGCTGGCAAAAATGCTGGCTGGGATGGTTGAACCGAGCAGCGGCGAGCTGCTGATTGACGATCATCCGCTAAAATATGGCGATTATTCATTTCGTAGTCAGCGTATTCGCATGATTTTCCAGGATCCGTCCACGTCGCTTAATCCGCGCCAACGTATTTCGCAGATCCTCGATTTTCCGTTACGCCTGAATACCGATCTGGAGCCTGAACAGCGCCGCAAACAGATTGTGGAAACCATGCGTATGGTGGGTCTGCTACCCGATCATGTTAGCTACTATCCGCATATGCTCGCGCCAGGGCAAAAACAACGCCTGGGCCTTGCCCGTGCGCTGATTTTGCGCCCAAAAGTGATTATCGCCGACGAAGCACTAGCCTCTCTGGATATGTCGATGCGATCGCAGCTCATCAACCTGATGCTCGAGTTACAGGAAAAACAGGGGATTTCCTATATCTATGTGACCCAACACATTGGGATGATGAAACACATCAGCGACCAGGTGTTAGTCATGCATCAGGGCGAAGTTGTCGAGCGCGGCAGTACGGCGGATGTGCTGGCCTCACCGCTACATGAACTGACTCGTCGTCTTATTGCAGGACATTTTGGCGAGGCGCTTACCGCTGATGCCTGGCGGAAAGACCGTTAATGAAATAATAGCCCACCAGGACGGGAGGGCTATCCGTTCAGTCATCAGTGACAAAACCGGGGCAAGAGTAGCGCGTCAACCTCAGAGAAGGTGACTGACGGGAAAATCTCTCCCTGCATAGCCCAAACGCCGGCGGTGCAGACCGCCTCGATAAGATGGGTCGTATCTACCCCCTCAACCACAACGCGGTCGCAATACCCCCTGATATTTTTAATCAACACCGGGAATATTGTTTTTTCTACCTGTGACAGGAAGAAGTCGCGATCCATTTTCACAACGTCAAAACGGCCGCACACCAGCGGACTCGCGCCGATACTGCCAGAGCCGAGATCGCCCAGCCACAAGGCGTTTGGGCCATCACTCAGCGAATTAATGAGCAGATTGTTCAGGCAAACTGTATTCGACAGAAAGCGTTCTGAGAGTTCCAGCGCAATAAAAGGCATGGAATGTAAGGCCGACTTAATGACAGGATCACCGATTGCTAATAGCGCCATTTCATCAACAAGGCTTAGCGTACAGAGCAGATTATTGTTCTCGAACCAATCACGCTTTTCTGCAATTAACCGAATTTGCTCAAGCATGAAATTACGTTTTTGTTCGCTACTCCATGCCGAAATAATGGAATCTGCATGCAACGGATGAACCGTCTCAGAAGCGAAGCGGGCGAGCATCTCAACACCCAGCAACTTATCTGTTGTGTCTCTCATCGGTTCCGCGATGAAATGATAGTGCATAAGACCACTCCAATTGATCATAACGTCCTGATAATGCACTTCTAATCAGAATCAATCAATAATATCGATCAATGAATCGATATTGATCGATAAAAACAATATATCATAACTAAATGAATATGGTCATATTTTTTGTTTTAAGAATCTTCTTACATTGATATACGTTAAAACATCGACTAGAGGCCAGATCATACCATTTTAACCCTCTGACGCCTTGTATTTTCACCTTATCCCCCTGCTCTTCTCTGGTTGGATGAGGCAGAACCAGGGGGGAGTGATATACTCCTCACGTGCAATGAATAGTGACAGGCCACCGGGTGCTGACAACAATTCCCTGCCCTTTGAAATGCCGTTTACTGCTGCTCCCCGACGGGTGAATAGCAGAGAAAGATCGTGACACAAGGGGCAAAGAGTGGGATATAATTTCACACCAATTTCGAGTGACCTTGAAATTGCAATCATAACTCATTGATTGCTAAAAAAATAAGTAATGACTATAAGGATTAAAGCTATGGGTTTTCTTTCCGGTAAGCGCATTCTGGTAACCGGTCTTGCCAGTAAATTGTCCATCGCCTATGGTATCGCTCAGGCGATGCACCGCGAAGGCGCTGAACTGGCGTTCACCTACCAGAACGACAAACTGAAAGGCCGCGTGGAAGAATTTGCCGCTCAGCTGGGTTCCAACATCGTACTGCAGTGTGATGTGGCTGAAGACGCCAGCATCGACACCATGTTCGCTGAACTGGGCAAAGTCTGGCCGAAATTCGACGGTTTCGTACACTCCATCGGTTTCGCACCTGCTGACCAGTTGGATGGCGACTACGTGAATGCGGTCACCCGCGAAGGCTTTAAAATTGCTCATGACATCAGCGCATACAGCTTTGTTGCAATGGCAAAAGCATGCCGTTCCATGCTGAACCCTGGTTCTGCACTGCTGACGCTGTCCTACCTGGGTGCAGAGCGCGCAATCCCGAACTACAACGTAATGGGTCTGGCAAAAGCCTCTCTGGAAGCTAACGTTCGTTATATGGCTAACGCGATGGGTCCTGAAGGCGTACGTGTGAACGCAATCTCAGCGGGTCCAATCCGTACTCTGGCTGCTTCCGGTATCAAAGATTTCCGTAAAATGCTGGCGCATTGCGAAGCGGTTACGCCGATTCGTCGTACCGTTACCATTGAAGATGTGGGCAACTCTGCGGCATTCCTGTGCTCAGACCTGTCCGCCGGTATCTCCGGTGAAGTCGTTCACGTTGACGGCGGCTTCAGCATCGCCGCAATGAACGAACTGGAACTGAAATAATCTTTCAGACTTCCTCTATGGGCGACGCTCCGTCGCCCATTATTTTCCTCTCCCTTCCCCCTCGCCCGTCGCTATATATGCTTTTCTGATATTTATTATCACTTAACAATCTTTCATCACCTCATTCGCTTACGTCAGGATATCGCAGCGCAAACGATCCGGCGTACAGCTATGACGACGTATCCGGGTCGCCACTTTTTAGACCAAGGAACGCCCATGGAACAACGCCGAATTGAAGGCAAAAGCCACTGGTATCATGAGACACAATCCAGTACATATCCGCAAGATGTTCTACCGTTGGTGCCAGAAGCCGCACACGTCGAGGACCGATTTTTGCTGGATCTGACGATACCTGCCGTTGCGCTTTTACCCTTTCAGTCCTGGTTAGAACCTGCCCGTAAACTTGCTCACCTTCTCTTCCCTGTACATGTTGCTCTGGACTCAATGCACACGTTCAGCGCCTATGAACGTATGAGTACCGCCTTAACCGTCGCTCAGGTTTGTGGCGTGCAGCGTTTATGTAATCATTATGCTGCACGTCTGACTCCCCTTCCTGGCCCTAATTCATCCAGGGAAAGCAACCATCGGCTGGCGCAAATCACCCAATATGCTCGCCAGCTCGCCAGCTCTCCGGCCGTCATCGGCTCACGGGATCGCCAGCATCTGGTGGCGGTTGGACTCACGACCAGCGACAGTGTTCTGATGAATCAAATCGTTGGCTTTGTCGGCTTTCAGGCCCGTGTCGTTGCGTTGTTTCAGGCCTGGTTTGGCCATCCTGTGCGCCGCATTCCTGGCCTCGATATTCAACAATTTGCCGAGGCATCCCCCTTTAGTGCAGAAGACGCCCAGTGGCACACCGCCGACCTGCCGATTGAAAAACATCTTCCCAGCGCAGAAACACATGTCAGCCATACTCCCACTGTATTGCAAACGCTGAGGCCATTACTGCAACACTCACCTGACGAACTGGCGTTATTTAAAGCGCTTTTTACCAGCACATTACACAGCGATGTGCAATCACGGACATTTTCTCTGGCAACGCTGCTCACATCGCGGATCAACGGTAGCGTATCCTGCTTCAATGAGTACGCCCTCTCAGCCACTGAGCTCACTGAGATTATCACCGTACTTCGCCAGGATGAGCGTCAAATACAGCGCTGGGAGCAACGACATCCGGTTGAGCGCGTCACCCTGCAGGCGGTACAATGGTTAACCCGGGCGCCCGATCGCTTTAGCGCCGCACTGCTTACCCCATTGCTCGATCAGGGTATATCCTCAGAACAGGCAATTAACGTGCTGGCCTGGAGCGGATTGTGCGGATGGCTAAATCGTTTGAAGATCGCGTTGGGCGAGACGTATTAACCGATCCACTTGCTGAAAGAGCGCTTGCTGCGACTGACAGATTCGCGTAAAACTGTCAGCCGCTCTTTCAGCCACGAAAATAGACAATTATGCTTCAGGACAACCCGCTGCTAGCGCAGCTTAAACAGCAACTACATTCCCAGACGCCACGTGCTGAAGGGGTGGTAAAAGCCACGGAAAAAGGCTTTGGCTTCCTGGAAGTCGATGCACAAAAAAGCTATTTCATTCCACCGCCGCAGATGAAAAAAGTGATGCATGGCGACCGCATTGTGGCGGTTATCCATACGGAAAAAGATCGCGAATCTGCCGAACCGGAAGAACTGATCGAGCCGTTCCTGACGCGCTTCGTGGGCAAAGTTCAGGGTAAGAATGACCGCCTGTCCATTGTGCCGGATCATCCGCTGCTGAAAGATGCGATTCCCTGCCGCGCCGCGCGTGGCGTTGAACATGAATTTAAAGAAGGTGACTGGGCTGTAGCAGAAATGCGCCGCCACCCGCTAAAAGGCGACCGCACCTTCTACGCCGAGTTAACCCAATTTATTACCTTCGCTGACGATCACTTCGTTCCGTGGTGGGTTACACTGGCTCGCCATAATCTGGAAAAAGAAGCACCCGATGGTGTCGCCACTGAGATGCTGGATGAGGGCCTGGTGCGTGAGGACTTAACCGCACTTAACTTCGTCACCATCGACAGCGCCAGTACGCAGGACATGGATGACGCGCTTTACGCCGAAGAACAAACGGATGGCAAATTACAGCTAACCGTCGCGATTGCCGATCCTACCACCTGGATTGCTGAAGGCAGTAAGCTGGATAACATTGCAAAAATTCGTGCATTTACCAACTACCTGCCGGGGTTCAACATCCCAATGTTGCCGCGCGAGCTTTCGGACGATCTGTGTTCTCTGCGCGCTAACGAAATTCGCCCGGTTCTGGCCTGCCGCATGAGCATCACTGCTGACGGCACGATCGAAGACAATATCACTTTCTTCGCAGCAACGATTGAATCGAAAGCGAAGCTGGCCTACGACAACGTCTCTGACTGGCTTGAAGGCACGGGTGACTGGCAACCAGAGAATGACGCAATTGCACAGCAGATCCGCCTGCTGCACCGCATTTGTCTGAGCCGTGGTGAGTGGCGCCATAATCATGCTCTGGTATTTAAAGATCGCCCGGATTACCGTTTCGTTCTCGGTGAAAAAGGTGAAGTACTGGACATCGTCGCTGAGCCGCGCCGCATCGCGAACCGCATTGTGGAAGAGTCCATGATTGCGGCGAACATTTGTGCAGCCCGCGTACTGCGCGACAAGCTGGGTTTCGGTATTTATAACGTGCATATGGGATTCGATCCGGCGAACGCAGAAGCACTGGCTGCCCTCCTGAAAACCCATGGTATGCACGTTGATGCTGAAGAGGTCCTGACGCTGGAAGGCTTCTGTAAACTGCGTCGTGAACTGGATGCGCAGCCTTCCGGTTTCCTCGACAGCCGCATCCGCCGATTCCAGTCTTACGCTGAGATCAGCACCGAGCCAGGTCCGCATTTTGGTCTGGGCCTGGAAGCTTATGCCACCTGGACCTCGCCTATCCGTAAGTATGGCGACATGATTAACCATCGCCTGCTGAAGGCCGTCATCAAAGGTGAGACCATTTCCCGCCCGCAGGATGATACGACTCTGCAGATGGCTGAACGTCGCCGCCTGAACCGCATGGCTGAACGTGATGTGGGTGACTGGCTGTATGCACGTTTTCTGAATGACAAAGCCGGTACCGACACCCGCTTTGCGGCCGAGATTATTGATATCAGTCGTGGTGGTATGCGTGTACGTTTAATTGATAACGGCGCGGTAGCCTTTATTCCGGCCCCCTTCCTGCACGCGGTTCGTGATGAACTGGTGTGTAGCCAGGAAAGTGGAACGGTCCAGATCAAAGGTGAAGTGGTTTACAAAGTTACCGATGTCATTGATGTCACCATCGCCGAAGTGCGGATGGAAACCCGCAGCGTCATCGCGCGCCCTGCCGTATAATACGCATTAACTCAACGACCTTTCTCTTTTGTGAAAGGTCGTTTTCTTTTTCCCCGCCCAATTGCCTGCCACGCACTACACTTCTTTCATCCGGTCATATTTATTTTTTACTATTTTCCGTTCGCCAGCTTTGCTTTTTCCTGAATCTGGATTACACATAAATATATAAATAAAACAATACGTTCAGCCATCATCACCCTTTGAATTATGGCTACCCTTACTTTTGAGGCTCTATGCGCTTTAAACGGGATAGTACACATCATGAAAGACGTTCGGGAGCTGGCTACGTTGTATAGCTATGTGGGCACCCATAACCCTTACTGGCGTTTGTCAGAGGATTGCAACATCCTGCATTTCTCTATTGATGAAGCGGCAGAAACGAACCAGAACATCGAATTATCACCTGAGCAAGCCGACCGCATTCGGGAGATGACGGTCATCACGTCAAGCCTGTTAATGACACTGTCGATTGAAGACGACGATATCCCTGTTCACCTGGTTGGGCGGAAAATCAATAAACGCGAATGGGCCGGAAGTGCATCCGCCTGGGATGATACCCCCTCGGTCGCCCGTGATTTGGCACAAGGCCTTTCTTTTGCCGAACAGGTGGTCTCTGAAGCCAACTCCGTTATTGTCATCCTTGACCGCATGGGCAACATTCAGCGTTTCAATCGCCTGTGTGAAGAATATACCGGACTCAAAGAACGCGAAGTGATTGGTCAAAGTGTCTTCACGCTGTTTATGAGTCGACGCGAAGCCGCGGCCTCCAGACGCAACATCGATGTTTTCTTTCGCGAAGGCAACTCATATGAAGTCGAACGTTGGGTGAAGACCTGTAAAGGTCAGCGACTGTTTCTGTTTCGCAATAAATTTGTGCACAACGGTAGCGGTAAAAACGAAATATTTCTGATCTGCTCAGGTACCGATATCACCGAAGAACGGCGTGCTCAGGAGCGCCTGAGAGTTCTGGCAAATACCGACTCCATTACCGGATTACCTAATCGGAATGCGATTCATGAGCTGATTACTGAAGCCATTGAGAATGCAGGAGATACTCAGGTTGGTATTGTGTACCTCGATCTGGATAATTTCAAAAAAGTAAACGATGCCTACGGACATATGTTCGGCGATCAACTGTTGCAAAGCGTATCACTGGCGATTCTCAGCTGTCTTGATGATAACCAGTTACTGGCCCGCTTTGGTGGCGATGAGTTTATTGTCCTCGCGACTGAAACATCTCAAGTGGCGCTGGAAGCCACGGCATCACGTATTTTGACCCGTTTGCGCCAGCCCTTCCGAATTGGCCTGATTGAGGTTTATACCGGTTGTTCGATTGGAATATCCCTTGCACCACAGCATGGACACGACTGCGAGAGCGTTATTCGCAATGCCGATACCGCCATGTATACCGCCAAGGAAGGCGGACGTGGACAATTCTGCGTTTTCTCTCCGGAAATGAACCAGCGAGTATTTGAGTATCTTTGGCTGGATACCAACTTACGTAAGGCGCTGGAAAACGATCAATTGTTGATTCATTACCAGCCGAAAATAACATGGCGTGGTGAAGTACGTAGTCTGGAGGCGCTGGTGCGCTGGCAGTCCCCTGAACGCGGCCTCATTCCTCCGCTGGAGTTTATCTCCTACGCTGAAGAATCAGGCTTGATTGTGCCGCTGGGGCGCTGGGTTATTCTCGACGTTGTTCGTCAGGTCGCAAAGTGGCGCGATAAAGGGATTAATCTGCGAGTGGCCGTGAACGTTTCTGCTCGCCAGCTTGCCGATCAGACGCTGTTTACCGACCTGAAACAGGTGCTTCACGACCTCAATTTTGAATATTGCCCTATCGATGTCGAATTGACCGAGAGCAGTTTAATTGAAAACGAGCAACTGGCACTGTCCGTTATTCAGCAATTTAGCCAGCTTGGGGCACAGATCCATTTAGATGATTTCGGGACGGGTTATTCATCGTTGTCTCAACTTGCCCGCTTCCCACTTGATGCCATTAAGCTGGACCAGGCGTTCGTCAGGGATATTCATAAGCAACCCATTTCACAGTCGCTGGTGCGCGCCATTGTCGCGGTGGCGCAAGCGCTTAACCTGCAGGTGATAGCTGAAGGCGTTGAAAGTACGAAAGAGGATGCCTTTTTAACCAAAAATGGCGTCAATGAACGTCAGGGTTTTTTGTTCGCCAAGCCAATGCCAGCCGCTGCGTTTGAGCGTTGGTATAAACGTCATCTGAATAAAAAAATGCGGTAACGCAACAAGAAAAGTGGAAGGGATAAACGTGAAAAATAGCCAAAAGTGGACACAGTGTGATGATCATATCTGTATGTAATCACAGAATATATAATATTCTCCAATCATTCATGTTAATACTATTTTTCCCTTCTCTTTTGGCATGAATTTCTGCATCATGAAATTCAAACCTTTTTGACATTAGGATGATGACCATGTCTGATATCGACGCACAACGTCTGGCCGAGCGCATTGATACCGTGCTGGATATTCTCGTTGCAGGCGATTACCACTCAGCTATCCATAACCTCGAAATTCTCAAGGCTGAACTGTTAGATACGGCCAAAGAAGATGCTGCGTCTGTGTCAAACAAACCGAAGGCCCCGTGGGAGATCTGATGACCTCACTCACGTTATGTCGCTGTAGCCATCAGATTTCAGATAACGCAGCTACCGTTTAATTTCCGATACGATATCGCTATAAAAATTAATACTATGAATTCCCGACAACAATCTATTTTGCAGATGGTGATTGATAAAGGTCAGATGAGCGTGGCCGACCTGGCTAAAATCACTGGTGTATCCGAAGTGACGATTCGACAGGATCTGAACACACTGGAAAAACAGAGTTACTTGCGCCGTGCGCACGGTTTTGCGGTGTCACTGAACAGTGATGATGTCGAAACGCGCATGATGACCAATTTCACCCTTAAACGTGAACTGGCTGAATTTGCGGCGTCGCTGGTCAATCCAGGTGAATCCGTCTTTATTGAAAATGGCAGCAGCAATGCGCTGCTGGCCAGAACGCTGGCGGAACAAAAAGATGTCACCATCATCACGGTCAGTAGCTACATCGCGCACCTGCTCAAAGAAACACCGTGTGAAGTCATTCTCCTCGGTGGGATCTATCAGAAAAAAAGCGAGAGCATGGTCGGACCGTTGACTCGCCAATTTATTCAGCAGGTACATTTCAGTAAAGCCTTTATCGGTATTGATGGCTGGCAGGCCGACACCGGCTTCACCGGGCGTGATATGATGCGCTCTGATGTGGTTAATGCGGTTCTGGAAAAAGGCGCAGAGGTGATTGTACTCACCGATAGCTCTAAATTTGAGGCCATTCATCCCTACACACTGGGTCCGTTGGACAGATTCAGTCGCGTAGTCACAGACTCCAGACTCAGCGCCAGTGTGCAAATGCAACTTGAACACTCGGGTTTAACCGTCAATATCATTGATGCCCACGCATAATACTTCAACAGATGATTTGTCTGCGGGCAGATCATCTTCTCTCTGAGACTTATCCGACGGTCCAATTAAGACTTTTTACCTGTCGTTAACAGGATAAAGTCGTAGAATTAATGTTAGCGATATAACAGGAGCGAACAATCACCTCAAGATTTGATTGTAATGCCCTGCGCTAAACGGTTTCGCGGAAATATCTTTAGTCGTCCTATTTTGGCGCTATCATTAAAGTGAACTGGATTCCGTGATTCAATAATTCAGGAGAAAGTATTATGTTAGTAACGAGCAAAAAAATGACCGCTGCCATTCTGGCGATTACACTAGCAATGTCTTTGAGTGCCTGCTCTAACTGGTCCAAACGTGACCGTAACACTGCAATCGGTGCAGGTGCAGGTGCGATAGGCGGTGCAGTCCTGACTGACGGCAGCACGCTGGGTACGCTGGGTGGTGCTGCAGTAGGTGGTATTATCGGCCACCAGGTGGGTAAATAATTTACGGTTGAACGGCTCGATATAATAATACGTTTACTTTTTCAGGTTTGTATTATTAGAAAAGCCACGGTGTGTATCCGTGGCTTTTTTTATTAGCCGCCTGCCAGTTTAACTTTCATTCCTTTGGCTTCCAGCAGCGATTTTATCAGGTCGCGTTTATCACCCTGAATTTCAATTACGCCGTCCTTCACTGCACCACCACAGCCACATTTTTTCTTCAGTTCTGCGGCTAATTTGACCAGTGCAGCGTCATCTTGATCAATACCGGTAATCAGGCAAACGCCCTTACCTTTACGACCGCTGGTCTGACGCTGAATGCGAACAATGCCATCGCCCTTCGGACGCTCTGCTACCACTCTGGGCTCATCAATTCGCCCGGACTCAGTTGAATAAACCAGTCGAGAGTTTGAGTCGCTCATTTATGCACCTCGATTCAGAGAGGCGTTGATCATCTTCAGCGTTTGCGCCGGATCTTCCGACTGCGTGACTGGACGACCAATCACCATGTAATCCACACCAGCGGCCAGCGCCTGCTGTGGCGTCATAATACGGCGCTGGTCACCCGCCTCACTGCCTTCCGGACGAATGCCAGGCGTCACCAGCTTAAATGCCTGACCAAACGCCTGCTTGAACCTCACCGCTTCATGCGCTGAGCATACTACCCCGTCCAACCCACAATTTTGCGTCAAACGCGCCAACTTTTCAGCATACTCCGCAGGTGACAACGTCACTCCAAGATCGACAAGGTCGCCGGCTTCCATACTGGTCAGGACCGTCACCGCAATTAACAGTGGCGCATCTTTACCAAAAGGCAGCAATGCTTCACGGGCAGCGGTCATCATTCGAGCCCCACCGGAAGCATGAACGTTTACCATCCAGACACCAAGGTCAGCTGCCGCCGCGACGGCATGCGCCGTGGTGTTGGGAATATCATGAAACTTCAAATCCAGAAAGACGTCGAAGCCGCGCTGTTGCAGATCCCGTACCAACTGAGGTCCAAAAAGTGTGAACATCTCTTTGCCCACTTTCAAACGGCAATCACGAGGATCAATTCTGTCGACAAAAGCTAATGCCTTATCACGATTTGAATAATCCAACGCGACAACGACGGGAGAATCAGTAGCAGTACGGGAAGAAGATGAAGCAGTAAACGTCATGACCAGACCTTCTTGATGATGGGCGCACGAACGGCGCAAAATGGGTAAACGGCGTGCATTCTACCTGTGGTAATAGGAAATTAACAGGCGCGTTTACATTTCTGCGAAGCGATGTGGCGCAGGAGCCTGAGTGTTGGATGAAGAAAAACAAAGTAGTATGTTGTAACTAAAATGAGTTTTTTTTAAAAATTAGAGCCCATCCAGACCACGAATTGGCTTGATGGTTGACCAGGAGCGGCACGATGGGCAATGCCAGTACAGCGAATAAGCAGTAAACCCGCACTTTTGGCAACGATAGCGTGGCTTGCTACGCACTTGCTCGCCAACCATATCGCGCAAAACCATCAGACTCTCTTTTGCGCGCCCTTCTTCCGCTTCATTAAGATGGTAATCCATCAGTTTATGGAACACGCGCATCGTCGGGTGGCGTTGCAACTGACGGGTGATATAAACCTGCGCAGTATCAGTCCCCTCACGCGCCTCAAGAATATCAGCCAGCATCAACTCCGCGGCAGCACCGGTGTTTTCTTCGACCGCACGGCGTAAAAACTCCGCCCACTCATCGTTTTTACCCAGTTGTTGATAGCAGCTCTGCAGCATTTCCAGCGTTTCACTGACCAACTCTTTATCCTGGGAGATCACGCGTTGCAGGCATTCAACGGCCTTCGCGTAATCTCCCTTCAGCATATAAACGCGCCCCATCATAATCGAGACACGAGCACTGTTTTTGTCTGCAGCGGCTCCCTTTTTCAGCAATGCCATGGCGCGATCCACATCGTCGCTGCCCATTTGCTGCAAGGCCAGTTCACAGTAAAAATGCGCAATTTCAATGCGCTGATTATCTTTGCCGAGTTTCACCAGACGTTCTGCAACATCAATAGCTTTTTGCCATTCACTGGTTGCCTGATAGATTTGCAACAGTTGTTGCAATGCCCCCACACGGAAATCCGTTTCATCAGTCAACTGATTGAACATGTCTTCCGCACGGTCATACAATCCGGCAGCCATGTAGTCACGTCCCAACTGCTGTACAGCCAACAAACGCTGCTCATATGTCAGCGAAGCACTTTCCATGAGGGTTTGGTGGATACGGATAGCACGGTCAACTTCACCGCGTGAGCGGAACAGGTTTCCGAGGGTGAGATGAGCCTCAACGGTGCCGGTATCCTCTTTCAACATATCGAGGAACAGATCCACCGCTTTATCTTGTTGGTTGCTCAAGAGGAAGTTAACCCCGGCGACATAGTCGCGCGAAAGACGGTTAGCTTCATCCTGCTTTGTTTGTTGCGCACTTCTGCGACCCATATACCACCCATAGGCAGCGGCTACAGGTAAAAGCAGAAACAACAACTCCAACATAAATAATTATTCCTTCACAACCGACGAGTCGGCAGTTACCGCAACGTCGGTCGCAGGCGCAAGCTGGTTTTCCAGGCGTTTAATTTTACGTTCGGCACGTGCGAGAGACACACGAACCTTCAGCCAGAAGAGGCCGCAAATTAACCAACCAATCGCAAAACCTGCAGCAAACAATACAGCAAGCAGCGTGGAGATACGATACTCACCCTGAGCTAGCAGGTAATTAAACGTAACCTGTTGATCGTTTTGCGCACCCAATGTCACCGAAATAACAAAAATCGCCAACACCAGTAAGAAAATGAGTAAATATTTCACATTACTTCCCGTTATGTGGTTTGAGCGAATAAATCGTGTACAACTTACCGCGTTAAGCCCTTTAAATTACCATTTTCACGACGAGTGCGAAACGGAAAAGCGCCTTACGCTGTATGATTTGAGGGCTAAATTTGAAAAATCAATCACGGTCTGCGTTATTGCTCACGCTGCGCTATTTCCTTCGTCTCCTGGACGGGAGGTGTTAGAGGTCCACATACTCGCTGTGCAAGCCATGTTGCCAGCGTAACCAGCAGCCACGAAATCAGCGTCGCAACAACCAGATCCCGCGGCCAGTGCATGCCAAGAAGCAAACGACTGCCCATTACACCGGTTGCCCAGACGAGTAAGAACACAATCGTCAGCGTGCGCCTGCGTGGCCATAACAACCCGACACCCAGTAACGCCCAACTGGCAGCAAACATCGTATGCCCTGAAGGAAAAGCAAAACCAGTCTCTTTTTGCCAGTGCTTACGTAAAAAAGGTGGAATATCCTGCTGCCCGGACAACTGATCTTTAACTAAGTACCCGCGGTCTTTACGTTTTAAAGTGTAGAACTCATCTACCGGAACATGGTGCGTTTTTTCCAGCCACAGAACAAATGGTCGGGGCTCCTGCACCCTCTCTTTAACCCAGGATTTCACACCCTGGCCAATTAAGATAGCCGCCGCCAGGATCGCAAATAGCATAACCGCTGCCTTCAGACGAAATCGCAGGCACCACAAAAACCACGCACAGAGAACAACATGGGTGATAATCCCCCAGGGCTGCGTCACCGTTTCAGTTACCCAGTATAAGGATTTTAACCACCAGACATTCTGCCCAGGCTGCCAGCTCCAGCCGGATATCCATACAGAAACCGGCATAATCAGTAACAACCCTGCGCCTACAGTGGTTCGCTTGGCAATAGACAGCATTGCGTCTCCTTTCGTCGATAAGTCCCACAATCATAACTGAAAAATCCACACACCGGGAAAATTGACAATTTTGTGCCATTCGAAAATGAATGCGTTGCTGCAATTAGGTGAACACCCTTGCCTTATGGCAAAATAGTGCAATACAGAAGCCAACAGGCGACGGCACGCACAGTGCCAGCATAATCTGGAGAATTACATGCAGCTTAAACGTGTGGCAGAAGCCAAACTGCCAACCCCCTGGGGTGATTTCCTGATGGTGGGATTTGAAGAACTGGCAACCGGACACGATCATGTCGCACTGGTTTTTGGCGATATTTCAGGCCAGACGCCTGTCCTGGCACGTGTTCATTCCGAATGTCTGACCGGCGATGCGCTGTTCAGTCTGCGTTGTGATTGTGGCTTCCAGCTGGAAGCGGCACTTACGCATATCGCTGAAGAAGGACGCGGTATTCTGCTCTACCATCGTCAGGAAGGACGTAACATCGGCCTGCTGAATAAGATCCGTGCCTATGCGTTGCAGGATCAGGGCTATGACACCGTCGAAGCCAACCATCAGTTAGGCTTTGCGGCGGACGAGCGAGACTTCACCTTGTGTGCCGATATGTTCAAATTATTGGGTGTGGATGAAGTCCGTCTGCTAACCAATAACCCGAAGAAAGTGGAAATTCTGACAGAAGCTGGGATCAATATTGTGGAGCGTGTGCCACTAATTGTTGGCCGTAACCCGAAGAATGAACACTATCTGGATACCAAAGCCGCTAAAATGGGACATCTGCTAAGCGAGTGACATTCTCGCTTGCTGACGATACAAAAAGCCTGCTTTCGCAGGCTTTTTTATAATTTAATTCAACATATTACGAATAACATAGTGCAAAATGCCATCGTTTTGGTAATAGGTCAGCTCTGTCGCGGTATCAATACGGCAGCGACATGAAATCACCTCTTTGCTACCATCCGCACGAACCATATTCACCGGAATGATCGCTCCAGGTTTAATATTTTGTAAGTCCGTAATATCAATGACCTCCTCCCCGGTTAACCCCAGGGTTTTACGTGTAACTCCCTGTGGAAATTCCAGAGGCAGAATCCCCATACCAATGAGATTTGAACGGTGAATACGCTCAAAGGACTCGGCGATCACGACGCGAATACCCAACAAACGCGGGCCTTTCGCAGCCCAGTCCCGACTGGAACCCGACCCATACTCCTTACCGGCAACAATGGCCAGCGGGGTCTTCTCTTGCTGGTATTGCATGGCGGCGTCATAGATAGCCATCACTTCTGCACCTGGCAAATGACGCGTCATTCCCCCTTCTACACCCGGTACCATTTCGTTACGGATACGGATATTGGCAAACGTACCACGCATCATTACTTCGTGGTTTCCGCGGCGAGAACCGTAGGAGTTAAAATCTTTACGCTCAACACCGTGGTTTTGCAGATAACGCCCGGCTGGGCTGTCTGGCTTGATGCTCCCCGCAGGAGAAATATGATCGGTGGTGACGGAGTCGCCCAGCATCGCCAGGATACGTGCACCATGGATATCCTGCACAGGGTCCGGCTTCGCCTGCATACCATCAAAAAACGGTGATAACCGGATATAGGTTGAATCCGACTGCCAGCCATAGGTATCTGCACGATCAACATTAATCGACTTCCATTCCGGCGTGCCTTCGAACACCTCGGCATACTCTTTATGGAACATCTCAGTAGAAACCTGTTCCACAGCACGGGCGATTTCCTGCGCACCCGGCCAGATATCTTTCAGATAGACAGGATCGCCTTTTCTGTCATGGCCAAGCGGATCTTTCGTCAGATCAATATTCATATTCCCGGCCAGCGCATAAGCCACCACCAGCGGTGGAGAAGCCAGCCAGTTTGTCTTCACCAGCGGATGGATACGCCCTTCAAAGTTACGGTTGCCGGAAAGCACCGCCCCTACCGTCAGATCACCTTTTTTAATCGCCGTTTCAATCGGGTCAGGTAACGGGCCAGAGTTGCCTATACAGGTAGTACAGCCATAACCAACAAGGTTAAAACCCAACTCATCAAGGTACGGGGTCAGTTTTGCCTGCGCCAGGTAATCAGAAACGACTTTTGACCCAGGTGCCAGCGACGCTTTCACCCACGGCTGGCGCTTCAGACCAAGCGTGACCGCTTTTTTCGCCAGCAATCCAGCCGCCATCAGAACGCTGGGATTGGACGTGTTGGTACATGACGTGATCGCTGCAATCACTACAGCACCATCCGGTAGCTGATATTGATGACCGCTCATTGCATAGTCGACCGGCTGGCGATCTTTTTGCGAGCTATTCACTTCCAGTTCATTACTCGCGGCGAATGCTTTCGGTACATCACCCAATGCAACACGATCCTGCGGACGCTTCGGTCCGGCCAGGCTGGCTTCCACAGTGCCCATGTCCAGCTCCAGTGAACTGGTAAACACAGGCTCATCACCTGGGTTACGCCACATCCCCTGTGCTTTAGCATAAGCGCCGACTAATTCAACCTGCTCTTCACTGCGCCCGCTCAGACGCATGTACTCAAGAGTTACCCCGTCAATTGGGAAAAAGCCACAGGTTGCGCCGTATTCCGGCGACATGTTTGCAATGGTCGCCCGGTCAGCGAGCGGCAGGCTGTCCAGCCCATCGCCATAGAACTCAACAAACTTACCAACCACACCGTGTTTACGCAGCATCTGAGTGACGGTCAGTACCAGATCGGTCGCGGTGATCCCTTCACGAAGTTTACCAACGAGTTTGAAGCCCACGACATCCGGAATCAGCATTGAAACCGGTTGCCCCAGCATGGCGGCCTCAGCTTCAATCCCTCCTACACCCCAGCCCAGCACGCCGAGACCATTAATCATTGTGGTATGGGAATCGGTGCCGACCAGCGTGTCGGGGTATGCTACCCACTCGCCGTTTTGCAACTCACTCCATACCGCTTTGCCCAGGTATTCGAGGTTTACCTGGTGGCAAATTCCTGTTCCCGGTGGAACAACACTGAATCGGCTAAACGCCTGCTGCCCCCATTTCAGAAATACATAGCGCTCATGGTTGCGCTCCATTTCCAGGCGAACGTTTTCTTCAAAAGCATCATCGTCACCAAAACGATCGACCGTAACGGAGTGATCAATAACCAGATCAACAGGTGACAGCGGGTTCACTTTTGCGGTATCCCCGCCAAGACGTTTAACCGCTTCGCGCATGGCAGCCAGGTCAACCACCGCCGGAACGCCGGTGAAGTCCTGCATGAGAACGCGAGCGGGTCGGTAGGCAATTTCGCGATCGGCATGAGCCGTTTTCAGCCATTGCGCCAGAGCATGAATATCTTCTTCGGTAACAGAGTCACCGTCCTGCCAACGCAGCAGGTTTTCCAGCAATACTTTTAGTGATTTAGGTAAACGGGTGATATCACCCAGTGATTTGGCAGCCAGGGGCAAACTGTAGTAGCGGTAGGTTTTATCTTTAACCTGCAATGTGTCCTTACTGGCTTCTCGTAGGGTAGACGACATAGCTCCTCCTTAAATGACAGGGTTGGATCCCCTGACTCTCCTCAGGGTTAGTATTAAAGATAACACAAACAAAATGTAACGCTTTGATAACAACTCAAATTGATAAAATAGGTGAACGACAAAAGGTGACGAACTATGCAAGTGGCGGGGAATAAGATTGAAGTACGGTAAATGAACAGACCCGATACATCGATGCAACCGACAATACGCTGTTTAGATGGCGTACCAAGATTGAGATGTGATTATTCATACTGAATTAAATAAGCACGCTAATACTTATTATTATAAAAAACGTATTGCTTATTGTTC
>NZ_JANEWJ010000031.1:0-55336 GCF_028069755.1 Citrobacter sp. Igbk 16 | reverse complement strand
CCTTAAATCAATTAAACAAATAAAAACCACACGCTATTTCCGGGTTAAATTAATTAAAAAACTTAAAACCATAAAACACATTAAAACCATCTAACTTATTGTGAAATAAATCAAAATTTACCTCCAAAATACTCCTTACGATGTATGCAGCAGGGAAAAAAAGAAATACTCCGTAATAAAAAAACATTCCCTTCAATTGCAAACAAAACGTTATCAGGTTGCTAAACAGAGCAACAAAAACAGAAACCCAGTAACAAATATACCATCGGGGCTCTATTTACTATGTTCGGTAATAATATATTCACGCAAGTTAAACGCTCAGAAAATAAAAAGATGGCGGTTATCGCTCAATTTCTGAAAGAGAACGATTTGAGCGTTGATACCACCGTCGAAGTATTTATCACCGTCACCCGTAACGACCGCTTGATCGCTTGTGGCGGTATCGCCGGCAATATCATCAAATGCGTCGCTATCTGTGAATCCGTACGTGGTGAAGGCTTAGCGCTGACGCTGGCGACTGAGTTAATCAACCTTGCCTACGAGCGGCATTGCACCCATCTCTTCATCTATACCAAAACCGAGTATGAGTCACTGTTTAAGCAGTGTGGTTTTTCGACGCTGACCAGCGTGCCCGGCATTATGGTGTTGATGGAAAACAGCACCACTCGCCTCAAACGTTACGCTGAATCACTGGCGAAACAGCGCCGCGAAGGGAAAAAAATTGGCTGTATCGTGATGAACGCCAACCCCTTCACCAACGGGCACCGTTTTCTTATCCAACAAGCCGCCGCACAGTGCGACTGGCTGCATCTGTTTTTGGTGAAAGAAGATACCTCGCGTTTCCCGTATGAAGACCGACTGGACCTGGTACTCAAAGGGACTAAAGATATTCCACGTTTAACCGTACACCGCGGTTCGGAATACATCATCTCTCGCGCCACGTTCCCGTGCTACTTCATTAAAGAGCAGAGCGTTATTAACCACTGCTACACCGAAATAGACCTGAAAATTTTCCGTCAGTACCTGGCCCCGGCACTCGGCGTTACGCACCGTTTCGTCGGTACTGAGCCGTATTGCACCGTCACCTCCCAGTACAACAACGATATGCGCTACTGGCTGGAGACCCCAACACTTCCCGCCCCGCCGATTGAACTGGTGGAAATTGAGCGGCTGTGTTTCCAGGAGATGCCGATTTCCGCCTCCTGGGTACGCAAGCTGCTGGTTAAAAAAGATCTCACGGCTATCGCATCCCTGGTCCCCGAAGCCACGCTGCACTACTTACAAAGCATGGTTGAGCGAACCTCATCGGCTGCGACAGTCCGCCAAAATACCCCCGCATTAGCAACAGGTGAAAAATGAAAATAAACCAGGCAGCCGTCGCAGGCACTCTCGAGTCCGGTGATGTGATGATCCGCATCGCCCCGCTCGATACGCAGGATATTGACCTGCAGGTTAACAGTAGCGTCGAAAAGCAGTTCGGTGATGCCATCAGGGCCACCATTCTGGACGTTCTGTCCCGCTATAACGTCCGCGGCGTGCAATTAAATGTTGATGATAAAGGCGCACTGGACTGCATTTTACGTGCGCGACTGGAAGCATTACTGGCTCGCGCCAGCGGCATTCCGGCACTGCCATGGGAGGATTGCCAATGATTTCCGATTCTTTACAACAACGTAAATCCCGCACACGCCGCAGCATGTTGTTCGTACCAGGCGCTAACGCCGCGATGGTCAGCAACTCATTCATCTACCCGGCAGATGCGCTGATGTTCGACCTGGAAGACTCCGTCGCACTGCGCGAGAAAGACACCGCGCGCCGCATGGTGTATCACGCGCTGCAGCATCCGCTGTATCACGACGTTGAAACTATTGTACGCGTGAACGCCCTCGACTCCGAATGGGGCATCAATGACCTCGAAGCCGTCGTACGCGGTGGCGCTGACATCGTGCGTTTACCCAAAACAGATACCGCCCAGGATGTCACTGATATCGAAAGCGAAATCCTGCGTATTGAAAACGCCTGTGGTCGTGAACCCGGCAGCACCGGTCTGTTAGCCGCTATCGAATCACCACTTGGTATTACCCGCGCGGTAGAAATTGCCCACGCTTCCGAGCGTCTGATCGGTATTGCTCTCGGCGCAGAAGACTACGTACGTAACCTGCGTACCGAACGCTCCCCGGAAGGTACCGAACTGCTGTTTGCACGTTGCTCAATTCTGCAGGCTGCGCGTTCCGCCGGCATTCAGGCATTCGATACCGTCTATTCCGATGCCAATAACGAAGCGGGTTTCCTGCACGAAGCCGCACACATCAAGCAACTGGGATTTGATGGTAAGTCGCTCATCAACCCGCGTCAGATTGAACTCCTGCACAACCTGTATGCCCCGACGCGCAAAGAGCTGGCTCACGCACGTCTGGTGGTAGAAGCCGCTGAAGCCGCCGCCCGTGAAGGCCGTGGCGTAGTTTCACTGAACGGCAAGATGGTCGACAGCCCGGTTATCGAGCGCGCCCTTCTGGTTATCTCCCGTGCAGAACTTTCCGGCATTCGCGAAGAATAAGGCAAAAAAATGACGCAGAAAATCGAACAGTCTCAACGACAGGATCGCGTGGCGACCTGGAGCCGTCATGCAGAAAGCGAGCTTTCCGCTTATCAGAGCACCGCAAAAGTTGAATTGCAGGCGCAAAAACCGCGCAACAAAAAGCTGTGCGCTAACCTGGAAGAGGCCATTCGCCGTTCAGGTTTACAGGATGGCATGACCATCTCCTTCCACCACGCTTTCCGTGGCGGTGATCTGACGATCAACCTGGTGATGGATACCATCGCTGCAATGGGCTTTAAAAACCTGACGCTGGCTTCCAGCTCCCTGAGCGACTGCCATGCGCCGCTAGTTGAACACATTCGTCAGGGTGTCGTCAGCCGTATTTATACTTCTGGTCTGCGTGGCCCGCTGGCAGAAGAGATCTCTCGCGGTCTGTTGGCTGAACCTGTTCAGGTCCACTCTCACGGTGGTCGTGTACACCTGGTACAAAGCGGCGAGCTCAACATTGATGTCGCCTTCCTCGGCGTGCCGTCCTGTGACCCGTTTGGTAACGCCAACGGTTACACAGGTAAAGCCTGTTGTGGCTCGCTGGGCTACGCTCGTGTCGATGCTGAAAACGCAAAACAGGTTGTCCTGCTGACCGAACAGCTGCTGACCTACCCGCATAATCCCGCCAGCATTACCCAGGATCAGGTAGATCTGATTGTACAAATCGACCAGGTCGGTGATGCTGACAAAATTGGTGCTGATGCCACTCGCATGACCACCAACCCACGCGAATTGCTGATCGCCCGCAGTGCAGCAGACGTTATTGCTAACTCCGGCTACTTCAAAGAAGGTTTTTCATTGCAGACAGGAACCGGCGGCGCGTCTCTGGCCGTTACCCGTTTCCTGGAAGACAAAATGCGCAGCCGCGACATCCGTGCTGACTTTGCGCTGGGCGGCATCACTGCCACCATCGTTGACCTGCATGAGAAAGGCTTAATCCGCAAACTGCTGGATGTACAGAGCTTCGACCGTAATGCGGCAGAATCTCTGGCACGCAATCCAAATCACATTGAAATCAGTGCTAACCAGTATGCCAACTGGGGCTCAAAAGGCGCCTCTGTCGATCGTCTGGATGTCGTGGTGCTGAGCGCGCTTGAAGTGGATACCAACTTCAACGTTAACGTACTGACCGGTTCTGACGGCGTACTGCGCGGCGCATCCGGTGGCCACTGTGATACAGCGGTTGCCGCAGCGCTTTCCATCATCGTCGCACCGCTGGTTCGTGGGCGCATCCCGACGCTGGTTGATAACGTCCTGACCTGCGTAACCCCGGGTTCCAGCGTTGATATCCTGGTCACTGACCACGGTATCGCCGTTAACCCTGCACGCCCTGAGCTGGCGGAACGTCTGCAAGAAGCTGGCATGAAAGTTGTTTCCATTGAATGGTTGCGCGAACGTGCACAGCAACTTACCGGCCAGCCACGCGCAATCGAATTCACCGACCGCGTCATTGCCGTAGTGCGTTACCGCGATGGTTCAGTGATCGACGTTGTGCATCAGGTGAAGGAATAAGCCATGCACCTGCTCCCTGAACACGCCACCTGCCACGCGGTTTCCATTCCTGAGCTGCTCGCCAGCCGTGATGAGAGACAAGCAAGGCAACATGCCTGGCTCGCGCGTCATCACGCGCCATTGGTCTCTTTTACCGTGGTAGCGCCAGGCCCGATCAAAGACAGCGAATTAACCCGTCGCATCTTTAATCACGGCGTCATCGCCTTGCTTACGCTGGCGAAACAATCATCCTGGATTGTCAGGGAGCAAACTTCGCTGGTCTCCGCCAGCGGTCCGGAAGGTCTGTTGTCCATCGAGGCGCCAGCCCACGACCTCAAGCTCGCCACTATCGAGCTTGAGCATTCACATCCGCTGGGACGGTTATGGGACATCGATGTCCTGACCCCGGAAGGAGAAATCCTGTCCCGCCGTCATTTCGCGCTTCCTGCCCGCCGCTGTCTGTTGTGCGAGCAAAGCGCTGCCGAATGTGCGCGGGGTAAAAACCACGCGCTTTCCGACTTACTCATTCAAATGGAGGCACTGCTGCATGATGCCGATTCCCGCAACATCGACGAATAACGCAGTCCTTCCACTGGATCTGCCCGACGCCTACGCCACGCTTGCCTGGCGCGCCATGCTGACTGAAGTCAACTTATCGCCCAAACCGGGTCTGGTGGATCGCATTAATAACGGCGCACATAAAGATATGGCGCTGGAAGATTTTCATCGCAGCGCAGAGGCTATCCAGGCCTGGCTGCCACGTTTTATCGAATACGGCGCATTCAGCGCGCAGTTGTCACCTGAAGATGTACTGAAAGGACTGCGTCCGCTGGGTATGGCCTGCGAAGCCGATATGTTTCGCGCCACCGCCGGGGTGAACACCCATAAAGGCAGCATCTTTTCTCTGGGACTGCTGTGTGCCGCCATTGGCCGCCTGCACCAGCGCCAACTGACTGTTACCGCTGAAACCATTTGCTCTACGGCAGCAACATTTTGCCGTGGCCTGACCGAGCGCGAACTGCGCCAGAACAATCAACAACTCACGGCTGGCCAACGTCTTTATCAGCAACTGGGATTAACCGGCGCACGGGGCGAAGCCGAAGCGGGATACCCGCTCGTCATTCAGCATGCCCTGCCGCACTACCGCGCACTGCTGACTCAGGGCCGCGACCCTGAACTGGCGTTACTCGACACATTATTGCTGCTGATGTCTATCAATGGCGACACCAACGTGGCTTCACGTGGCGGCGCTGAGGGTCTGCGGTGGATACAACAGCAGGCCACCACATTATTGCAGCAAGGGGGAATTCGTACCCCTGCCGATCTCCATTACCTACGCCAGTTCGACCAACAGTGCATCGAACGCAACCTCAGTCCAGGAGGCTGCGCCGATCTGCTGATCGTCACCTGGTTCTTAGCTCAGATTTCGCAAGTTCATCATTATCACAATTAAAGATCCTTTCCGGAGAATCACACACATGTCTTTAGCAAAAGATAAAATATGGAAGTTACTGGCCCCATTGGTCGTAATGGGCGTCATGTTTCTTATCCCCGTTCCTGATGGAATGCCTCCACAGGCCTGGCACTACTTTGCCGTATTTGTGGCAATGATCGTCGGTATGATCCTCGAGCCAATCCCGGCAACAGCGATCAGCTTTATCGCCGTCACGATCTGCGTTATTGGCAGCAACTACCTGCTGTTTGATGCTTCCGAACTGGCCGACCCGGCGTTTAAAGCGGGTAAGCAAGCGCTGAAGTGGGGTCTGGCAGGCTTCTCCAGCACCACCGTGTGGTTGGTGTTCGGTGCGTTTATTTTCGCACTGGGTTATGAAGTCACTGGTCTGGGTCGTCGTATCGCGCTGTTCCTGGTGAAATTCATGGGTAAACGTACCCTGACACTAGGCTATGCGATTGTTATTATCGACATCCTGCTGGCACCGTTTACACCGTCCAACACCGCGCGTACCGGTGGTACAGTGTTCCCGGTTATCAAAAACCTGCCGCCGCTGTTCAAATCCTTCCCTAACGATCCTTCCGCACGCCGTATCGGCGGATATCTGATGTGGATGATGGTTATCAGTACCAGCCTGAGCTCCTCTATGTTCGTTACCGGCGCTGCGCCAAACGTACTGGGCCTGGAATTCGTTAACAAAATCGCTGGCATTCAAATCAGCTGGTTGCAGTGGTTCCTCAGCTTCCTGCCGGTCGGTATTATTTTGCTGATCGTTGCTCCGTGGCTGTCTTACGTGCTGTACAAACCGGAAGTCACCCACAGTGCTGAAGTTGCAGCATGGGCCGGTGATGAACTGAAAGGCATGGGTAAACTGACCCGTAAAGAGATAACGCTGATCGGTCTGGTACTGCTCAGCCTTGGCCTGTGGGTATTTGGCGGCAAGCTGATTGACGCTACCGCAGTGGGTCTGCTGGCGGTCTCCCTGATGCTGGCTCTGCATGTTGTACCGTGGAAAGACATTACTCGCTATAACAGCGCATGGAACACCCTGGTCAACCTTGCCACGCTGGTGGTAATGGCCAACGGTTTAACCCGTTCTGGTTTCATCGACTGGTTTGCCAACACCATGAGCACACACCTGGAAGGTTTCTCGCCTAACGCGACAGTAATCGTTCTGGTACTGGTGTTCTACTTTGCTCACTACCTGTTTGCCAGCCTTTCTGCGCACACCGCCACCATGCTGCCGGTTATTTTGGCGGTTGGTAAAGGTATCCCGGGCGTTCCGATGGAACATCTGTGTATCCTGCTGGTACTGTCCATCGGTATCATGGGCTGTCTGACTCCGTATGCCACTGGCCCTGGTGTTATCATCTATGGCTGTGGTTATGTGAAATCCAAAGACTATTGGCGTTTGGGTGCTATCTTCGGTGTCATCTACATCTCAATGCTTCTGCTGGTCGGCTGGCCGATTCTGGCAATGTGGAGCTAATCCGCGCGCTTTACACATAGTCAAAACACAGAGTTAAAATGATGCCAGTCAGCTAAACCTGACTGGCATTTTTTATGATTAAATAGATGATATTCAGAATTTATATAAGTGTCCGAATTCATCATGACATCAACATGGCGTTCTTTTCCTTTACTGGCAGCGCTTCTGCTGCCGGTTTCAGTAGCCGGGGCCTCCCAACTTGAGGCCAAACAGTACGGCGATTTTGACCGCTACGTGCTGGCCCTCTCCTGGCAAACCGGTTTTTGTCAGAGCCAGCATGAGCGTAATCGTCAGGAGCCTGACGAATGCCGTCTGCAAAAAGAGACTGACAATAAAGCAGATTTTCTGACGGTTCACGGCCTGTGGCCCAGCCTGCCAAACTCAATTGCCGCCCGCGGTGTCGATAATCGTCGTTGGATGCGTTTTGGCTGTGCAACGCGCCCTATTCCCAACCTGCCTGAAGCTCGCGCCAGCCGGAAATGCGCCGCACCACAAACCGGTCTGTCACTGGAGAGTGCGGCGAAGTTAAGCGCCGTCATGCCCGGTGCTGGCGGAACATCCTGTCTGGAACGTTATGAATATGCCAAACATGGCGCCTGTTTTGGTTTTGATCCCGACGCGTACTTCGGCACCATGGTGCGGTTGAACAATGAGATTAAGAGTAGCGAGACGGGCAAGTTTCTGGCGGATAACTACGGCAAAACGGTTAGCCGTAGCGCATTTGACGCCGCATTCGCTAAAAACTGGGGCAAAGAGAATATCAAAGCAGTGAAGCTAAGTTGTCACGGCAACCCCGCTTATCTGACGGAGATCCAGTTTTCATTAAAAGCCGATGCCATCAACCAACCTTTATCATCCCGTTCATTCCTGCCGCAACCGCATCCGGGTAACTGCGGTAAACAGTTTATTATCGACAAAACGGGATACTAAACAGGGAGACCGACGCGCACACCCGGCGTCGGTCTGACGGCTTAACGTTTTGGACGCGCATCCGGACGCACCAGATCAAAGCGATGTGATTCATCAATTGAATAATACGCACTTGGCCCACCTGCACGCAGTACCGGGTGCGCTTTCGCCGTCTGGTAGATGCCCTCTTCCAGCAGCGATTCATCAATGTGGATACCGACCACCTCACCCAATATCAGCCAGGTTTCAACAGGGGTGCCATCTGCGGTCGTCAATTGCAGACTCTGAGATAAACGACACTCAAAATTGACGGGACTTTGTGCCACGCGTGGCACATTAACTAACCGACTTTCGGCTTTGCAAAGCCCTGCGGCAAAGAACTCATCCTCGCCGTGCGGCAGACTGGCCGACGTTTCGTTCATCGCTCTGGCCAACTCAAGGGTGGTCAGGTTCCAGACAAACTCACCTGTTTCGATAATATTCCGCACGCTGTCTTTCCAGCCGCTGCTGGCAAAACCGATAATCGGCGGATGATAGTTAAAACAGTTAAAAAAACTGTACGGTGCCAGATTATGCCGACCGTTACTGTCACTCGACGCAATCCACCCAATAGGGCGCGGCCCAATAATGGCATTGAGCGGATCATGTGGCAGCCCGTGTCCCTGTGACGGTTGATAGAAATACATAGTTTTCTCTGGTGAAGTTAGCCTCTGCTAAGCATAAATTATGCTTCGCTCATCCCCCTGACGGAAGAGGATCAGCGTAGAACAATCCACGAACGATTACGACTGAATAAAGCCGAGTAGATCGGCGTTGATCTGATGTTTATGGGTGGTGCAAATACCGTGAGATCCTCCGGCATACACCTTCAACTGTGCATCTGGTAGGATTTCTGCCGCGACCTTACCGCAGGTTTCAAACGGGACAATCTGATCGTCATCACCATGAATCACCAGCGTCGGAATGGTCATTTTTTTGAGATCTTCACGCAAGTCTGTTTCCGAGAAAGCATGTATACAGTCGTACAATGCTTTAATTGATCCTTGTAAGCCCTGCTCAACAAAACTTTCACGGACAGCCCTCGATTCCTTTGCACCCTGTCGATTGTAGCCATAGAATGCGGCCGTCAACTCATAGAAAAAGGCGGCACGATCGTTCACAACGCCTTCACGAATGCTATCGAACACCTCCCTCGGCACACCATTCGGGTTAAAGTCGGTTTTAATCATGATGGGGGTTACCGCACCAATGAGTACCGCTTTTGCTACCCTCTGCGTCCCATGGCGGCCAATGTAACGAGCAACTTCGCCACCGCCGGTAGAGTGCCCGACATGCACAGCATCTTTGAGATTGAGGTGCGCGGTAAGTTCGGCCAAATCGTCAGCATACTGATCCATATTATTGCCATCCCAGGGTTGGGCCGAACGCCCATGCCCTCGTCTGTCATGGGCTATCACACGAAATCCTTTCGACCCGAGAAACAGCATCTGATCTTCAAACGCATCTGCGGTCAGCGGCCAACCATGGCTGAACACAATGGGCTGGCCGCTTCCCCAGTCTTTGAAATGCAAATAGCTGCCATCTTTTAAGGTAAGTTTGTCGTACTGGCTCATGAGATCTCCTGTCGAGGAACACTGAGTTGTCGTGGCGCGCCCGCAGCGAGCGCTTAAAAAGCATAATGCAAATTTGAGAACGATCACGTTTTTTGCCTCCCCCTTCATCTGCAGCAATATTGATGATTTGCCTGAATGTGAACTAAATCACTTCAAACCAGGGGTAAGTCTCAGTATCATCATAAAAGCTAAACCCTTGCCGCCTGACGGTGAGGGTTTTCTTTTGGGATTATTTACCTGCGCATCCGCAGTATCGACGACATGGAGTAATAAATGTCCAGACCAACTATTATCATTAACGACCTCGATGCGGAACGCATTGACCGCCTGTTGGAGCAACCTGCGTTTGCTGGTTTACCGATAGCGGACGCATTAAACGCTGAACTGGATCGCGCCCAAATGTGTTCCCCGGAAACCATGCCGCACGACGTGGTGACCATGAACAGCCGCGTGAAATTCCGCAATCTGAGCGATGGCGAAGTGCGTGTACGTACCCTGGTATATCCGGCCAATATGACTGACAGCAGTACACAGCTTTCGGTAATGGCACCAGTCGGTGCAGCGCTTCTGGGTCTGCGCGTTGGCGATACGATCCATTGGGAATTACCGGGCGGTACATCGACTCACCTCGAAGTCATCGAGCTTGAGTACCAGCCTGAAGCTGCAGGCGACTACCTGCGCTAACTCTGTCTTATCAAAGCGACTCGCTTTATCTTACAGGGGATGCATCCGCATCCTCTTTCCGCTTCAACCTCTGCTTTCTTTCATTTGCTGCACTTCCTTTTCTCCTGTTCGCAAAACATAAATCTGTGTCGTGACTGACAGAATCATTTTTAATACTATGCTGTTATGTGTTCATGTAATGACAAGGAGAATGTTTATGTACAACACAATCATAATGCCTGTTGATGTATTCGAAATGGAACTGAGCGACAAGGCTGTTCGCCATGCAGAATTTCTGGCACAAGATAAAGGGGTTATCCATCTGCTGCATGTGCTCCCGGGTTCTGCCAGTCTGAGTCTGCACCGTTTTGCCGCTGACGTTCGTCGCTTTGAAGAGCATCTGCAACACGAAGCGGAAACCCGTCTGCAAACGATGGTCGGTCACTTCAGTATCGATCCTTCCCGCATTAAGCAGCACGTTCGCTTTGGTAGCGTGCGTGATGTGGTAAACGAATTGGGTGAAGAGTTGAATGCAGATGTGGTGGTCATTGGGTCGCGTAACCCATCAATTAGCACCCATCTGCTCGGATCTAACGCCTCAAGCGTTGTCCGCCACGCCACCTTACCGGTGCTGGTCGTTCGCTAATAAAAAAAGAGGCTACCTTCCGGTAGCCTCTTCTTCCTACAAACCGATGAAATCCCATTTGTAGGCCCGATATGCTTGTGCTATCGGGTATTTCGCTTCTTTTGCAGGTGAGTCTTACTTTCTTATACGGTTGTGGTGCGAATCAAATAATCAAAAGAGCTCAGAGACGCTTTCGCGCCCTCGCCAGTCGCGATGATGATCTGCTTGTACGGTACGGTTGTACAATCCCCCGCAGCAAAAACACCCTTCACGCTGGTCTCGCACTTGGCATCAATGATGATTTCACCCATGCGGTTACGCTCAACGGCGCCTTCCAGCCAGTTCGTATTCGGCAACAGGCCAATCTGCACAAAGATACCCGCCAGTTCCACATTGTGGATATCACCGCTGACGCGGTCACGATACTCCAGACCGGTGACTTTACTGCCGTCGCCTTTCACTTCTGTGGTTTGTGCATTCAGAATAATGTCGACGTTTTTCAGACTGCGGACTTTATTCTGCAGAACCTGATCGGCTTTCATTTCCGGGGCAAATTCCAGCAACGTCACGTGCTCGACGATACCCGCCAGATCGATAGCCGCTTCAACCCCCGAGTTACCGCCACCAATCACCGCGACACGCTTGCCTTTAAATAGCGGGCCATCACAGTGCGGGCAGTAGGTTACGCCCTTGGTACGATACTGATCTTCACCCGGAACGTTCATGTTGCGCCATTTTGCGCCGGTAGCAATGATGATGCTGCGTGCTTTCAACACCGCGCCGGATGCCGTTTCAATCTGATGCAAACCACCTTCCTGTGCTGCCGGAACCAGCTTGCTCGCACTCTGGCTATCAATAACATCAACATCGTAATCATCAACGTGCGCTTTCAGCGCGCCAGCCAGCTTCTGGCCTTCGGTTTTCGGTACCGAGATGTAGTTTTCGATATCAACGGTATCAAGAACCTGACCGCCAAAGCGTTCGCCCATCAGACCGGTGCGAATACCTTTACGTGCAGAGTACACCGCAGCCGCTGCCCCGGCAGGACCCGAACCAACGATCAGCACATCGTAAGCATCACGCTGATTCAACTCTTCCGCCGCGCGTTTTTCTGCGCCCGTATCAACTTTCGCTACGATTTCAGTCAGCGTCATACGGCCCTGACCAAACTCTTTACCGTTCATATAGACCGCCGGAACGCCCATGACGTTACGGTCGGTAATTTCGTTCTGGAATGTACCGCCATCAATCGCCGTATGCTTGATTCGCGGGTTCAGCACGGACATCAGGTTCAGCGCTTGCACCACATCCGGGCAGTTATGGCAGGACAGTGAATAATAGGTTTCGAACTCAAAATCCCCGTCGAGGTCGCGGATCTGCTCCAGCAGTGACTGTGCCTCTTTCGACGGATGGCCACCTGTCCACAACAGCGCCAGAACCAGAGAGGTAAACTCATGGCCCAGTGGAGAGCCGGCAAAACGTGGCCCCTGGTGAGAACCCGGATTGGTGATCAGGAACGATGGCTTACGTACGGCCAGAGTATTGTCTTCTTTAAAGGTGACTTTTTCTGACAGTTCAGCAATTTCAGTCAGCAGTTCCTTGATTTCTGCCGATTTAGCGCTGTCATCCAGCGTAGCAATCAGCTCAACAGGTTTGGTCAGTTTCTCAAGATAAGCCTTGAGTTGGGTTTTCATATTTGTGTCGAGCATTATTCTTCCCTCTCTGAAAACATCATCATGCAAGCGGCCTCGTTCAGGCAGTCTGAATGCGTTTGCATCATGGTGTTGGAATAAAACGGGCGCGACGCACCCGCTTAAGGATTAATTCGCAAGAATTTCGTGTTACAGGCAGGCGGCAAGCTTATGAATCCCCGGGAGCTTACATAAGTAAGTGACCGGGGTGATTAAGCGTAGCCAACGCACCTGTAGCGCAAAAGGCGTAGCGAATTTTAGATTTTACCAACCAGGTCCAGAGACGGAGCCAGAGTGGCTTCGCCTTCTTTCCACTTAGCCGGGCAAACTTCGCCAGGGTGGGAAGCGACATACTGTGCAGCTTTAATTTTGCGCAGCAGGTCAGACGCATCACGGCCGATACCTTCAGCGGTAACTTCGATTGCCTGGATGATACCTTGCGGGTCAACGACGAATGTTGCACGGTCAGCCAGACCTTCATCTTCACGCATGTTGTCGAAGTTACGGGTCAGGGCGCCAGTCGGGTCGCCGATCATCGCATATTTGATTTTCGCGATGGTTTCAGAGCTGCTGTGCCATGCTTTGTGAGTAAAGTGAGTGTCGGTAGAAACAGAGTAAACGTCCACACCCAGTTTCTGCAGTTCTTCGTAGTGGTCAGCAACGTCACCCAGTTCGGTCGGACATACGAAAGTAAAATCAGCCGGGTAGAAGAAGAAGACACTCCAACGACCTTCGGTATCTTTCTCGGTTACTTCGATGAACTCACCGTTTTTGAACGCCTGGTTTTTGAAAGGTTTAATTTTGGTATTAATCAAAGACATCTGTACTTCCTCCGTGTTTTCGTTGAGGGATAAGTTAACGAAAATCATTGATAAGGGCTAATGCGTTTCCTTTATCAAATCAATAAGCGTTAACTAACAACCGACTCAACCGCATTTTGTAAACCCTATTCTAAAAGTAAAAAAGGCTCCCTTTGCAGGGAGCCTCATTACCCGAGTTACCCGCAAGTAACTTCAGTGCCAGCAGAACTGGCTATGTGTTGCGCTCTACATTACCTTAACCAAGGTCGTAACAGCGATTGGGATTACATCACCCAACTACCGAAAGGGCAATCGACAGACTGTCGATCTTACCTATGGCTGCGATAGGTTTTGCAACTTAACTCCCTTTCCTTCTAATTTTATAAGGAAAATCAATGTTTAAACGTACATTACTCTTAGCTCTGCTCCCTGCTGTCGTCCACGCTGAAGAGCTTCCTGCCCCTGTTAAAGCGATTGAGAAACAGGGCATTACGATTTTGAAGCCGTTCGACGCCCCTGGTGGTATGAAAGGGTACCTGGGCAAATACCAGGACATGGGGGTCACTATCTATGTCACGCCTGATGGAAAACATGCGATCTCCGGCTACATGTATAACGAGAAAGGTGAAAACCTGAGCAATGCGCTGATAGAAAAAGAAATCTATGCACCTGCCGGGCGCGAGATGTGGCAACGAATGGAAAAAGCGTCGTGGATTCTGGACGGCAAAAAAGACGCTCCGGTTATTGTGTATGTGTTTGCCGATCCATTCTGCCCATACTGCAAACAATTCTGGCAACAGGCACGTCCGTGGGTTGAGTCCGGCAAAGTTCAATTACGCACGCTGTTGGTCGGCGTGATTAAGCCCGAAAGTCCGGCAACCGCTGCGGCCATTCTGGCAAGCAAGGATCCCGCTAAAACCTGGCACGACTATGAAGCTTCCGGCGGTAAAATGAAGCTGACAATGTCAGCAACGCCACCTGCCGAGCAGATGAAGACGCTGAATATCAACCAAAAATTAATGGACGATTTAGGTGCCAACGTCACACCCGCCATTTATTACATGAGCAAAGATAATACACTGCAACAGGCAGTTGGTTTACCCGATAAAGAGAAGCTGGATATTATTATGGGAGCCAAATAGATATACGCAACGAATGATTGATTGATATCATCTTCATATCAATCAATCTTCTTTCCATATCAATCAACGCATTAGCACTTTTTACCGCAAAAATAACCCTACCTGTGCTATTTTAGTATTATTAAACTATTCATTAAGTTTTATATGTATACGCAATGATAATGCATTACAACTTACACATAACAAAAAAGAATATTTCACAACAAAACTCAAACAGGAATTAGCGTATGGCTAACCTTTACGACCTCAAAAAATTCGATCTCAACTTGCTGGTTATTTTCGAATGTATCTATCAAAATCTGAGCATAAGCAAGGCCGCCGAAACGCTGTTTATTACTCCCTCAGCCGTTAGCCAGTCGTTACAAAGGCTGCGTGCACAATTCAATGATCCTCTATTTATTCGTGCAGGAAAAGGTATTACGCCTACCGTAACGGCGGTCAACCTGCATCATCATCTTGAGAACAATCTCAACAGTCTGGAAGAAACAATAAACATCATGCACAGCTCCAGTCTGAAGAAAAAATTTGTTATTTACAGCCCGCAAATTATCAATAACACGTACGTAACTGAGTTAATTCAATTTATCAGGGAAGACCAATATGTTGAAATTGAACACCATGACATATTGATAACATCGGAAACAGCGGAGGATCTGCTAGCCTACCGTAAAGCAGATGTTGTCATCACCACATCACCGGTTGTTAATCGCTCGATTATATACACGCCATTCAGAACGGTCGAAACCGTATTAGCCTGTAGCAAAAACCACCCCAGGATACATGATAAAGTGACTTTAAATGAAATACTTGAGGAGCAATTCACACAACTTATCACTGACGATGCCGGTGTGAAAGAGTACCATTCTGAAGCAAATTCTTTTATGTCTAATCGTAAGACAGGATTTTGTAGTGATTCGCTAATATCAATTATCAACATTATATCCCACACGGATATTATCGGTTTTCTTCCCAAAGTCACTTTTGAACTGTACGCCCCTCTGTTAAATTTAAAAGAGGTCAACACAAACCTTAAATTACCATCAATGGATCTATTTTTAATGTATAACCGGGCATCGCTCAACAATAAAAACTTCGAAGAATTTATCACTAAAATAAGTGAAAGAAACAAACAGAGCATAATACCCCACTGAGAAAATATTATTACAGCAAATAAGAACAACATTTAAATATATTACGTGAATATATTTAAATGTTGCACGCCGCGTAAATTAGCCTATCTTATTGCAAGCATATATTAGAAATGTCACTTTTTATTCATTCAGTATGGACTTGCTATGTCTGTTTACAAAATCCCACTGAGTCAGAGCGTTCTGGAAGCCGCTCAGGAACGCATCACCTGGACTTTGGAAACACTGCCTCGCGTGTGCGTTTCATTGTCCGGAGGAAAAGACTCCGGACTCATGATGCATCTCACCGCCACTCTTGCGCGCCAGTTACATAAAAAAATCAGCGTATTGTTTATTGACTGGGAAGCGCAATTCTCTTGCACTATCGACTATGTTGAAGCGCTACGAGAACGCTATTCTGACGTTATTGAACGCTTTTATTGGGTAGCAATACCGCTCACCACACAAAATTCTCTCTCACAATTTCAACCGGAATGGCAGTGCTGGGAACCCAATACACAATGGGTGCGACAACCACCAGCCGATGCGATTACCGATCCCAGTTTCTTTCATTTCTATCAACCCGGCATGACCTTTGAACAATTCGTTCGTGAGTTCGCTGACTGGTTTTCAGAAAAACGCCCTGCGGCAATGATGGTGGGTATCCGTGCCGACGAGTCATATAACCGTTTTGTCGCCATTGCCCATTCACGTAAGCAGCGTTTTGCCGATGACAAACCGTGGACTACCGCCGCGCCAGGAGGGCATACATGGTATATCTATCCAATGTATGACTGGAAAACAGCCGATATCTGGACATGGTTTGCAAAAACAAAAATGTCATGCAACCCCTTGTATAACCTGATGTACCAGGCCGGAGTTCCAACACGATATATGCGTATTTGCGAACCCTTTGGCCCGGAACAACGCCAGGGGCTGTGGCTGTATCATGTTATTGAGCCACAGCGATGGGCAGCCATGTGTGCCCGGGTTAGCGGTGTTAAAAGCGGCGGGATTTACGCCGGTCATGACAATCATTTTTACGGCCACCGTAAAATATTAAAACCAGAGCATTTAAGCTGGCAAACGTATGCCATGCTGCTATTAGACAGCATGCCGGAACAGACCGCAGAACACTACCGCAACAAAATCGCCGTCTATATACAGTGGTACAAGAAAAAGGGGATCGATGAGATTCCTCAATCCCAAGAAAGCGATATTGGTTCTAAAGACATCCCCTCATGGAGACGGATCTGCAAAGTACTGCTGAATAATGACTACTGGTGTCGGGCACTCTCATTCAGTCCCACAAAAATGAAAAACTATCAGCGTTATAACGAACGTATGAAAACCAAACGCCAGGAATGGGGGATCTTATGCAACGACGACTAACTCAGGAACTCACCGGTTTTCTTTCTGGTCTTTCAGAAGAAGAACGAATCGAAGCAATCAATGAATTCAGGATGGCAATCCATAGTGTCAGTCCTTTCCGTGAAGAACCGGTAGACTGTGTTCTGTGGATCAAAAATAACGCAATTTCACCAAATGATTACAACCCAAATAACGTTGCGCCGCCGGAGAAAAAGTTATTGCTGAAATCCATTGAAGCCGATGGCTTCACACAGCCGATCGTTGTGGTTCAATCAGCCCAGGAAGAATATGAAATCGTCGATGGATTCCATCGACATGAAATCGGCAAAAACAAATCATCGCTAAAATCACGCCTGAAAGGCTATCTGCCCGTTACCTGCCTACAACGCGGGCGTCATGAGCGCATGGCGGCGACAATCCGCCACAATCGAGCCCGTGGGCGGCATCAAATCCATGCCATGTCAGAAATCGTTCGTGAATTATCACAATTAGGCTGGAGCGAAGAGAAAATCGGTAAAGAGCTGGGAATGGATAGCGACGAAGTCTTACGTCTGAAGCAAATCAACGGTCTGCAAGAGTTATTTGCCGACCGTCGATTCTCCAAAGCCTGGACGGTGAAGTAGCGCAATCACGCCGCTAAAGCGCAACCAGCCGTTCTGCCGCTGCCAGCAGCGTCGATTCTTGCTTCGCAAAACACAGGCGAATCAGCTTGTGTGGGAAAGGATCGGCGCAGAAAACGGACAGCGGAATCGCCGCCACACCGACCTCCTTTGTCAGCCATTGGCAAAATTCCACATCATTGAGATCAGAAACAGCACTGTAATCAATCAGCAAAAAGTACGTCCCTTCGCAGGGCAGTATTTCCAGCCGACTGTCACGCAGTGCATTCACCAGCACATCACGTTTTCTCTGATAAAACGCGGGCAGCTCACGGTAGTGCGTCGGATCTTCGCGCAGCATATCCGCCAGCGCCAGTTGTGCCGGCGTGTTGACCGAGAAGGTTAAATACTGATGGACCTTACGTAACTCCGCGCTGATAGCCGGTGGCGCAACACAGTACCCCACTTTCCAGCCCGTCATATGATAGGTTTTGCCAAATGATGAAACGGCAACTGCGCGCTCCCTTAGTTGCGGATGCGCCAGCACGCTGGCATGCCCATGCGTGGCAAAACAGATATGCTCGTAGACTTCGTCACTGACAACATAAATCTCATGCCCGTTAATAGCCTGCCATAACGCCTCAAAATCCGCCTTCTGCCATACCGTAGCCGAAGGGTTATGCGGCGTATTTAGGATCACCAGCCGCGTGCGGTCACTGATTAGCGCAGCAAATTCCTGCCAGTCGACGCGAAAAGACGGTGGTTGCAGCGCGATGCGTTTAACCACGCCACCGGATAATGCGATCGCAGGCGCATAGCTGTCGTAGCTCGGGTCAAAACATATCACCTCATCACCGGGACGTACCAGCGCCGTAATGGCGGCATACAGCGCTTCTGTTGCCCCTGCCGTAACCGTCACGTCACTGTTTGCATCCGGCTTGTAGCCATACAGTTCGGCGGTTTTATCGGCAATGGCTTCTCGCAGCGGTTGCACACCCGTCATCGGCGCATACTGGTTTGCGCCATGCGCGACATGATATGCCAGACGTTCCTGCAAGAAATGTGGACCATCAAAATCAGGAAATCCCTGCGAGAGGTTAATCGCCTGGTGCTGCTGCGCCAGCGCGCTCATTTGCGTGAAAATAGTGGTGCCCAGATTAGGCAGTTTGCTTTGCGGAATCAGCGGGTTATTACTCATTATTGTTATCCCAGCGTGTAATGTTGTGGTTGAAGCCACTATAGCACGATGCTAGTATTTGGCAATCAAGACGTTCAGACGTCTATATAAAAATAACCTGCCTGGACAGGACAGTCAAAAGGACAACACAACATGAGTAATACCGAGATTCGCGTCGTCACCGGCCCGGCCAACTATTTTTCCCATCCCGGCAGCCTGTCGAGACTCAACGATTTTTTCACCAAGGATCAACTCTCACGCGCCGTCTGGGTATATGGTGAGCGCGCTATCGCTGCAGCCCGGCCTTATCTGCCTGAGGCCTTTCAACTTGCCGAGGCTAAACGTCTGCTGTTTACGGGTCATTGCAGCGAAACCGATGTTGCTCAACTGGCAACAGAGTCAGGAGACGACCGTAGCGTGGTGATTGGCGTGGGCGGCGGGACATTGCTCGACACCGCCAAAGCACTGGCGCGCCGCCTTGGTTTGCCCTTTGTGGCAATCCCAACCATTGCCGCCACCTGTGCTGCCTGGACGCCGCTCTCCGTGTGGTACAACGATGCAGGTCAGGCACTGCATTTCGAAATTTTCGATGATGCCAATTTTTTGGTGTTGGTAGAGCCGGAGATCGTGCTTAATGCACCAGACGCGTATTTGCTGGCCGGTATCGGGGATACGTTGGCGAAATGGTACGAAGCGGTTGTGCTCGCCCCACAGCCTGAAACCTTACCGCTGACCGTACGTCTGGGCATCAACGGCGCACTGGCGATCCGCGATGTTCTCCTTCAGAGCAGCGAGCAGGCGCTGGCAGATAAACAGCGTGGTGAATTGACCCGTGCATTTTGCGACGTGGTGGATGCGATCATTGCTGGCGGTGGTATGGTCGGCGGTCTGGGCGAGCGCTATACCCGCGTAGCAGCGGCACACTCAGTGCATAATGGCCTGACCGTCCTGCCGCAAACGGAGAAGTTTTTACACGGCACTAAAGTGGCGTACGGCATACTGGTGCAGAGCGCGCTGTTGGGACAAGATGATGTGCTAACGCAATTAATTACCGCTTATCAGCGCTTCAATTTGCCAACCCGGTTGGCTCAACTGGAAGTGGACATCAATAACCGCGCCGAAATCGATAAGGTGATCGCGCACACTCTGCGCCCGGTGGAGTCCATTCATGCGCTGCCGGTGAAGCTAACACCGGAAACACTGCGTGCGGCATTTGAGAAGGTAGAGACGTTTACGGTGTGACTATGGTGCAGGTTGCCTGATGGCGGCTTCGCCATATCAGGCCTACGGCCAATGCAATGTTGTAAGCCGGATAAGCGTTAGCGCCATCCGGCAAAAATTCAACAGCACTTCGCGCCGCCTTTACCCCCATAGCGCGCATCCTGGCGCTCGCGGAAAAATTCTTCATAAGTCATCGGTACCTGGTCCGGGTGCGTAACACGCATATGCTCAACATAGTTGTCATAATCCGGCACACCAATCATCAATCGGGCAGTTTGCCCTAAATACTTCCCAGCTTTAGCGAGTGTTTCAAACATAGTGATTCCCTGTCGTACAAACGCCCTCCCCATTAAGGAGAGGGCTTTTTCGTTAAGAGAATATTAGTGCGCGCCTTTCGCCTGCGCCACAATCTCTTCAACATTCTCGGGCATCGGTTCGTACGGTGTTTCTTTCGACGTTGGTTTGTCCTCTTTCAACGCTGCCAGTGCAGTTTTAATGGAGAACAGACCCAGTACCACCACGACCACCATGAAGAAGATAGTCAAGCCAGCATCAAGACGGTTGTTAAATACCAGTTGCGTCAGCTGCGACTGAGTGTACTGCGCCGGAATGTTACCGCTGTCGATCATCGCCTGGAACTTGTTAGCGATAGCCAGGAAGCCGATTTTCGCATCCGGGCTAAACGCTTTCTGCCAGCCCGCAGTCAGCGTACAAATCAGCAGCCAGGCGGTTGGCACCAGCGCCACCCACGCGTAGCGCTGACGTTTCATCTTGAACAGTACGACCGCACACAGCATCAATGCCATACCGGCCAGCATCTGGTTCGCGATACCGAACAGCGGCCACAAGGTGTTGATACCGCCTAACGGATCGACCACGCCCTGGTGCAGGAAGTAACCCCAGGCCAGTACGCACAACGCGGTTGCCAGCAAGTTCGCCGGTAGCGAGTCGGTCCGTTTCAGCCCCGGTGAGACGACGCCCAGCAGATCCTGCAGCATAAAGCGCGCGGCACGGGTACCCGCATCAACCGCCGTCAGGATGAACAGGGCTTCAAACAGAATGGCGAAGTGATACCAGAACGCCACATCCATCATGCCGCCCAGCGCACCGTGCAGAATGTAAGCCATCCCAACGGCCAGCGTCGGCGCTCCGCCTGCGCGGGAAATAATGGATTGCTCACCCACTTCATTGGCAATTTGGTGCAAGGTGTCCGGGGTAATCGCAAAGCCCCAACTGCTAACGACCTGCGCCGCAGAAGCGACCACATCCACCGTACCCGCAGGGGCCAGCACCGCCATCGGGCTGTTCATCGCAAAATACACGCCCGGATCGATGATACATGCGGAGACCAGCGCCATAATGGCGACAAAGGACTCCATCAGCATCCCGCCGTAGCCGATAAAGCAGGCCTGGCCTTCATTCGCCAACATCTTCGGTGTGGTACCGGATGAGATCAGCGCGTGGAAACCAGAGACTGCACCACAGGCAATGGTAATAAACAGGAATGGGAACAGGTTACCCGTCCATACCGGACCGGTACCGTCAACGAATTTGGTTAACGCAGGCATCGTCAGCGTTGGACGCATGATCAGAATACCCACCGCCAGACCAACAATGGTACCAATCTTCAGGAAGGTCGAGAGGTAATCTCGCGGTGCCAGCAGCAGCCATACCGGCAACACGGCAGCCACGAAACCGTAGCCCACCAGCATCCACGTCAGCTGTACACCAGTAAAGTCAAAATACGGTGCCCAGGTCGGGCTTTCCGCAACCCAGCCGCCGGAAATAATGGCAAAAACAAGGAATACCAGACCGATGACTGACACTTCGCCAATACGCCCCGGACGCAAATAGCGCAGGTAAATCCCCATAAAAATCGCCAGCGGGATGGTGAATGCGACGGTATAGGTTCCCCACGGGCTGTGCGTTAGCGCTTTCACGACGATCATTGCCAACACGGCAAGGATAATCACCATGATCATAAAACAGGCCACCAGCGCAATCACGCCGGCTGTAGGGCCCATCTCTTCTTTCACCAGTTCGCCAAGGGAACGACCATCGCGACGGGTAGAAACAAACAGCACCATAAAGTCCTGCACCGCGCCAGCCAGCACTACCCCGGCGAGCAGCCAGATCATCCCGGGCAGATAGCCCATTTGCGCCGCCAGCACCGGCCCAACTAACGGACCCGCTCCGGCAATTGCCGCAAAATGGTGACCAAACAGTACTTTTTTATCGGTAGGAACGTAATCGAGCCCGTCGTTATGGCGCACGGCTGGCGTCATACGCGTCGGGTCCAGCGCCAGCACATTTTTCGCGATGTACAGGCCATAGAAACGGTAAGCGATAAGGTAGACACAGACCGACGCGACAACTATCCACAACGCGTTGATCTGCTCACCACGGTTTAACGCAATATAGCCGAGGGCAAATGCTCCCATCACGGAGAGCAATGTCCAGACGAGGTACTTCCCTGATTTGTTCATAGTTGTTATCCGTTGTCTGATCCAGAGAGATGTTACATTTTGTTTCTATAACATCTTTTCTGGATTTAACAACCTGACAACCATGCAAACCCGAAGTATCACTGAGTATTTACATTGCATTGTTAACTAGATCACTTCATTTACCTGTTAACCCTGCAATTTCATTTTACTTTGTCGGGTGGCTTCACCCCATCACTGCCGTACCTAAACGACAGGTGCAGCAGCGCCGCCCCTGCTCATCAAAGATGACGATTTCCCAGCTTTGATTCTGTCGCCCGAGATGCAACGGCTGGCACACACCGCGCACTTTCCCCTGCGATACTGCGCGGTGATGCGTGGCGTTCAACTCGGTTCCCACCACACACTGCCCATCGCGAGTCATCAGATAACCCGCCATTGACCCCAACGTTTCGGCCAGCGCCGCTGACGCCCCACCGTGCAACAGACCAAACGGCTGATGCGTGCGGCTATCTACCGGCATTTCGGCTTCCAGCACATCGTCTCCCAGTCGGGTATAGACAATGTCTAAATGCGCCACCAGCGTGTTCTGGCTGGTAGCATTCAGTTCATCAAGCGTTAAATGTCGTTTCCAGATCACCGTCATGCTCCCAGTGTCGAACCGCCATCGACCACAATGTCCTGCAACGTAATATGGCTGGCCAGATCGGAGGCAAGGAATAAGATGGTGTTGGCAATTTCCTGAGGACGGGCGATTTTCCCCAGCGGTATACCGAGCTTATACTGCTCGCCAAACCCGCGAATACGCTGCTGTTCCGCATCATCACTCACCCACAGCGTGCGCTGCATGTCAGTGTCGGTCGAGCCCGGCGAAACCACATTACAGCGTACTCCGCTACCCGCCAGCTCCAGCCCGACCGTCAGCGCAAGACTTTTCAGTGCGGCTTTTGATGCCCCATATGCACTCATACCGATTCGCGGCGTGTGCGCAGCATCGGATGCGACAGTGACAATCGCCCCCCCCTGCTGACGACGAAACTGCGCCATCGTCTGCTGAAACAGGTTGAACGCACCGCCCACGTTAACGGCGAAGGTCTGCTGCCAATCCTCAAACCTCAGCGCATCGGTTGGCCCCATGCGCAAAATCCCGGCAGCATTGACCAGCACGTCCAGCCGCTCGGTGTTCGCCAGCAAGCGCTCGCACACCTGCGCCACCTGCGGTGCATCCGCCACGTTCATCACCTCAGTGGCAAACGGATATTCTTCACCGTCAAACGCCAGATCGAAGCCGGTCACCTGCGCACCCGCGTCAACAAACGCCAGTGCCGTGGTGTAACCAATCCCTTTTCCTGCCCCAGTAACCCAGACCGTTTTACCGGTGAAATCAAAACCGGTCATGACGCCACCTCGCGGGAGAGCAGTTTCCACCAGGCGTCAATCGTTGGGTTTTTCGCCAGCATCACAAAGTCGATATCACCATGCACTTTCCGCCAACGGGCCGCCAGCGCCATCATGCGCACGGAATCCAGCCCGTAGTCGATCAAGTTTTCGTCATCCATTGGCTCTTCAGACTCATCGAGCAGCGGCAGAATCACGCCGCGCAGCGCATCTTTGCTGGCCGGAACAGGCGTCGGCAATAACTCCTGGGTCATCACCACACGACCGGAACGCCCCGCCACGTATTTCAGCGACATCAGGTGTTCATCACGGCTAAAATCTGCCAACGCATCAGCGACCATAAACGGCTTAATATCACGCATGAAGGCATCAGTCGCGGTGGTCATGCAGCCAATATGCGCATACACGCCGGTGATGATAAGCTGGTTACGCCCGGTGTCTCTTAGCATCTGCTCCAGCGGCGAACGATGAAACGCGCTGTAACGCCATTTAACCAGAATGGTATCCGCTTCATCCGGCGCCAGCGCATCGACGATTTTTTGCTGTTCCGGCGAGCGCGTCAGGCCCGGTCCCCACATGTCGTTCAACAACGCACGGTCTTCATCGCTTTGTTCTTTCGGCTGCGCAGTGTAATAGACCGGAATATTATGTGCTTTACAGTACTGACGTAGCGCGGCGATGTTGGCCACGACCTGTGCCATCATCGGGCAGTTCTCGCCCCAAAAGCCGATAAAATAGTCCTGCATGTCGTGGATTAGCAGCGCGGCGCGTTCTGGTTCAAATGCCCAGTCAACTTTATTTGCCGGAACATCAAGCGCCGTTGGCAGCGCATAAGCCTGCAGTTTAGGAATTGCCATTTCTTCTTCTCCTTCAGGCCGGTGAACGTGATGCCAGCCACTGACGTAATTGTTTTTTATCCACTTTGCCGACCGGGGTCAGCGGCAATGACTCAACGCACTCGACACGGTCCGGCAATTTGAATTCCGCCACGCCCTGTTCGCGTAGAAAACGACGGACCTGTACTGCACGCAGCGGCTCTTTAACCACCAGACAGGCGCAACTTTTCTCGCCCATCAGCTCATCGTCCATACTGACCAATGCGGCATGGATCACCATTGGGTGCCGCAACAGCAGGTTTTCAATCTCTTCTGCGGCGATCTTCTCTCCGCCACGGTTGATCTGATCTTTCTCTCGTCCCTGCACCGTGATGTAACCATCCTGATCGATGGCGATCAGATCGCCAGAGCAATAGAATCCGTTAGCATCAAACGCGCTGGCGTTATGCTCAGGGCTATTGAAGTAACCGCGGAAAGTGTACGGACCGCGCGTCATCAGGCGTCCCGTCGCGCCCTGTGGTAACGGATTCCCGTCAGCATCTGCCACCCAGACCTCATCGTCAGGGCACATCGGCCGGCCCTGGGTATTGATAATGCGCTCCGGGCTGTCATCCAAACGGGTATAGTTCACCAGCCCTTCCGCCATACCGAAGACCTGCTGCAACTGGCAGCCAATCTCTTCCGGTATGCGAGCGGCAAGCGAAGCCGAAAGCCGTGCGCCCCCCACTTGCAACAGTTTCAGCGAAGCCAGTTGTGTGTTACTACCCCACTCCTGAATTGCCTGCAGCCACAGACTCACCGCTGGCGGTACCAACGCCGTCACGTTTACCTGATGCTGTTCAATCAACGGAAAGCACAACGTCGCGCTCGGGTCTGCCGCCAGCACCACAGTTCCCCCCGCGAGGAAAACGCCCAGCGCACCTGGCGAACTCATGGCGTAGTTATGCGCGGCCGGGATCGCGCATAAATAGCGGGTCTCAGCGGTGAAATGGCAAATCTCGTTACTACGGCGCACGCTGTAGTAGTAATCATTGTGGGTGCGTGGAATCAGCTTTGGCGTCCCGGTCGTGCCGCCGGAAAGCTGAAAGTAAGCCACTTCATCAGCCGGTGATGGTGTCGCGGTAAACGCCGTTGCAGGTTGGCTTATTGCCGTTTGCAGATTGTGTTCGCCGTCATCATTGAGCAACTGAACCACGCGCACTGAATTGTGTTCGGCAACAAAGGTATTCAGAAAATCATCGCCACTGAATAACGCATGCTGGCGATCGGCAATCAGTAACACCGGTTTGATTTGCGTTGCGTAGGCGTTGAGTTCGTTGCGCTGATGGCTAAACAGTGCCAATACGGGGGCTACGCCCAGTTTGAGCAGCGCAAAGAAAGTGATATACAGCTCAGCCACGTTACCTAATTGCACCAGTGCGGTCTCGCCGGGTTTGATCCCCTGGCGACGCAGGCTGCAGGCAAGATTATCCGTCGCCTGGTTTAACTGGCTGTAGCTAAGATGGCGTTCCCCGTCAATCACCGCCGTATGGTCGCTATCGGCATGACGGGCCAGAATGTCGGTCAGCGGCAAATCCTGCCAGTAGCCTTTTTCACGGTAGCGGCGGGCAAACTCTTCCGGCCAACGGGTGAAAGGAATACTCATTATTGCTCCTTAGAGCCTGTCGATAAGGCCTGAATAGCCTGGTAGACCAGGCGCTTAATGCAGTCCAAAAACATTCAACATGGTGGATAGCTTGGCACCCGTTTCACGCCACTCCGCAATCGGTGACGAGGCGGGCACAATGCCGGCTCCGGCGAAGAAACGTACCTGATTACGCAGCAGTTTCGCACAGCGGATCGTCACCACCCATTCGCCGTTGCCTTGCGAATCACACCAGCCAACAATGCCGCCGAAAAGTTCGCGATCGAACGGCTCCAGTTCAGCAATCAGTTTCTGAGCAACCTGATGCGGGAAGCCACTTAGCGCCGGTGTTGGATGCAGCAGACAAGCCAGCGTCAGTGCGTTTTCCTGGGCATTGGCTTTACCTTCAAACGGGGTACCGAGATGCCAGAGCGTGGGCGTGGTGACCAGTTGCGGAGACGAAGGAAGTTGCAGCTCACTGCTGCGATCGCGCAGAACCGCTTTCATCGCCTGGGTGACCAGCTCGTGTTCATGGCGATCCTTCTCGGAAGCTAACAGACGGATCCCCGCCTCCCGGTCCAGAACATCGTCCGGTTGGCGACGTGCAGATCCCGCCAGCGGCAGCGAACTGAAATGGTCGCCTTCTTTGCGTAACAGCAATTCCGGGCTGGCGCCGATCAGTACACCGCCATCGTCGATGGGCACATGGAAGTTGTAGCTTGCCGGGTTTTGCGCGATCAGCCGCTCCAGCAGTGCACCACTGTCGATATTGGCGTCGGCGGTCACATCAATCAGGCGTGACAGCACCACTTTGTCGACTTCCGGCGTTGCCGTCAGCGCCGCTGCTCTGGCGACCATATCTTCGAAAAAATCCTGCTCAGGAATCGATTTACGCTCAACGACATTCAGCGACTGATGGGCAGTAAAGTAACGCGCTGATTGCTGCTTTGCCGTGCGTGAGAAGCTTTGCCATGATTGGGGAATAAACAGCGACGAGGGCTGGCGGGTGTCAAAGGGAATGGCCCCGACCATAATGGGGTTTGCGATGCCCTGCGATTTGGCCTGCGCAAACAGTTTGTGCATTTTCTGTTGGAAAGGGCTGTCTGGTGAATCACCATCAATTGCCGGTTCCGCATAGCGGGCGAAGCATCCTGACGTCGTAAAACTACGATACGGCGACATAAAGAAAAAACTGTCGGGAGCGAGAGTTGCCATAGTCTGCGTTTTTTCCTCGGCCAGTGACGTGTCCATATCATCCTCCATAAAATGATAAAGGCTCTAATAATGATTATCATTTATATTTTCGGTCGCTAACCTAAAAGCAAAGCGTCGGTATGTCAACTCTTGTGGTAACACAATGTGCGACTTAGGCTTGCATCCCTGACGCGTAACAATGAAAATGAGAAGCATTAACTACATTGATAACAGGAAGCTTATTTGTGAGATTTCCCGCGTTTTACCGCACTGCGCTGTTACTGGTTGGACTCGCTATTTCAGGAATTTCTTTAAGCCATGCCGCTGACTGGCCACGCCAGGTTACCGACAGTCGTGGCACGCACACGCTGGAACATAAGCCACTGCGCATTGTTTCCACCAGCGTCACGCTCACCGGTTCTCTGCTCGCCATTGATGCGCCTATCATTGCCAGCGGTGCCACGACACCGAATAACCGTATCGGTGACGCTCAGGGCTTTTTACGCCAGTGGAGCGACGTCGCCAAAGCACGCAAACTGAGCCGCCTGTATATTGGCGAGCCGAGCGCCGAAGCCGTTGCAGCACAAATGCCGGACCTGATTCTGGTCAGCGCCACCGGGGGAGACTCCGCGCTTGCGCTGTACGATCAACTGTCCACCATAGCCCCTACGCTTATCATTAATTACGACGACAAAAGCTGGCAGTCACTGCTGACACAATTAGGTGAAATCACCGGGCAGGAGCAACAGGCAGCGGCGCGTATTGCTGAGTTTGATAAGCAACTGCTCGCGGTAAAGCAACGTATCACCCTGCCGCCACAGCCGGTCAGCGCGCTGGTGTATACCGCAGCCGCGCACAGCGCCAACCTGTGGACGCCGGAGTCCGCGCAAGGCAAGCTGATGGAACAGCTCGGTTTCACGCTGGCACCGCTACCTGCCGGACTACATACCAGCCAGAGCCAGGGTAAACGTCACGACATTATCCAGCTTGGTGGTGAGAATCTGGCGGCCGGCCTGAACGGTGAAGCGCTGTTCCTGTTTGCAGGCGACAGCAAAGATGCCGAGGCGATTTACGCTAACCCACTGCTGGCACATCTGCCTGCCGTGCAAAACAAACGCGTTTATGCGTTGGGCACGGAAACCTTCCGTCTGGATTACTACAGCGCGACGCTACTGCTGCAACGCCTGTCGGCGCTCTTTTAATGGCTATCGCCGGATACAGCTAACGCCTTATCCGGCTTACAAACCGTAGCGCACACCGCTATCAGGCATTCACAGGTATCTGTCGGAAACGACGAAGCTCGCTTAACAACAGCAGCAGCAACAGACCGACAATCACCAACCCAAACCCACTGACGCTTGCCGAGGCCGCAGGCGTCATCATCGCCCCCAGCCCCCCTAACAGCGCCGCGCCAATCGCATCACCGGTTACGTTCTGCGCGGTCCACAAACCGTTAATTCGCCCGAGCATCGCTTCCGGCGTCTGCGTCTGCAACAGGGTGTACTGCAACAAAGAACTGACCGCACTCAGCCAGCCAAACAGCGCCAGACAAACAACGCCCAGCTCCCAGACCGGCATCAAGCCGAACAGGCCGATAGCCAGGAAAGAGGCCACGGTTGATGCCAGCATAATCAGGCCAGGACGCACGCTGTGTGCCAGTTGCCCGCTGGTTAAAGCCCCGATGGCCGCGCCCAGGGGAATAGCCGCATACAGTAACCCAATCTGAGCGCTCGACATCTGCCAGTTAATCGCCAGTGCCGGGTACAATACACGTACCGCGCTCGCCATGGTCAACAGACCACCGAGCAGCGCAATGCCGCCAATCAGCGGGCTGGCGAACAGAAAACGGAACGCCGCCACCAGCGATGTCAACGGATGTTCACGCGGTTGTGGCGGAGGTGGTAAAGCGGGAAGGCTCAGCAATGGCAGCAAGGTAATGAATGTACCCGCCGCCGCCAGGCCGTAGTTCCAGACCACGCCCCCGGTCGCCAGCAGCACCCCACCAAGCATTGGCGAAATCACCGATCCCAGACGCACCGTCAGCATGGTAATCGCCCCGGCTTGCATCAGATTTTCACGCCCGACCAGCGCAGGTGTCGCCGCCAGCAGTGCGGTGACACCCAGCGAGGCAAAAAAGCCATCCCATAAACCCAGAACATAGATAGCCAGCAACGACGGTTCGGGCAGCAGCGCGTTCAGGCACAGGCCAATAAAACCGATACCACAGGTTCCGCGGGCCAGCAGGATCACCTTTTTGCGCTCATAGCGATCGGCCAGTACGCCACCCACCATCAGACCAATAAACATGGCGCTCCCGGTCAGCGTAACCGACAAACCCACCTGCCAGGTCGACTGGGTCATCATCTGGATCTGTACCGGGACCGCAACCCCCAATAGCCCCAGAGAGACAATGGAAATAAAACGGGCGAGGAAAACAGCGCGAAATGCAGGATGGGTCTTTAACAGGCTGAGATTAAGCAGCCAGGATTGTCGATTCATTACAGAGCCTTACCAGGTACTTTTTCAATATCCATTCGATGGCTGCACATGCTAACATATCCAAATAAGATCGATAACGATAATTACTATCATTATCAGGGAAGTTGATATGTCATGCTCTGTTTCCGCGACACGCGCCTTCGCCGTGCCCGGACTATTGTTACTCCTTGTTCTCACCACGGCATTAAGTCTGGTTATTGGCGCAAAGTCGCTGCCCGCCTCCGTGGTATTTGATGCACTCACCGGCAGTTGTCAAAGCGCCGATTGCACCATCGTGCTGGACGCGCGACTCCCGCGTACGCTGGCAGGGCTCCTCGCAGGGGGGGCGCTGGGCCTGGCGGGTGCGCTGATGCAAACGCTCACCCGCAACCCGCTGGCCGATCCGGGTATTCTTGGCGTCAATTCCGGGGCCAGCTTCGCGATTGTTTTAGGCGCGTCGCTGTTTGGCTTTTCCTCCCCGCAAGAACAACTGGTAATGGCTTTTTCCGGGGCTCTCGCAGCCTCACTGATTGTGGCTTTTACCGGTAGTCAGGGCGGCGGACAGCTCAGCCCGGTACGCCTGACATTGGCCGGTGTTGCGTTGGGTGCTGTTCTGGAAGGGTTATCTACCGGCATCGCCCTGCTCAACCCGGATGTCTACGACCAGTTGCGTTTCTGGCAAGCCGGTTCACTGGATATCCGCAGCCTGCAGACGCTGAAAGTCGTGCTGGTCCCGGTCCTGATTGCCGGTGCTGTCGCGCTGTTTCTTAGCCGTGGTCTGAATAGCCTCAGTCTGGGAAGCGACACCGCAACGGCGTTGGGCAGCAAAGTTGCGCGTACCCAGTTTATCGGCCTGTTGGTGATTACCGTACTGTGCGGAAGTGCGACCGCCATCGTCGGCCCTATCGCATTTATCGGCCTGATGATGCCGCATATGGCACGCTGGCTGGTGGGCGCAGATCATCGCTGGTCGCTGCCCGTCACTCTGCTGGCCACCCCTTCTCTGCTGCTAATAGCCGATATCATCGGTCGTCTGATTGTGCCCGGCGAACTGCGCGTCTCGGTCGTCAGCGCGTTTATCGGCGCGCCGGTTCTCATCTTCCTGGTACGCCGCAAACAGCGCGGAGGTGGCGCATGATGCATCTCTCCCGTCGCCTGATTATCAGTTGTCTGCTGCTGGTCGTCGGTTGCCTGGCCGTTGGATTGTGGAGCCTGCGCAGCGGTGCCGTTATGCTCGAGACCCAGCAAATTATTGCCGCCCTGCTCGGCGATGCACCGCGTAGCATTACGCTGGTGGTGACCGAGTGGCGATTACCACGCGTGTTGATGGCGCTGCTGATTGGCGCGGCGCTGGGCGTTAGCGGCGCGATATTCCAGTCATTGATGCGCAACCCGCTGGGTAGCCCGGACGTGATGGGTTTCAATACCGGTGCCTGGAGCGGCGTACTGGTCGCAATGGTGCTGTTTGGTCAGCATCTTACCGCTATCGCGCTGGCGGCCATGCTCGGCGGGGTCCTGACTTCGCTGGTGGTCTGGGCGCTGGCCTGGCGCAACGGCATCGACACCTTCCGACTGATCATCATCGGGATCGGCATTCGCGCTATGCTGGTGGCCTTCAACACCTGGCTGCTGCTGAAAGCGTCCTTAGAAACTGCGCTGACCGCCGGGCTGTGGAACGCCGGATCGCTCAACGGTCCGACCTGGGCGAAGACCTGGCCTTCAGCGCCGCTGATTATCGTGATGCTGGGGTGCGCCGCGCTGTTGGTACGTCGCCTGCGTTTACTGGAAATGGGTGATGACAGCGCCTGTGCGCTTGGTGTCAGCGTTGAACGCTCACGTCTGATGATGATGCTGGTCGCAGTGGTATTGACCGCTGCGGCCACCGCGCTGGCAGGCCCTATCTCGTTTATTGCCCTGGTGGCCCCACATATCGCGCGTCGGCTTAGCGGCACGGCACGTTGGGGATTAACGCAGTCGGCGCTGTGCGGTGCCCTGTTACTGCTGATGGCCGATTTATGCGCTCAGCAGCTCTTTATGCCTTATCAGCTTCCGGTTGGCGTTGTCACCGTAAGCCTCGGCGGTATTTACCTTATCGTCTTGTTAATTCAGGAGTCCCGCAAAAAATGACCGAATCAGTAGCCCGTTTGCGTGGCGACCAGTTAACGCTGGGTTATGGCAAATTTACCGTGGCGGAAAACCTTAATGTCGCGATCCCCGATGGTCACTTCACTGCCATTATTGGACCCAACGGTTGTGGAAAGTCCACGCTGCTGCGTACATTGAGTCGTCTGATGACGCCCGCGCACGGCAACGTCTGGCTCGATGGTGAACATATTCAACATTACCCCAGCAAAGAGGTCGCACGCAGAATTGGTCTGCTGGCGCAAAATGCCACCACGCCAGGCGATATTACCGTGCAGGAGCTGGTTGCTCGTGGGCGTTACCCACATCAACCTTTATTTACCCGCTGGCGTAAAGAAGATGAAATCGCGGTAACCCACGCGATGCAGGCCACGGGGATCACGCATCTGGCGGCGCAAAGTGTGGATACCCTCTCCGGCGGTCAACGCCAACGCGCGTGGATAGCGATGGTGCTGGCACAAGAAACGTCGATTATGCTGCTCGACGAACCGACCACCTGGCTGGATATCAGCCATCAGATTGATCTGCTGGAGCTGCTGAGTGAGCTAAACCGGGAGAAAGGTTACACGCTGGCCGCTGTTCTGCACGATCTGAATCAGGCATGTCGCTATGCCACTCATCTGATTGCACTTCGTGATGGAAAGATCGTTGCCGAGGGTGCGCCGAAAGAGATTGTCACAGCAGAGCTCATTGAAAAAATCTATGGGCTGCGGTGTATGATTATCGACGATCCGGTTGCCGGAACGCCGTTAGTGGTCCCGCTAGGACGTACAGCAAACAGGTAAATCGTGCCACCTCCGCAGAGGTGGCGAGTCCATTTATTGGATATCTTTGAGCACGTCACGCATGACTGGCCCAATCTTCTCGAAAGCCATCGGCGTAATGATATCGACGTGCGCGCAGTCCTGGCGATAAACATCCAGACTGGAAATCCACGGCGACCAACTGAGTTCCGGGCTGACTCCCGGCGGTAACGTGCGTTCAGCAACAAACAGCGTCGCGTGTCCCGCAAAAGGTACGCTATGTGCCGTACTCAGCAGTCGAACCGCATCGGCGTAGTTACCTTCGATAGCGCTAAACAATGCGTCGGACGCATTACCCTGTTGAGCCATCAGAAACGCCTCCCGCTCACGATCAATTTCCGCCAACACTTCCGGGTCGAGTCCATTGGCCTCTTTTTCCGACCAATTTTGCGTTTCCGGCGGCCAGGTATCCAGCAGACCGAGAAACGCGACCGTTTCTCCGCGCGCGTGTAATCGGGCAGCAATGCCCTGTGCCAGCGTACCGCCCAACGAGTACCCAATCAGATAATAAGGCCCATGAGGTTGCTGGCGAAGTAACGTTGCCAGGTGCTGTTCGCACACCGCATCCAGGTTTTCTGCTGTCTGCATCGGGCCATCCGGTCGCGGCGACTGGATACCCATAATCGACCACTGTGGGGGAAGGTAGCGCGACAACACGCTAAACTGCCAGGCGAAACCCGATGCCGGATGGAAGCAGAACAGCACAGGGCCATCGCTTTCACGCAGCGGCAGCAGCGTTTCAAATCCCAGCCGTTGCGACTGCTCGTCATCATTGCTATCCAGCAATGCGCTGAGCTGTTCGACGGTCGAGGCCACCATAATCTGCCCAGGCGTTACCTGGCGCGCAAAAATGCGACTCAATTGTGCCGCCAGCTTCATCGCCAGCAGAGAATGCCCGCCAAGCGCAAAGAAATCCGCTTCAACATCATTGACCTCACAACCCAGCAAGGCCGTAAACGCCTGAGCAATCGTGGTTTCAGTCCCTGCTCGCGGCGCCCGCCCTTCCTGACGTGACGTCAGTTGTGGCATCGGTAACGCTTTACGATCCAGCTTGCCGTTGGCGCTGAGCGGAAGCTCCGCCAGTTGCAGCAGCACTGTCGGTACCATATGTGCAGGCAGGGTTGCGCGCAGATTCTCGCGCAATGCCGGAATATCCAGCGGTAAACCCGATTGTGACACCAGATAGCCCACTAACTGGCGCGCATCGCCGCCTGTCGCTACCGCCTGATTGAATACGCAGGCATGGGCAACAGCATGCTCAACATCAGGCAACTGCTGCATCACCCGATCAATCTCGCCCAGTTCAATACGCTGCCCACGGATTTTTAGCTGGTCATCACTGCGCCCAAGATATTCCACAGCCCCATTTTCCAGCCAGCGCGCCACGTCTCCGGTACGGTACATACGTTCGCCAGGGTTAAAGGGATCGGCAATAAAACGGCTCGCCGTCAGATCTGGTCGGCCGAGATATCCCTGCGCCAGTTGGATCCCCGTCAGGTACAGATCACCGGCGACACCAATGGGCACTGGACGCATCATGGCATCGAGGATCCGCAAACCGGTATTCCAGACCGGATAGCCGATGGGTACGCTGTTGCCGGTCACGGCAGCGAGTTCCTCACCCCAGGCTGGATACCAGCTGACATCTACCGCCGCCTCGGTTGGCCCATACAAATTGTGCAGCGGTGCATGGGTCAGTTGCTCCCATTCGCGGCACAACTCTGCCGGCAGCGCTTCACCGCTACAAAACACCTGTTTCAACGTGGAGCAGCTTTCCCGCGCCGTTTCTGGCGTCAGTGAGGTCACAAACGCCGCCAGCATCGACGGTACAAAGTGCGTTGTCGTTACCCCAAACCTCGCGAAGAACTGTTGCATCGCCAGCGGGTCACGATGTGCCTCTGGTTCAGCCATCACCAATTTTGCGCCGGCAATGAAGGGCCAGAAAAATTCCCAGACCGAAACATCAAAGCTGCATGGCGTTTTTTGCGCCACCACATCGTCGACTGTCAGCGGATAGTGATTCTGCATCCATAGCAGGCGGTTAACGATGGCGGTTTGCCCCACCATCACCCCTTTTGGTCTGCCCGTCGAGCCTGAGGTGAAGATGATATAGGCCGTATGATTTGGTCGTGATAATGCTAATGGTGTGTCATCTTGCTCTGGTAGCGGCGCGGTGTAGCACAAGCTTTCCAGCCCAGGGATATCGCTAAAACGAACCCGTTGTTCATCAGTGGTGATAAGCAACGTAGGTTTAGCGTCTTCCAGCATCATCCGCAGGCGATCATCCGGATATCCGGTATCCAGCGGTAACCAGGCGGCCCCCGCTTCGACGATACCGTGCAGCGCCAGCGTCAGGAAAACGGAGCGCGGTAAGGCAACCGCCACACTGTCCCCAGGGCGCACACCGCGTTCGCGCAGCAGTTTTGCCAGTGCCACCACCTGCTGACGCATTTCGCGATAGCTAAACTGATAGCGGGCATCGGCCAGCGCCGGCGCATCCGGTGTTTTGCTGGCTTGCCCAGCCACCAGCGCACTCAATGTAGTGGAAGGGAGTGTCACTGCCGTATTGTTAATCGTCGCCAGCTGTTCGTGCTCGGACGCCAGCAGCATCTCCGCATCCCCGCAGCGTAGCGCCGGATTTGCGGCAAATTGCGCGATAAGCGCCGTTAAACGCGAAGCATGTTGTGCCAACGTAGCGGCGTCATATCGCTGCTTATTCGCCAGAATTTCAATGCTCAGCCCACCGTTTTCATCCGGGAACAGCGCCAGTTCCAGATCGTTAACCGGCCCCGTCGCCAGCGTATGGGTTTGTGCCTGCACGCCAGGAATATTCAACTGATAGTCAAAGATCTTCACGTTCAGCACCGGGCCAAACAGCGGTTCAGCCCCGGCCGCACGCCCGCTGTCACGGACAATTTGTTCGGCATCATAGCGCTGGTGTCGGCGCATTTTCTTCATCTGGCCGGCCAGCCGTTGCGCAAGCGCAGGGAGACTTTCTGCTGCATCAAGTCTCACGCCAAAGGGCAGGACATTTAACACCGGTCCAGTAGCGGTAAGCGCCGCTGATCCCATGCGGCGCATAAAGATAAACCCGGCGGCATAGTCCATTCGGCTGCATAAACGACCGAGCCACAATGCAACCAGCGCCAGCGCCAGATCCGCACGCTGAACATCTGGCATACGCGACGCAAGCAGGCGGAATGAACCTTCAGGTGCCGTTAACTTCATCCGAATAATATCCGCGCTGGCTGAGCGACCCGGCAGCGGTTTGTTCGACAATGAAGCCGGCGGCGGCAGTTGTTGGCGTTGCTCAGCCCAGAATGCGCGATCACGTTGCCAGGCATCGCTTTGACGATACTGTTGATACTCTTCCACGACCTCGGCAAACGGCGTAAATGGCGAGGCTGGCGTGGATTCACCGCGCAGCCACGCTGTGTAAATGGCAGCAATCTGGCGGGTAATAGCTGGGAAACTAAAGCCATCAACCAGTAAGTGATGATAGCGTTGATACCAGTACCAGCGTTTATCTCCCACCTGAATGAGCAGATGGAAGACCAGCGGCTTGCCGCCGTCAACGCGCAGATCCTGTTGCAGATCCGCCCGCATCAACGCACGCGCCGCTTCGTGCGGACTGGATTCATCGCGTAAATCGAGAATGTCAGGTTCAGCAAAGGTGAGCGTAGGATCAACCCATTGCCAGATTTCACCGTTATCCTCAGTGAACTGCATCCGCAGGGTATCCGCATGCTCCAGACCGGCCACGACCGCCTTTGCCAGAAGTGGTGCATTCAGTTCACCGGTTAATTCGACATAGTGTGCAACGCTCCACGCCGAGGGCAATGTGGAGAGCTTTTCTGCCATCCAGATCCCTGGCTGGGCCGCAACTAAGGGTAAGCGCTGAGTCATTGCGCCTCCTGTACATCGACATAGTTCGCTGGCGTCAGCGTGGTCCAGTTCGCATCCAGCCATTGCTGGCAGACTTCCTGCGACTGCGGTTCACACGCAACCGTCCAGCCAGCAGGAAGTGAACACTGCTGAGGCCAGAGGCTGAATTGACGTTGTGGGTTTTGCAGAATGTAAAACTGTCCCTGCGGGTTATCGAAGGGGTTACTGAATTCCATACTCAACTCCTGTCGTGGAACATCGTCCGGTTAAAGCGTGTCAGTGAGCGGTTGCCAGAGCGTCATCAGCCCTTGCATTAAACCGCCGCGCCAGCAAAGCGCATCATGTCCACCCTCAACCTGACGCCAGAAAATAGACTGTGGTGCAGAGGGAAATTGGGCGAATAGCGCCTGATTAGCACGAAAAATAATCGGCTCGCGGGTCCCGGCTTCCAGCACAATACGTAAACCCTGAACGCTTAGCGTTCCGGCCTTTAGTTGTTCAATAATCACGCCATCCTGATGGCCACCGCGATGCGGCCACCAATAAGATCCGGACTGACTGAGTACGCAGCCAAACCGATCCGGCCAGTTCAGTCCGGCATACAGCGAAGCCAAACCGCCAAAACTTTGCCCGGCAACCACCGTACGCTGCGGGTCGTCGCTGAATGGCGTCGTGGTCTTCACCCGCGGCAATAATTCCTGCTGAACTGCCAGCCAAAAATCAGCGTTACACGGCAACTCATGGCTGCGATGCGGCGTGTCAATGGCATCAATCAGGAGATATACCGCGGGAGGAAGCTGGCCACGATGAGTGAGTGAGGTCAGAGCCGGCCAGACCGGCATACTCTGTGCCCAAAATTGTCCGTCCAGCAGAATAGCCAGGGGACGTTCTTCCGGGTTGGCTTCACCGGTGGTGAAAACCCACACCCGGCGCGTATTACCCAATCGGTCACTGTGCCATTGCAGGCATACGGCGGGCGAGCCGGGGTTTTCAGGGCGATCCCATCCCGGCTGTACGGGAGCATCTGGCATCTCCAGGGCGGACACCGCATGCCCCCGGCCCCCTTTCCAGCTTTGAGTATTGAGAGGGTCCGCAATAGCCTGTGGCAACAGTTGTCGCCAGCCTTCGCGTAGCACAGTGCGATCGGGCGTTTCACCCGGTGCCAGTGAGGCAAAAATATCGTTTCGATCGGAGGGGATAAAACAGTAGCTGCCGCGCCAGTTAGCGCTCAGGGAAATGCTCCAGCGCCAAACATTCGCCCCATCAATACGTCTCATCGACTGGGGGACGGCATTTTGATGATGATCGGTAACGCCCGTGATGTAGACCCACACCCGGCGAATGGCTGACTCTTTTTCGGTTCCCTGTGGGTCACGCCACCAGAACGTTACGCGGTAATCTCCGTTGTCTTCACGCTCCCATTCCGGGCCATTTTTTGACTGCCACCACGCCTCGCTTCCCATCATTAACGCCGTCACCGTCATAACCCCATGTTTATTGTGAAATTTTATATCTGAGCGTGAAATATATTGATAATATTATTGATAACTATTTGCATTTGCAATAGCGTATTGACGCGCTGTGGGAAGCGCGCACAGTTTTTCACCACTTATAAACCGACCTGGCGCTGCGTACTTTTTCTGGAACGGAGGGTTTACGCAGATGCGGGCGACATCAGGCCTGGTGCCCAAAACGGCACACGGGTACTCGTGGCTAAAAGAAAGCAGGACATACAATGAACAACAAGATTCATTCACTGGCCTTATTGGTCAATTTAGGGATTTACGGGGTAGCACTGCCCGCGATGGCAGAAGATAAAACCGATAGCGCCGCCGTCTCTCATGAAGACACCATCGTCGTCACCGCCGCTCAGCAGAACCTGCAGGCTCCAGGCGTTTCAACCATCACCGCTGATGAAATTCGTAAGAACCCTCCGGCTCGCGACGTCTCGGAAATCATCCGTACCATGCCTGGTGTGAACCTGACTGGTAACTCAACCAGCGGTCAGCGCGGCAACAACCGCCAGATCGATATTCGCGGCATGGGGCCAGAAAACACCCTGATTTTGATCGACGGTAAACCGGTGACCAGCCGCAACTCAGTGCGTCAGGGGTGGCGTGGTGAGCGTGATACCCGCGGTGATACCGCCTGGGTACCACCAGAAATGATTGAACGCATTGAAGTCCTGCGCGGCCCGGCAGCAGCACGCTACGGCAACGGCGCGGCAGGTGGTGTGGTGAATATCATCACCAAAAAAGGCAGTAGTGAATGGCACGGTTCATGGGATACCTATTTCAACGCGCCGGAGCACAAAGACGAAGGTTCGACCAAACGCACCAACTTTAGCCTGAATGGCCCGCTGGGCGGAGATTTCAGCTTCCGTCTGTACGGTAACCTCGACAAAACCCAGGCAGACGCGTGGGACATCAACCAGGGCCATCAGTCAGAACGTACAGGTACGTATTCCAATACCTTACCGGCCGGTCGCGAAGGGGTGATCAACAAAGATATCAACGGTATTGTGCGTTGGGATTTCGCCCCACTTCAGTCACTGGAACTGGAAGCGGGTTATAGCCGCCAGGGCAACCTGTACGCGGGTGACACGCAAAATACCAACACTAACCAGCTGGTGAAAGATAACTACGGTAAAGAAACTAACCGTCTGTACCGTCAGAACTACTCGCTGACCTGGAACGGCGGCTGGGATAATGGTGTCACCACCAGCAACTGGGTGCAGTACGAACACACGCGTAACTCTCGCACGCCGGAAGGTCTGGCCGGGGGAACCGAGGGGATCTTCGACCCGACTGCTGCACAAAAATATGTCGATGCCGACCTGAATGACGTCATGCTGCACAGTGAGATCAGCATTCCGTTGGATCTGCTGGTCAATCAAAACCTGACGCTGGGTACTGAATGGAACCAGCAGCGCATGAAGGACATGCTGTCTAACTCGCAGACCTTTATGGGCGGTAATATTCCAGGCTACAGCAGCACCGATCGCAGCCCATATTCGAAAGCCGAGATCTTCTCTCTGTTTGCTGAAAACAACATGGAGCTGACCGACAGCACCATGCTGACGCCGGGCCTGCGTTTCGATCACCACAGCATTGTGGGCGACAACTGGAGCCCGTCGCTGAACCTGTCTCAGGGTTTGGGCGACGACTTTACGCTGAAAATGGGCATCGCGCGCGCCTATAAAGCACCAAGCCTGTACCAACTCAACCCAAATTACATTCTGTACAGTAAAGGCCAGGGCTGCTATGCCACCGGATCTGCGACGGGCATTGGTTGCTACATGATGGGTAACGATGACCTGAAAGCTGAAACCAGCATCAACAAAGAGATTGGTCTGGAGTTCAAACGTGACGGCTGGCTGGCTGGCGTTACCTGGTTCCGCAACGATTACCGTAACAAGATTGAAGCGGGTACGGTACCGTTTGACAGAACCTCTATCAGCAAGAAAAACGCAACTACGGGCAAGACCACCACAACCTATACCGATATCTATCAGTGGGAAAATATTCCTAAAGCGGTGGTGGAAGGTCTGGAAGGAACGTTGAACGTGCCGGTTAGCGAGACCGTTAACTGGACCAACAACATCACTTACATGCTGCAAAGCAAGAATAAAGAGACTGGCGAACGTCTGTCGATTATTCCGGAATACACGCTGAACTCAACATTGAGCTGGCAGGCTCGTGAAGATCTGTCACTGCAATCCACCTTTACCTGGTACGGCAAACAGCAGCCGAAGAAATACGATTACCAGGGTAAACCGGTGACCGGCAGCTCGGCACAAGAAGTGAGTCCGTACAGCATCGTCGGCCTGAGCGCGACCTGGGACGTGACCAAAAACGTCAGCCTGACCGGCGGCGTGGATAACGTCTTTGACAAACGTCTGTGGCGTGAAGGCAATGCCCAGACCACTGGCGATATCGTTACCGGTAATTATATGGCGGGCGCTGGCGCGTACACCTATAACGAACCGGGTCGTACGTGGTTCATGAGCGTGAATACCCACTTCTGATAACGCTTTCCCTCTCCTCGCTGCGAGGAGAGGGAAATTATAACTATCATGCACACCACGCACACACCGCTCACTTTCGCAGACCACACGCTGCACATGGTCGAGTTCGATCCCAACAGCTTTCACGAACACGATCTGCTCTGGCTCCCTCACCATACCCAGCTAACCGCTGGTGCACGTAAACGTAAAGCAGAACACCTGGCAGGACGTATCGCCGCAATACATGCTTTACGTGAATACGGTATCAAAACGGTGCCCGGCATCGGCGAGCAGCGACAACCGCTGTGGCCACATGGCCTCTTTGGCAGTATCAGCCATAGTGCATCAACTGCGCTGGCGGTAGTATCGACGCATCCCGTTGGGCTGGATATAGAAGCTATTTTTATGCCACAAACCGCAGTTGAGCTGGCTGACAGCATAATAGACAACACTGAGCGACAGGTTTTGCTTCTCGCGTCACTCCCCTTTCCGCTTGCCTTAACTCTGGCCTTCAGCGCCAAAGAGAGTCTGTATAAGGCATTTTCAGCGCACTTGACGCACCTTCCGGGCTTCTCCAGCGCCAACGTTATCGCTCTCACCACAACGCAGATCACCTTGCAAATCACGCCGTCATTTTCGCAAAGCCTCGCCGGGCTGAGCGTTAACGTTAGCTGGTTTCGGCGTGAAGAAAACATCATTACCCTATGCCCGGCCCCACCATCATACTCGCCAGCCTTTTCTGTCTGAGTGGTCAGGGCAAACGCACTATGCCGGTTGAAACGCCGCCAGCGTTCGGCGTTGCCGTCCGTTTTCATCAAAGTTGTCGACAGCCAGCCAACGCTGCAAAACAGCGTCACACTGTGGCCACTCATCGTCAATCATTGATAACCAGTCGCTGTCGCGATTACGCCCCTTGCGCACCATTTTCTGGCGAAAGCGCCCTTCATGGATAAACCCTAAACGCTCCGCCGCACGGCGGGATGCGACGTTCAGGGAATCGCATTTCCACTCCACGCGGCGATAGCCCAGCGCAAACGCCTGGCGTAGCAACAGCCAGACGGTTTCTGTACCCAGTACCGTATTCTTCATTCGTGGCGACCAGGTCACATGGCCTATCTCGACCGAGCCATTTACAAGGTCGATCGCCATAAATGAGACTAACCCCACGGCGCGCCCGGATTGTAAATCAATCACCGCATAGGGAACCAAAGAGGCATCCGTTGATTTGCCCGTGACCCAGCGCGCGGCCTCTTCTACGCTCGCAGGACGCGTGCTGGCAAGCCAGGTCCAGTCACGTTCGTCAGGTGCCTGCGCGTAGGCGTCAAACAAATCGGCGGCATGGCGGTCAGCGTCCAGGGGCTCCAGACGGCAATATTGACCAATAAGCACACTCCGTGGCAGCGCGGCTGCGCCATTCCAGTCCGGCAGGGCATCACCCACCGTCTGCCCATACAGATTTATCTCTGGCACTGTTCATCCCCTGTTATGCAAGCAAAACCACGTTATAGCACCCGCCATTTCACCTTCAAAGCGCTGGTCAGGGATTTTTCACGCAGAACAGAAAATCGCCGCCCCTTCTATACTGATTAGAAATCAACGCTCAGGAGAACACGATGTCACTACCCGATTTTCATGTCTCTGACCCCTTTACGTTAGGCATTGAACTGGAAATGCAGGTAATCAATCCTCCGGGCTACGATCTGAGCCAGGACGCGTCCAGGTTGATTGACGCCGTGAAGTCAGAACTCACTGTCGGCGAGGTGAAGCACGATATCACCGAAAGTATGCTGGAAATGGCGACCGGGGTGTGTCGCGATGTTGACCAGGCAGCCGCGCAGTTTTCCACCATGCAGCACCTTGTTTTGCACGCAGCCCAAACGCATCACCTCGAAATCTGCGGTGGTGGTACGCACCCGTTTCAAACATGGCAGCGTCAGGAAGTGTGTGATAACGAACGCTATCGGCGGAACCTGGAGAACTTCGGTTACCTTATTCAGCAGGCGACGGTTTTCGGTCAGCATGTCCATATCGGCTGCGCCAACGGTGACGATGCGATTTACCTGCTGCACGGCCTGTCGCGGTTTGTCCCCCACTTTATTGCGCTCTCTGCGGCCTCACCCTATATGCAGGCTGCCGATACACGCTTTGCCTGTGCACGACTGAACATTTTCTCCGGATTTCCCGATAATGGCCCGATGCCGTGGGTGAGCAACTGGCAGGAATTTACCGGACTCTTTCGCCGACTGGCGTATACCAGCATGATTGACAGCATTAAAGATTTACACTGGGACATCCGCCCCAGTCCGCATTTTGGCACGGTAGAGGTGCGGGTGATGGACACCCCGCTGACCCTTGAGCACGCACTTAACATAGCTGGGCTTATTCAGGCTACCGCCCACTGGTTACTCACCGAACGGCCATTCAGGCATCAGGAAAATGATTATCTGTTGTACACGTTCAACCGTTTTCAGGCCTGTCGTTTTGGTATGGAAGGAATACTCACCGACGTGAATACCGGGGATCGCCATCGCCTGGCGGACGACACGCTACGCTTACTGGACACTGTCGCCGCGTCGGCGGAAAAAGTGGGGGCAGCGAGTGCCGTTCACACCTTACATCAGCAGGTGAAAAAAGGTCACAATGAGGTCCGGCACATGCGTGATTTTGTGGCAAACGGTGGCTCGCTGAGTGGACTGGTGAAAAAACACTGTGAGATCTGGGCGGGGCATTAAGCGCGACGTTTGCGTTAACCAACGATATCCCCGACAATGGCTTTTTAACTCAAGTTTAACAATGCCATGAAACACCCGCTTGAATCACTGATGACCGCCGCCGGGATACTGCTGTTGGCTCTGCTTTCCTGCCTGCTGCTGCCCGCCCCTTCGCTTGGCCTGGTGTTGGCGCAAAAGTTAGTCACAACCTTCCATTTAATGGATCTTAACCAGTTTTATACTTTGTTGTTTTGTTTGTGGTTCTTGCTTCTCGGGGTGATTGAGTATTTTGTACTGCGCTTCATCTGGCGGCGTTGGTTCTCGCTGGCAGAATAGACCCGCGAGAACCCGTATACCGTTAATGTGTGCGGCTGTGATTTTCTTTACGATACGCCCCAGGCGGCTGGCTAAACGTACGGGTAAAAATACGCGTGAAAGTCTGCTGCGAATCGAAACCATACTTCAGGCAGATATCGTAAACTTTTTGGTCGGTATCGCGCAGATCGCGTGCCGCTAATAATAGCTTACGTTCACGGATATAACGCCCGAGGCTCTCGCCTTTGTACTGCAGAAAAAGGCGTTGCAGATGCCATTTTGAATACCCCGCATGGCGCGCAATATCATCAATGCGCAAAGGTTGATTCAAATTATCATCAATCCATTCAACAATCGTATCAATTACCTGAGCAGAAATCGTCATCATGCTCTCCCCTCTGTTCATTGCGTTGCCTGCTGCCACCAGGCCGTAAACTGTTGGTCCGGTTCGGACAGTGCTACCGGCTCACCCAGCATTGGCGTCAGCAATCGGTAATGTTGGCGGCGACTGGCAAGTGCCAGTCTTTTGTAGGGATCATCCCAGGTGTGTTTTGCCAGAACGAAGCGACCCGCATGTCCGGGTAATACCGCTTTCGCGTGGAGATCGGCTGCGGCCTGGGCGGTCTCTTCCGGCATCATATGAATGAACTTCCAGTCCTGGTCATACTGGCCATTTTCCATGATTGCCAAATCGACCTTGCCAAACTGCTCGCCAATCGCTTTAAAATGCGGCCCGTAGCCAGAGTCGCCGCTGTAGTAAACGTTCTGTTCCGGCGTTTCAAACATGAAACTGGCCCACAGCGTTTGGTTACGTTTAATCCCCCGGCCAGAAAAATGGCGGGCAGGCAGGACATGGACGATCAGTGAATCCGTCACTTTGACGGATTGATTCCAGTCGCGTTCCTCAATGATCTCGCTGTTCATTCCCCAGTAACGCAGGTGCGATCCCACGCCAAGTGGCGTAATCACGCGCTTAATCTTCGGCATCAGAACCTTGATAGTGGCGAGATCCAGATGGTCGTAGTGATCATGCGAGATAATAAGAAGATCGATCTCCGGCATCGTCTGCGCGGTCCACGGATACTCACCGGCAAAAGCTTTATTCAGGAATGAAAACGGTGCGGCATAATTGCTCAACACCGGATCAATAAGAATACGCTGGCCCGCCAACTGCAAATACCATGAGGAATGCCCCAGCCAGACAAGGGTATCCTGCTGTGGCGATAAACTGGCGAGATCGGTCGCAACCAGTGGTAACGGCTGCGCGGGTCGCGCGTTTTCTCGCTTCGCGACCAGAAACTCCCACCAGGCCGCCAACATACCCTTGTTGCCGGTATAGCCCGGGGTCGGGACCTGATTATGAAACTGTCCATCACGATAGTGTGGCGACTGTTCAACCTGACTCAGTTGTGCTCCTTGCGGCGCCTGACCAAATCCGGCATTGAATACAAACGGTAAACTTGCTGCTGCGGCAATGAGCATAATAACAACCACACAAACTGTGAGACGCTTCATATCCTGACCTTAAACGCGCTCCCTTTCCGCTGGGTTGCGCGACTGACCCTTGATTATGAGTGAGTAAGCACTCATTATAGAAATCGAAAGTTTGTCGTCAAGATGATTTTCAATCTTTGACATTCGCCGTTGCGGTGCTGCAAAGGCCGTGATTCAATCCTATTTTTTTACAGACTTAGGGGTAAAGTGTAGTGGCTCGTCCGAAGAGTGAAGACAAAAAACAGGCATTACTGGAAGCTGCAACCACAGCATTTGCACAATCAGGTATTGCGGCCTCTACCGCCGTTATTGCCCGAAATGCAGGTGTCGCAGAGGGAACGTTGTTTCGCTATTTCGCGACAAAAGATGATCTGATCAACGAGCTTTACCTCCATTTAAAGCAAGACCTCTGCCAGTCGATGATGGCAAATCTGGATCGCTCAGTGACCGATGCCAAAACCATGACTCACTACATCTGGAACAGCTACATCAGTTGGGGTCTGAACCATACTTGTGGACATCGCACTATCCGCCAACTGGCCGTCAGCGAGAAAATCAGCAAAGAAACCGAACAGCAGGCTGACGATATGTTCCCGGAACTGCGTGATTTATGTCATCGTTCCGTTCGCCCTGAATTTATGTCTGACGAATATCGTGCCTTCGGTGATGGGCTTTTTCTTTCACTTGCAGAGACAACCATGGAATTTGCCGCCCGCGATCCTGCCCGCGCGAATGAATATATTTCGATGGGGTTTGAGGCCATGTGGCGCGCACTGACCCGCGAGGAAAAATAATGGACGGCCAAACGCTGCATGCATGTGCTAAACGTATTGCACTCGAACTCCCTTTTACTGAGCAATGCTGGCCATTCGGCCCGGAATACGATGTCTTCAAAGTCGGCGGTAAGATTTTTATGATTGTCTCAGAGCAGCGCGGTCGTCCGTTGGTGAATTTGAAGTCAGACCCACAAAAATCACTGCTGAATCAGCAGATTTACCGCAGTATCGAACCGGGCTATCACATGAATAAAAAGCACTGGATATCCGTCTACCCCGGCGATGATATTAGCGAGTCATTACTGACTGACCTGGTGAACGACTCATGGCATCGGGTGGTAGACGGCCTGCCTAAACGGGATCAAAAACGCTTACGGCCTGGCTGATTTATCGTTAGCGTCGATAAGTGTTTTTGCATTTTTCGGTCTTATCATTTTCCCGCTAACCCTGTACCCTGCTGAAACAAAACGCACCCGCAGGGTACGAAAAACCACCAGGAGTAGTTATGGATATTGTTTCTGTCGCCTTAAAACGTTACTCCACTAAGGCATTTGATCCGAATAAAAAACTGACCGCTGAGCAAGCAGAAAAATTAAAAACACTGCTGCAGTTTAGCCCGTCCAGTACCAACTCTCAGCCGTGGCACTTTATCGTTGCCAGCACTGACGAAGGAAAAGCGCGGGTGGCTAAATCCGCAGCCGGCGGCTTTGTGTTCAACGAACGTAAAATGCTGGATGCTTCCCACGTCGTGGTGTTCTGCGCCAAAACGGCGATGGACGATGCGTGGCTGGAACGCGTGGTGGATCAAGAAGATCGCGATGGACGCTTTGCTACCCCGGAAGCCAAAGCCGCAAACCACAAAGGCCGTACATTCTTTGCCGACCTGCACCGCAAGGAACTGAAAGACGACAACCACTGGATGGCGAAACAGGTGTACCTGAACGTCGGTAACTTCCTGCTGGGTGTGGCGGCGATGGGTCTGGATGCCGTACCGATTGAAGGCTTTGATGCGGCCATCATGGATGCAGAATTTGGTCTGAAAGAAAAAGGTTACACCAGCGTTGTTGTGGTCCCGGTGGGCCATCACAGCGTAGAAGACTTCAACGCTGCCCTGCCAAAATCACGTCTGCCGCAAGAAACGACGCTGACAGAAGTCTGATCCCCACATTTGCATAAGCTCCACACAGCGGTCATCATAGACCGCTGTTTATTAAGGAGACATTATGCAGGAATTGATATCTCAGGTTGAAGAACTCGGCATTGAAATAAATCACACCACCTCGCTGGTGATGATTTTTGGCATTATTTTTATCACCGCCATTATTGTTCACGTTATTTTGCACTGGGTGGTATTACGCGCATTTGAAAAGCGCGCCAACGCCAGCTCCCGCCTGTGGCTACAAATCATCACGCAGAACAAGTTATTTCACCGACTGGCATTCACGCTGCAAGGTATCATTGTCAATATACAGGCAGCCCTCTGGCTGCAGAAAGGCAGTGAAGCCGCAGAAATATTAGTCACCTGCGCGCAGTTGTGGATCATGATGTACGCCCTGCTGTCTTTATTCTCCCTGCTGGACGTGATTCTCAATCTGTCGCAAAAACTCCCTGCCGCATCACAACTGCCGTTGAAAGGAATATTTCAGGGCATCAAGTTAATTGGCGCAATTATCGTCGGGATCCTGATGATATCTCTGCTGATTGGCCAGTCCCCGGCAATACTGATCAGCGGTCTGGGTGCGATGGCCGCCGTCTTAATGTTGGTATTTAAAGATCCGATCCTCGGACTGGTCGCCGGTATTCAGCTTTCAGCCAACGATATGCTCAAGCTGGGCGACTGGCTGGAAATGCCGAAATACGGTGCCGATGGCGCGGTTATTGATATTGGCTTAACCACGGTAAAAGTACGCAACTGGGATAACACCATCACCACTATCCCCACCTGGTCGCTGGTATCAGACTCGTTTAAAAACTGGAGCGGGATGTCGGCTTCCGGTGGTCGACGCATTAAACGTAGCATCAGCATCGATGCCACCAGCATTCATTTTCTCGATGAAGATGAACGCCAGCGATTACATAAAGCGCATCTGCTGAAACCCTATTTAACCACGCGTCACCAGGAAATCAGCGAGTGGAACCAGCAATTAGATGCGCCTGAGTCCGTATTGAATCATCGCCAGATGACCAATATCGGCACCTTCCGCGCTTATCTGAACGAATATTTACGCCACCACCCGCGCATTCGCAAAGATATGACATTAATGGTGCGCCAGCTTGCACCCGATGACCACGGTTTACCGATTGAAATTTATGCGTTTACCAATACGGTGGTGTGGCTGGAATATGAAAGTATTCAGGCTGATATCTTCGACCATATTTTTGCCGTCGTCGAAGAGTTTGGCTTACGCATTCATCAATCCCCTACCGGAAATGATATTCGTGCACTGGCAGGTGTCTTTCAGCGTTAATCGGTAGCATGAAGAAAGAACCGATCTCATCACCAGGATGAGATCGGTTAGATATTAGCGAGACTTGCGACGCAGCAGTTTGAATGCCACGAACAGGAACAGGATCCACACCGGCAGCAGGATAGCGGACAGGCGCATATCATCCATAGTGCACATCAGCACCAGAATCATGCCGAGGAAGGCGATACACACGTAGTTACCCGCCGGATACAGCAACGCTTTAAACTGAGTATCACGCCCTTTACGACGCATTGCTGCCCGGAAACGCAGGTGCGCCAGACAGATCATAATCCAGTTCAATAGCAGCGTCGCAACCACCAGCGCCATCAACAGGCTGAAGGCTTTTTGCGGCAACACATAGTTGATCAGCACCACCAGCGACGTAATCGCGCCGGACAGAATCAATGAGTTCACCGGTACGCCACGACGGCTGACCCGGGTTAAGAATTTCGGTGCATTTCCCTGTACCGACAAGCCAAACAGCATACGGCTGTTCGAATAAACACCGCTGTTGTAGACCGACAGCGAAGCCACCAGAATGACAAAATTCAGCGCAGATGCCACCACGTTACTGTCAAGATTATGGAAAATCATCACGAACGGGCTGCTATTCGATTTTACTTCCACCCACGGATACAGCGCCAACAGCACCACCAGTGAGCCGATGTAAAACAGCAAAATACGATACACCACCTGGTTTACCGCTTTCGGAATGCTTTTTTGCGGGTCCTGCGCTTCGGCAGCGGTAATCCCGATCAGTTCCAGACCACCAAACGAGAACATAATCACCGCCAACGACAGGATCAGTCCGTTCCAGCCAGTCGCGAAAAAGCCGTTATAACGCCACAGGTTATCGATGCTTGCATGTTCGCCACCGTTGCCGGAAAACAGCATCCAGATACCAAAGCCAATCATGCCGATAATCGCCAGGACTTTGATCAGCGCAAACCAAAATTCCGTTTCGCCATACAGACGCACGTTGACCAGGTTGACCGCATTGATAATCACGAAGAAAGCCGCGGCCCAAATCCAGGTTGGGACATCAGGCAGCCAGTACTGCATATAAATTCCGGCTGCGGTGAGTTCTGCCATGCCAACCAGCACAAACATCACCCAGTAGTTCCAACCAGACAAGAAACCGGCGAACGGCCCCCAGTATTTATAGGCAAAGTGGGCAAACGATCCTGAAACGGGTTCTTCAACCACCATTTCGCCCAACTGGCGCATAATCAGAAACGCGATGATCCCGGCAACACCGTAACCGAGTAATACAGCAGGTCCCGCCATCTGAATAGCCGGGCCGATTCCCAGAAACAAGCCTGTACCAATTGCGCCGCCCAGCGCAATTAACTGAATATGGCGGTTTTGCAACCCCCGCTGAAGCGTCGGTTCATTCGTCGACGCGGCATCGGACACGCTGGTGTCAGATGCAGTTGACGCGTTTTTCACGCCCTACCCCTGTGTGGTTTTTATTGAAGGGGCTTCTTTTAACATTTCAACCTGGTTGTCGCAAGGCGCAATCGTTTGGATACGCCGGGCATCCTTGCCCAACGCACCGAGGCCCAGGAAAAAAAATCAGAAGTCGTAACTGACGGAAACCTTCAGCGTGCGCGGCTCGCCCTGGAACAGATAAGTTCCGGTATCATCAATACCTGACCAGTAATTTTCGTTGGTGACGTTATCGACCCCTGCACGCAAAATCATCTGGTTCTGGTTTTGATTGAGTGACATACGGTAACGCACACCTAAATCCAGTGTGGTAAAACTGTCGAGTTTCTTGGTATTTGCCGCATTGGCATACTGAGCGCCAGAATGGTTCAGCCGTGCCGTCGCGGTGAGTCCTTCAACCGGTTTAATATCATATTCAGCCCCCAGCACCGCATAGAAGTCCGGTACGCCGATTGCCGTGTTACCGTCGTTGACGCCGTTTTGATTTTTACTGAGCGTCGCATCCAGCCACGTTGCACTGGCGTTCAGCCGCAGTCCTAACACCGGCTCACCAAAAACATTCAGCTCCACGCCACGGTTACGCTGCTCACCGTTGATTGCGTAATACCGGGTCTGGCTATCCAGTTGCGCGACCGGCATTTTGATTTCAAACAGCGCCAGTGAACCGCCGACACGCCCAAAGTCTGTTTTGACCCCAACCTCATTCTGTTTTGCATGGATGATTCCGGTGCTTTGACCGTAGTTCACCGCACTACTTGGCGCGGTGCTGCCTGGCTGTAGTGATTCGGTATGGTTCGCGTAAAAAGAGAGTTCCTGCCACGGCTTATATACAACACCGTACGTCGGCATCCAGCGGCTGTCATCAAAACTGTTCTTAACGTTTTCAGCGCCAGTTTCTTTGTTGTAATCACGTACCACGACCTTTTGATGACGTGCGCCGACAGTAAACAGAAGCTGATCATCAAGCACGCCCAACGTATCGCTGAGTAACCACCCCTGACTACGCGTACGTCCACTGGTTAACGGATCGCTATAGTTACCTCCCGTCGCCGTCACCGCGGGTTTTGCTACATCTTGCGTATCGTAGATATTGACGTCCGGACGTGCGACACGTGACCCCATGCGCCAGGCGATTTTGTCTTCTTTAGTGACGGCGGAATAACCTACGTTCACCTTATGCGAAACAAAGCCCGTATCAAAATTCCCGCGCAGCCCTGCCATCCCACTGAACGCATCGATAATACGATTGGTATCAAGGCGTCCGGCTTTCGCATCACCGGCCTGGTTGTATATTTCCGGGGCACTGTACAAGCCAATCTCATGCGCGTGCTGCGCACCCAGACCGGCATAAGCGGTCCAGTTATCAGTCAGATCATATTCCGTGCGCGCCATTCCGAACTCATTTTCAATATCGCTATAGCCCCATCTCTGGCTATAGTTGTGCGTATTTTTCGGCAAATCGGGGACAAATGGCACATAGTAGACATTGATTCCCATGTTGCCGCCGTGAAACGTCTTTTTTTGATACCCGACGTCTAATGAACTGCGGAAACGGTCGCCACGGTAATCCAGTCCCAGCGATGCCAGCGTAGTACGACGTTTATCGTCGTCTACCGCCCCCTCCCCTTCACGATGCAACAGATTCACACGGGCGCCGACCTGGTTATTGTCACCAAAACGGCGTCCGGCATCGAGCGACGTTCCCACCTGTGAGTCACTGGTATAATCCATACCGAGGCGTGTGATCGGCGTATCGTCTGCATGCTTGGGTTCAAGATTAATCATCCCGCCAACGCCGCTACCGGCCGCGCCATTGAGCAATCCATTCGCGCCTTTAAAGATTTCAACGCGATCGATCATCTGCGTATCCACCACCTGGCGCGGCAGCACACCGGATAATCCACCAAAGGTCATATCATCGCCGTCAAGTTTCAGACCGCGAATACGGTATGTCTCTGCGTAGTTACCGTAGCCTTGTACCGCCTGCACGCTCGCGTCATTGGCGACAACATCGGCTACGGTCTTAGCTTGCTGGTCTTCGACCAGTTTTGAGGTGTAGCTTATAACGTTAAATGGCACATCCATGGCATTTTGCTGACCAAGCATCCCCAGCCTGCCGCCATTGGCGACCTGACCGTCGAGAAAAGCAGGCAGTAACGTATCGCCACCGGGTTTAAATTCACGTCCCTCAACAGCCTGTACCACAATGGTCTCTTCCGCTTCTGTCGGGGTCTCAGCAGCATTCACCGTGCCGGAAAGCGCGCCAATAGTAGCGGCCAGCACCGTTTTTCTCATTAAGTGTGCGTAGGTTTTAGTGTTGTCCATAGCCATGCCATTAAAAGTCTGACGACGTTGCCGGAGAGCGCCCCGGCAACATGTTGTTATTGTTTATTCAGATCGATACGCACCACGTTATCTGGCGCGGAGGTGGAGTGGTCTTTATTGAATTTCTGTTTCACTGTGACAAACAAGGTTTGGCCATCAGCAGAGAGCAACAGGCTGTTTGGATTGGGGAGGAGATCCCAGCTTTTCTTCACGCTGTAATCCGTTGCATTCAGGCTAAGCAATTTTCCAGAATCACGCTGGGTAATATAGATTTCGTTGCGTTTTGCATTGAATTTCACCGCCAGCGAATCCCCGATATCCAGCTGTTTAAGCAGCTTGCCCGTATGAATATCCAACACCAATGTCGTTTTCGCTTTGGAATTGTCGGTGACAAACAGGCGACCGGTTTGCGGGTCCTCCGCCATATTCAGCAGCAATGCGGGTTTATCGCCCAGCGGCTGCCAGCGTTTTTCAACGCGCTGGGTACGCGGGTTGATAACGAGGATTTCGCCACCGCCGTTTGCCGCATAAATACGCTGCGTCATTTCTGAGTAATGCAGCCCGGTCATCCATTTACCGGTATTTTTAATCCGGGTTTTCAGTTTCAGTGTTTCGGCATCGACCACCCAAATCACCGCCGGATCGGCAACGGCGCCAATATAGAGCAGACCGTTATGCAGCAGTACCTGGCGCGCGCCATATGGGAATCCTTGCGGATTACGTTCCGGGAACAGGATACGGTTTTTGACTTTGCCGTCAGCGGTATTCAGCGCGCTTAACCCTCCATCCAGGGAGTTTGTGACATACACTGTTTTACCGTCTGGCGAGATAGCCATACCAAAGTTTTTCAGATCGGTGTGGCTCAGACCGAGGGTCTTCAGCGTTTGCGGATCCAGCTTGTAAACTACCCCACCCTGAACATCTTTGAACCCTTCCGCACTGGCGACGTACAGCGCATCACCCGCTGGACTCAGCGCCATTTCATACAAGCCGTCAGCCAGTGCGCGCTGCTGAATATCCGTTGCTGCCGGGGCGATTGTTTTTTCCTGTGCCGCCGGGTTACTGGCTGGCGTGGCGTTAGCTGTGCAGCCGCTTAATGCAACGGCAGCCAACAATGCCAGAGCGGATGTTGTTTTTTTCATTGTCGGGATCCTTACCAGAGTTCACGCAGATTGTTAATAACAAAAAGAGAATGAGAACTATACGCATTATCTTTATCAGATCAAGAATAATTAGCCGGTGAATAAAAAAGATGAAACGAGGGTTTAAAGACGCGGAGAAGTGCGCGGTAGTACCGCTTTTTCATAATTACAGTGAATTATTCTGGACGAAAAGGCATCGCAGGCCACAGAATGCACTTTACTGTTTTTCCAACATTTTCAAACGGGTGAACCTGCCGTGGTTCAGTCACTCGTTTTTGAACCACGCCAGGCAACGACTGTCATGAATAAGATCATTAAACGACTTGAGATCGTCAAAAGCGCTATCGAACTGGAAGATGAAGAGATTATTTTCCAGCAATTGGCGCATCTGAAAAATGAACCTTTGCCAGTCATTCCCGGCGTCATTGTGCAGGCGATTGAAGAACGGCGTTTCGGCGATGCCCTGCGTGAAATTACACACTGGCTACAATCCCAGCGCGCAGTATCAACGTGGCAGGACCCCGGCATTGCCGCCAGTAAGCTCGAACTGAAAGCGCTTGAAACCCAACTGCGTGATCTGATTGATAAGCGCAATACGCGTATTCAAATCCTCGATGATTTCAATGACCTGTACCATCTTCGCCTCGGACCGTTGATGAGCCGAATTCTCGAACTGCGTAAGCAGCTGGCTGCCAGTGCGCAACGGAAGCAGGAAGCAGAACGAAAACGTCGGGAAAAAGATTATCAGTCCTGTCAGCACTATATTTCACAGGCCGTTGATCAACTGGCAAAACTCAAGCAGCACTGGGTAAATCTGAGTTCGGACTCCCGCGAATCCGTGGAAACTCGCCAGCGCATTCAGCAACAGACTGAGCTTATCACCGCCCTGCTGGCGGAAATTCGTGAACTGGAAAACGACTTTTCTCGCCAGGACGACAGCGCGACCCGTCAGGCACAGGAGGAAGCCAGCCATGAGTATGATGAATATCAGGAACAACAACAGGATGCGCAGCACCGTTACACCCGCGACCAGCGGCTTTCAGCAGATGAACGTAATGAGTTAAAACGCCTGTGGCGTCAGGCCAGTCGCCTTTGCCACCCGGACGTGGTAGCGGATGATCTGAAAGAGAAAGCCCATCAGATGATGGTGCAGCTTAATCAGGCACGACAAAATGCCGATCTGGCCGCGGTTAGGGCATTACTGACCCAGTTACAAGCCGGGCTCGAACCGATGATGGCAAGTGACCGATTAAACGATCTGCAGCATTTACGCAGCAAGATTCAGCAGCTCAGGGAGCAAATTAATGCGCTGCTCAAAGAGATTAGCGATCTGGAGGCGGAAAACGCCTGGCGTCTTGCCACTTCAGTAACAGACAAAGAAGCCTACTTCTCCGATCAGCAACGAGCACTGACAGAAATCCGCACTACGCTGGAAATGCAGGTACAACAAGTGGAGCAAGAGCTATTGGCTGGCTAAGAAAATTCGCGTACAAAAAGCAGACAAAAAAGCAGCTGCAAGACTGATTTTTAGATTAAGCACGAAAAGCTTACTTCAGATTAAACATCTTAAAACTCATAAACAAAAAGAATATAAATCTAAATTATTTTCATTTACAGCCCATTAATTCAAATCAAACGCTATTTTCTTCTTCTGAACATTTATCTCCTTTCCGGCCCTGTCTTTGATTAAGAATTCTCCTGGTTGTTTCCTTCCCCGTTAAGAAAATCACATATCTTTTTGAAATTAATAAGAATTAACAATATCCCCCTTCAAAACCTATAGGAATCCCCTGTCATTATCGAATCGACGGACACAAAACCCCGTCGATCAATAAGCGAAATCTATCAATCATCTTCACAGAGGTGATTTAAACGATTTATCTTAAAT
>NZ_JANEWJ010000030.1:0-58654 GCF_028069755.1 Citrobacter sp. Igbk 16 | reverse complement strand
TAATCATGCTCTTTGCATTATAAAAAGCCGTTATAGAAACATTTTGAAATTCTTTATATATAATTGTTACACGTTATATTTTAAATTAAATGAACTTCATAGATAGTATCAAAATGTAGTCTTTGGATGCACTACATATTCATATAAATTATTATCATAAGGAAATACATAATGAAAAGAAAAGTATTGGCAATTATTGTCCCCGCGTTATTAGCGGCCAGCGCGGCAAATGCAGCTGAAATCTATAATAAAAACGGCAATAAATTAGATCTGTACGGTAAAGTAGATGGCTTACATTATTTCTCTGATGACGCGAGCAATGATGGCGACCAGACTTACGTTCGTGTTGGCTTCAAAGGCGAAACTCAGATCAATAACATGCTGACGGGTTACGGCCAGTGGGAATATAACGTTCAGGCCAACAGCACCGAAGGTGAAGGCGCAAACTCCTGGACTCGTCTGGGCTTCGCTGGTTTAGGCTTTGGCGAATATGGCACCTTCGATTACGGTCGTAACTATGGCGTGGTATACGATGTAGAAGCGTGGACCGATATGCTGCCAGAATTCGGTGGCGACACCTACACCCAGACCGACGTTTATATGACAGGCCGTACCAACGGTGTTGCCACTTATCGTAACCACGGCTTCTTTGGTCTGGTTGACGGTCTGAACTTCGCTCTGCAGTACCAGGGTAATAATGAAAACCCAGGTTCAGGCGAAGGTACTGGCAACGGTGGTGACCGTAAACTTTCTCGTGAAAACGGCGACGGGTTTGGTATGTCTACCTCTTATGACTTCGACTTCGGTTTAAGCCTCGGCGCGGCATACTCCAGTTCTGATCGTACCAACAGTCAGGTTGTTAAAGGTCGCGGCGATAGCAACTATACCAATCAATATGCCGGTGGTGATAAAGCGGATGCCTGGACCATTGGTGCAAAATATGATGCCAATGATATCTATCTGGCTGTGATGTATGCAGAAACCCGCAATATGACTGCATACGGCAAAGGTACTTATAAAAATGCTGCTGGTGACGATGTTGATAAAGGCGGTATCGCCAACAAAACGCAAAACTTTGAAGTTGTGGCTCAGTACCAGTTCGATTACGGTCTGCGTCCGTCCGTATCTTACCTGCAGTCCAAAGGCAGTGATTTAGGCGGTTGGGATCACAACAGTAATGGAACCCCACGTTACACAGACAAAGACCTGGTAAAATATGTTGATGTCGGTGTGACTTATTACTTCAATAAAAATATGTCCACCTACGTTGATTACAAAATCAACCTGCTGGATGAAGATGACAGCTTCTATGAAAGCAATGGCATCGCAACCGACGATATTGTTGCCGTTGGTTTAGTCTACCAGTTCTAATTTTGTACAAGACGTATCAGGCCTGCTTCATATGAAGCGGGCTTTTTGTTTATTTGAAGCGGATTTTTATGTCGCGAAGGCAATCGACTGACAAACTTGTGAGGATACTCAAAGAAAAAAACATCTGTAGCTGCTGTCGTTGAAAGCAAGGCGTGCAAGTGTTTGAATAGTGGCGGAGAGAGGGGGATTTGAACCCCCGGTAGAGTTGCCCCTACTCCGGTTTTCGAGACCGGTCCATTCAGCCGCTCTGGCATCTCTCCGTTCTGGTGGTTGCCATGATGCCAGGTAATTTGGCATTTTAACAGACCCAGTTCCGTCAATTTCGTTCAAGTGACGAGTTTGCGAGCAAAACGATGATTAAGTGGCCCTGGAAAGAGCAAGAAACAGCCCGGAATGATGACTGGCCCTGGGATGATGCCCTGGCAATTCCTCTTCTGGTGAATCTTACTGAACAAGAACAAGCCAGGCTTATTGCCCTGGCCGAGCGTTTTTTACAGCAAAAAAGATTGGTTGCACTACAAGGATTTGAACTGGACGCACTAAAAAGTGCACGAATTGCTCTGCTTTTCTGTTTGCCTGTTCTGGAATTAGGCATCGAGTGGCTTGATGGTTTTCATGAAGTCCTCATTTACCCTGCCCCGTTTGTCGTGGATGACGAATGGGAAGATGATATTGGGCTGGTGCACAATCAACGGATTATTCAGTCAGGCCAAAGCTGGCAACAGGGTCCTGTGATCCTGAACTGGCTTGATATACAGGACTCCTTCGATGCTTCCGGCTTTAATCTGATTATTCATGAAGTGGCACATAAACTTGATATGCGTAATGGCGATCGCGCCAGCGGCGTTCCGGCTATCCCGCTGAGGGAAATTGCGAACTGGGAGCACGATCTCCATGCCGCGATGAACAATATCCAGGATGAAATCGATCTAGTGGGTGAAACGGCCTGCAGTATAGATGCCTACGCAGCAACCGATCCTGCAGAATGCTTTGCGGTATTATCCGAGTATTTCTTCAGCGCCCCCGAGTTGTTTGCACCACGTTTCCCGGCATTGTGGCAACGCTTTTTCCAGTTCTATCGCCAGAACCCAATGCTTCGGTTGCGCGATAGCCAGGAAGAAGACCATTTTCGCTCATCAAATGTGCATTAATACTGAATTTGAAGATTAATTAACCAATTGATATGGCGTATTAATTTTACTGTTGACACGTCATGGTGAGGTCAGTAATATGCGCCTCGTTCACACGATTCCTCTGTAGTTCAGTCGGTAGAACGGCGGACTGTTAATCCGTATGTCACTGGTTCGAGTCCAGTCAGAGGAGCCAAATTTAAGAAGCCTGCTTAGGAAACTAAGCAGGCTTCTTGCTTTATATTTGATAATCAATCATCACTTCATCAGGCTCCATTGCCTGGCGTTTAATCTCTTCCACAGATAAACCTGCGTTGCATAGCTCGATGAAGCGCCAGACGTAATTGCGCTGCAACTGACCGCGTTTGAGCCCCAGCCAAACGGTGTTCGCATCAAATAAATGCCGGGTATCAAGGCGGGTTAACGTCCCCTCCTCCTGCTCGCCACTGGATTGCTCCGCCACCAGCCCGATTCCCAGCCCCAGCGCTACATACGTTTTAATCACATCCGAGTCCTGTGCACTGAGGATAATATCCGGCACCAACCCTTTACGCGCAAATGCCTCATCAATACGTGAGCGCCCCGTAATACCCTGCCGATAGGTAATGAGCGGCCAGTGAGCAATAGACTCAAGCGTAAGTGGGGAAGCCTTAACTAATGGATGATCATGTGGAACGAGCAGGCTGTGCTGCCAACGAAACCAGGGAAACGCCACCAACAGCGGATCGCTGCTGAGTCGTTCACTGGCAATACCAATGTCAGCGCCACCATTTTGCAGGAGAACGTCAATTTCTTGCGGTGTCCCCTGGATAAGCTCCAGGCGAACCTCCGGGAAGAGTTCACGAAATGCTTTGATCACCGCAGGCAGACTATAGCGGGCCTGTGTGTGTGTGGTCGCAATGGTCAGCACACCAGACGTGTCATTGGTAAACAGGTCCGCCAGTCGGCGAACATTGCTGGCTTCATTAAGAATACGCTCAGCGATCACCAGCAACGCCTTCCCCGGTTCGGTCATGCCAAGTAAACGCTTACCACGGCGAATAAAAATTTCGATGCCAAGTTCATCTTCAAGTTCGCGAATATGCCGACTTACCCCCGACTGCGAGGTATAAAGAATATTCGCGACTTCCGTCAGGTTGTAATCCTGACGGGCCGCCTCGCGGATTATTTTAAGTTGCTGGAAATTCACTTTTCGCTCCGGGTACATCAGACATTACGCTATTGTTAAAGTCTGATGCCCGGCATAACAAATAATAAAAACCTGCATCTTATTCCTGGCTGGAATAAGGTTTAACTCACCAACTGTAGCTCACGATTGTCCAGAGCCGGACGGCTAACCAGCGACAACAGAATTTCTTTCACCGCCTGAGCCTGTGGTGTCAAACTGCCTCTGGCTGACATATTAAGCGAGAGGGGCAGATTCATTGAGGGCGTTGTAATCCGCGCCATCCAGCCATTCGCTGCATGACATAATGCCCGGGCTGCTGATTCAGGCAAAACCGTCACCCCCATACCGCTGGCAATCGCGGCCGTTAGGGTAGAGATAGAATCAATTTCACCTATTACTTTGGCCGTTAAGCGGCGCAGTGAGAAGGCTTCGTCAACACGGAGGCGAACCGCACTGTAATCCCGTGGCAGAAACAAATTCATCTGCGCGACTGCCGTTAAATCGACACTTGGCCCAGGACATTCACGCGTCCCCACCAGGAAAAGATCCTCTTTGAGTAACGGTTGACTGGAAATACCCGCGATCGGCGAGCGCTCGTAGAGCACCGCCATATCTAATTGACCACTGAGCAATTTATCGTTCAGCACCGCCCCGCTGTTTTCATGCAAATAGACCAGTACATCGGGCAGCTCGGCGCGAACGGTCTGTAATAACGGCATGGTAATTGATGATGCTGCAGTGCCAGGTGCCAGGCCAATAGAGACGTGTCCACTCAGGGTCTGCCCTACATTATTGACCGCAAGCTGTGCCTGTTCACACTGACGTAATATCGTCCGGGCGTGCGTATACAACACTTTCCCCGCCTCCGTCGGCGTCACCCCGCGTTTAGTGCGGATCAACAACTGTTGATCCAGTTCCCCCTCCAGCGTAGCAACCTGCTGGCTCAGCGCGGGCTGAGCGATATGCAATACTTCCGCTGCCTGGGTCAGGCTACCAATATCGACGATTTTCACGAAGTATTTCAGTCGTCTGAAGTTCATTTTGCCTCCTGTCGGAATACCAGAACCCATGCTGGCAGTCATGAAACTCAGGATTGCAAGATACTTGCCAGTTTCATCTGTAGACGAGTATTTAATGTTAAGCTCCCGTTAAGTAAGGGATGGCGCAGGAAAGGGATAGCTTCTCCTGATTCCGCCTTTTCCCGGACTGCCCCACAAGAGGTAGACGCGCACCAGAATGGGGCAAATGTCTAAAAAGCATGAAAGATCGCCGCTTTGTTGAATTTGTCAGCAAACGAACACACAATTTCATTTACCCCTTTGACAACCCCCATCGCCCCCGCTAATATGCGCCTCGTTCACACGATTCCTCTGTAGTTCAGTCGGTAGAACGGCGGACTGTTAATCCGTATGTCACTGGTTCGAGTCCAGTCAGAGGAGCCAAATTTAAGAAGCCTGCTTAGGAAACTAAGCAGGCTTTTTGCTTATTAATTTCTTCAATCGTCTTATTTTTCATCTTGCCCTCTTGTAAGGGATAAAATCGTTTTATCTTCTCGTCTGTCGCGGTAGTCTCATTACAGTCGTTTATATCTCGACTGCAATGTGCGTAACCTAACTCCAATACTAATAATTAAAAAACAGTACAGACAGGATAACTATGGATTCCACCCTCACCTCCACGGGTCCCCAGCAGGACACCTCATCGCTTAACCGTGCCCGACGTGCCGCACTCGGCAGCTTCGCGGGTGCCGTGGTCGACTGGTATGATTTTCTGCTTTATGGCATCACCGCCGCGCTGGTATTCAACCGCGAATTTTTTCCGCAGGTTAGCCCAGCAATGGGGACGCTCGCTGCCTTCGCCACCTTTGGTGTCGGGTTTCTGTTCCGCCCACTAGGCGGAATCATCTTCGGCCACTTTGGCGATCGCCTGGGCCGCAAACGTATGTTGATGCTTACCGTCTGGATGATGGGGATTGCCACTGCACTGATTGGTATCATTCCCTCTTTCGACACCATCGGCTGGTGGGCACCTGTCCTGCTGGTGACGCTACGTGCCATTCAGGGTTTCGCCGTCGGCGGCGAGTGGGGTGGCGCGGCATTACTCTCTGTTGAAAGTGCCCCGAAAAATAAAAAAGCTTTCTACAGTAGCGGCGTTCAGGTCGGTTACGGCGTCGGGCTACTGCTCTCTACGGGGCTGGTCTCGTTGGTTAGCTCGCAAACAACCGATGAGCAGTTCCTGAGCTGGGGCTGGCGTATTCCGTTCCTGTTCAGCATTGTGCTGGTTCTGGGCGCGCTGTGGATGCGCAACAGAATGGATGAATCGGCTGAATTCGAACAGCAAAAACAGGAACCCCAACCGGTGAAAAAGCGACTGCCGGTTATCGAGGCACTCACCCGTCACCCAGGGGCATTTCTGAAAATTATCGCCCTGCGTCTGTGTGAGCTCCTGACGATGTACATCGTCACCGCGTTTGCTCTCAACTACTCCACCCAAAACCTGGGGCTGCCGCGCGAACTATTTCTGAATATCGGGTTACTGGTGGGTGGGCTGAGTTGTTTGACCATCCCCTGCTTTGCCTGGCTTGCCGATCGCTTTGGCCGTCGGCGCGTTTATATTACCGGAGCACTGGTCGGTACACTCAGCGCCTTCCCGTTCTTCATGGCCCTGGAAGCGCAGTCCATCTTCTGGATAGTGTTCTTCGCGATTATGTTGGCCAACATTGCGCACGATATGGTGGTCTGCGTACAGCAGCCTATGTTTACCGGCCTGTTTGGCGCAAGCTATCGCTACAGTGGCGCGGGCGTGGGCTATCAGGTTGCCAGCGTTGTCGGCGGTGGTTTTACGCCTTTTATTGCCGCTGCATTAGTGACTTTCTCCGGCGGCGACTGGCACAGCGTTGCCATTTACCTGATGGCCGGATGCCTTATTTCGGCCGTCACCGCAATGCTGATGAGAGATAAGCAATACGCGTAAACCTTTATGCGAAGGCCATCGGGTCTTCGCATAATCTTCCTCAACGTCTGACTTTTGTTTCACATTCCTGTGACATACTATCGGGAGAGCAGTACATCTGTGGAACAAGGAGACAGACATGAACAATAAGGGCTCCAGCCTGACACCCGCTCAGGCACTGGATAAACTGGACGCGCTGTACGAGCAGTCGGTAAAGGCTCTGCGTAGTGCCATTGGTAAGTATATTGAAACAGGGACGCTCCCTGACGACACCGCCCGCCAAAACGGTCTTTTTGTTTACCCATCGCTTTGTGTCACCTGGGATGGCAGTGCCACAAACCCACCGAAAACGCGCGCATACGGACGTTTTACCCATGCTGGCTGCTATACCACGACCATCACCCGCCCGTCGCTTTTTCGCCCTTATCTTGAAGAACAACTGACGCTGCTGTATCAGGATTATGATGCGCATATTTCCGTCGAACCATCACAGCATGAAATCCCCTATCCGTATGTAATTGACGGTTCTGAACTCACGCTCGACCGCTCGATGAGTGCCGGGTTAACGCGCCATTTCCCTACTACCGAACTCTCACAAATTGGTGACGAAACGGCAGATGGTACCTACCATCCGGCAGAGTTTTCTCCGCTGTCGCACTTCGACGCCCGTCGGGTCGATTTTTCTCTGGCGCGCCTGCGTCATTACACAGGAACACCGGTTGAGCATTTTCAGCCCTTCGTGCTGTTCACCAACTACACCCGCTACGTGGATGAATTCGTCCGTTGGGGCTGTAGTCAAATCCTTGACCCGGACAGTCCCTATATTGCGCTGTCATGCGCAGGGGGGATCTGGATCACTGCAGAAACTGAAGCACCGGAAGAGGCCATCTCCGATCTGGCGTGGAAAAAACACCAGATGCCTGCCTGGCATTTAATTACCGCCGACGGTCAGGGGATCACGCTGGTTAATATCGGCGTCGGCCCCTCTAACGCCAAAACCATTTGCGATCATCTGGCCGTGCTACGTCCTGACGTCTGGTTGATGATTGGCCACTGTGGTGGCCTGCGCGAAAGTCAGGCAATTGGTGATTATGTTCTGGCTCATGCCTATCTGCGCGACGACCATGTACTGGATGCCGTGCTGCCGCCGGATATTCCGATTCCCAGCATCGCCGAAGTTCAGCGCGCACTGTATGACGCCACCAAAGAAGTCAGCGGCATGCCGGGTGAAGAGGTTAAACAGCGGCTACGTACCGGCACCGTCGTCACCACCGACGATCGTAACTGGGAATTACGCTATTCCGCTTCTGCGCTGCGTTTTAACCTCAGTCGTGCCGTCGCTATTGATATGGAGAGTGCCACCATTGCAGCCCAGGGCTACCGCTTCCGCGTCCCTTATGGCACGTTGCTGTGTGTTTCCGATAAGCCACTGCATGGCGAGATCAAACTGCCAGGTCAGGCCAACCGTTTTTATGAAGGGGCTATTTCTGAGCACTTGCAAATTGGCATCCGGGCTATCGACCGACTGCGTGCTGAAGGCGACCGGCTGCATTCCCGCAAATTACGTACATTCAACGAACCGCCGTTCCGTTAAGGCCTGAAGGTAACTATGCACAACTCAACTCCCCTTTCCGCCCTGCGCAGTCTGCTATTAGCTCAGGGACTGGATGGCATGATTGTCCCCCGCGCCGATGCTCATCAGAGCGAAGATTGCACACCGCACGACAATAAACTGGCCTGGCTCACCGGCTTTAGCGGTTCCGCTGGTCTGGCATTGGTACTTCGCGATCGCGCGCTGATGTTTGTCGATGGGCGCTATCAGGTCCAGGTGCGTAACGAAGTCTCTCTCGATGATTTTGAAATCCATCATTTGCACGATGAACCTCTGGCCGACTATTTGCAGGCTTACGTCACCTCTGGTGCGCATATCGGCTTTGAACCTCTGCTGATGGTCAATAGTCAATTTGAAGCACTGTCGGCCACTCACTGCAAACTGATTCCGATGGAACGCGATCCCTTCGACCAGATCTGGCTCGACCGTCCAGCTGCCCCCTGTGGTGTTATTCGTGAAATGCCCATTGAGATAAGCGGTGAAAGTAGCGCGCATAAGCGCGTACGAATAGTGGAGCAACTGACTCAGCATCAGGCCGACGTGCTGGCGATCACGCTACCGGATAACATCGCCTGGCTACTCAATGTACGTGGAGCCGATCTTGCGATGGTTCCGGTTCCTTTTTCGTTTGCCCTGCTCCATCGCAGCGGCGAACTGGAGTGGTTTGTTGATAATAATAAGACGCAGCAACTGCCTGCATCATTGCTGGAGACGGTCACGCTGGCCCCACAAGAGAACTTTCTCCCACGCTGCCAGCAACTTGCCCAAGGTAAGCGTTTCCTGGTTGATAAAGACTATGCGCCAGTCGCGCTGCGGTTCGCCATTGAGCAAAACGGGGGAGAGGTTCTCTGGGCCCCCGATCCCATCACATTAATTAAAGCGCATAAAAATGATGTTGAACTGTCAGGGTATCGGGAATGCCATGAACAGGATGGTGCCGCATGGGTAAACTTTCTGGCCTGGCTGGCGCATGAGGTCCCGCTGCGCGAGGCAGCAGGTAATCCTGTCACTGAACTGGAAGCACAGGCCAAACAGCTGGCGTTTCGCCAGCAGCAGCCAGGATTTATAGAACAAAGTTTCAGTACTATTTCCGCCTCTGCCAGCAATGCGGCGATGTGCCATTACCATTCCAGTGAGAAAACAAATACGCCCATCACCACACAGGCAATGTATCTGAATGATTCCGGCGGCCAGTATAAAAATGGTACTACGGATACAACAAGAACACTCGCCTTTGGTCCACAGGATCCGCAGCGACGACTGCATTACACCGCCGTGCTGAAAGGGTTTTTATCACTGATCTCATTGCAATTCCCCAGCGGCACGCAGGGTCATCAATTGGATGCGTTTAGCCGCCGGGCGCTTTGGGAGTTGGGTCTGGATTTTGACCACGGCACAGGACACGGTGTAGGCCACCAGCTACTGATCCATGAACAACCCCATCGAATTGCAAAAAAAGTAAATCCCTGGCCTTTGGTAGCGGGTAACATTATCACCATCGAACCCGGTTATTATCTGGCTGGACAATATGGCATCCGCATTGAAAATCAGGTGGAGATTATCAATAGCCGACCCGGTTTTTGCCGCTTCTCTACCCTGACGCTGGTCCCCATCGATCTGAACCTTGTGGAATTGCATCTGCTGAGTGATGCAGAGAAACAGTGGATTGATGATTATCATCAACAGGTAAGAGAAACGCTATCGCCACGCGTGGGCAGCGACGCGCACCCGTGGCTGTTCGCTGCGACGGCGCCGATTCGCGTTCAGGCTAATTAAGGCATAAAAAAGGCAGCCCGCAGGCTGCCTTAGTTCTCCCCAACATCTTACTGCTTAGCTGTTACGGATGTACTCATCCATTTCAGTTTTCAGGTTATCGGACTTGGTACCGAAAATCGCCTGAACACCAGAGCCCGCAACCACAACGCCTGCCGCACCCAGTTTCTTCAGGCCAGCCTGATCCACTTTGGCAACGTCAGCAACGCTGACGCGCAGACGCGTGATGCACGCATCGAGGTTAGTGATGTTTTCTTTACCACCGAACGCGGCAACCAGGGCCGGAGCCATTTCGCCAGTCGCGCCCGCTTTATTGTCTTCAGTCGCATCCTCACGACCCGGAGTTTTCAGGTCCAGCGCTTTAATCAACACACGGAAAATGGTGTAGTACACGATCGCATAACCGATACCGACAATCGGGAACAACCACAACTTGCTGCTGTTACCGGACAGAACGATAAAGTCGATCAGACCGTGGGAGAACGATGTACCGTCGCGCATACCCAGCAGAATACAGATTGGGAATGCCAGACCAGCCAGAATAGCGTGGATGATGTACAGAATCGGTGCCACGAACATGAAGGAGAACTCGATCGGCTCGGTAATACCGGTCAGGAACGAGGTCAACGCAGCGGAGATCATGATACCGCCCACTTTCGCGCGGTTTTCCGGTTTAGCAGAGTGCCAGATTGCAATAGCAGCAGCAGGCAGGCCGTACATTTTAAACAGGAAGCCACCAGACAGTTTACCCGCAGTTGGGTCACCAGCCATATAGCGAGGGATGTCGCCGTGGAATACCTGACCCGCAGCGTTGGTGTATTCACCGATCTGCATCTGGAATGGAACGTTCCAGATATGGTGCAGACCAAACGGCACCAGGCAGCGTTCGATGAAACCATAGATACCGAATGCGACAACTGGGTTCTGGTACGCCGCCCACTGGGAGAACGTCTGAATAGCAGTACCGATCGGCGGCCAAATGAAGGACAGGACCACACCGGTGAAGATGGCGGCCAGACCAGAAATAATAGGAACGAAGCGCTTACCGGCAAAGAAGCCGAGGTACTCAGGCAATTTGATTCGGTAGAAGCGGTTGAACATATACGCAGCGATCGCACCGGAGATAATCCCCCCGAGAACACCCGTATCTGCCAGGTGTTTCGCTGTGATCTCTTCAGCAGGTAAATGCAGAACCAACGGCGCAACAACAGCCATGGTCTTGACCATGATGCCGTAGGCAACAACTGATGCCAGAGCAGATACGCCGTCGTTGTTGGTGAAGCCTAACGCAACACCGATAGCGAAAATCAGCGGCATGTTCGCAAAAACAGAACCGCCTGCTTCTGCCATTACGTGCGATACAACGGCTGGCAGCCAGCTGAAGTTAGCGGAACCGACACCCAGCAGGATACCTGCAATCGGGAGTACGGATACCGGCAGCATCAGCGATTTACCGACCTTTTGCAGGTTAGCAAATGCATTCTTAAACATAATTAGGAGTGCTCCTGAGTATTTGTGCTTTTATACACTTCATCCTGCAAACCGCCTCGGCGCTGGCTGCGTTCATTTACCCCAGTGGCTTACCCACGTAAGCTCCTGGCGATTCACTCACTTGCCGTCTTGACGCAAGCTTGCATGATATTGTGTATTTCTACGTTCTCACGCATTGGCGAGGGGGGAGAACCTCGCCGTGGACAGGGCATCTAAGTACCCTTTATTTATTACACAGAGTAAAATAATTCAGTTCATTTTTGTTTGACGGCTATCACAATTCAGCTGTGGATGGCCGAAAAACTCGCACATTCCGATAAAATGAGTATCTGAATGTTTCCAACTGGTTATTCACCGCCCATTTTGTGGCGGTGAACTTTACTCGCTTTATTTATTAATTACGAGCTTTAAAAAAACTCAGTTAGCGGACTGATTGCAGGCGAGAAGCGTCGATGTGAAACAGGCGGGCAAAGTTATCTGTGGTGATTTGCGCCAGTTCTTCAACGGCAACACCTTTCAATACGGCCATGTACTCTGCGACATCACGAACCATTGCGGGCTGATTCTCTTTTCCGCGATGCGGTACAGGCGCAAGGTATGGGGAATCAGTCTCAACCAACAAACGATCCAGAGGAACATAACGCGCGGCATCACGGAGCTGTTCGGCATTGCGGAACGTGACGATGCCAGAAAATGAAATATAAAATCCGAGATCCAGCAATTTACCCGCAGTTTCCCTGTCCTCTGTAAAACAGTGTAGTACGCCGCCACAATCCGTCACTTTTTCTTCGCGCAGAATCGACAGCGTATCGGCACGCGCATCGCGGGTATGAACGATAACTGGCTTGTGTAACTCACGGCCAATTTGGATATGGTGGATGAATGATTCCTGCTGGCGAACTTTAGTTTCCGGTGTGTAAAAATAGTCTAACCCCGTTTCACCCATCGCAACGACGCCCTCTTCGGCGGCAAAACGACGCAAATCCTCGACATCATAGGTTTCATCCTGGTTTAGCGGATGAACACCACATGAGAAAACCACATTGTCACGCTCACCAACCAGTTCACGCATACTGCGGTATCCCGGTAGCGTGGTGGCAACGGCAAGACAGAACTTCACATCACGCGCGGCCGCTTTCGCCAGCACGTCATCCACGTCCTTATGCAGAGATTGATAATCCAGACCATCAAGATGGCAGTGTGAGTCGACTAAGAACATAATGTCTCTCTCAAAGATGGGGAACAGGCAGTATGGTGCCTGGTTGCAGATAATGCTCAGTACGGAGAATAAGATCGGTTAATACCAGTTCACGGTTTACGCCGGTCACATTTAGCAATTGCTGACGACAGTGACAAACATCACCGAGTATCGCCTGTATCTGCGCAACGGATAACCGCTCAGCGATTGACGATATCAACGCCAGAGCGTCAGGATTGGTTAAATGGGCCACACCATACGGGCGTTTGAGGGCATCTGTAAACAACGTTGCCAGCCAGTGTAAACGGGTCGCAGCTTGCTCATGATTAAGTGCCGCCAACAGGATATACCAGTCGCCGGATTGCAATGTGTTCGCCAGTGCCACACAGAAGTCAGTCCGGTGCGCCCAGCTTTCAGCTTGTAGCAACGTTAATGCCGCTCCGGGCGACCCGGCACTCAGCCGTAATGCGCTCAGTAGCGCCTCCTGAGATGCCGTCACTTCGCGGGCAAGCCAGGAAATGGCATACGATTCAGGCGGGGGAGCAAGATGATGTAACCGACAGCGGCTGCGTAGCGTCGCCAATAATCTTGCCGGCTCTGTGCTGGCGAGGAAAAACCAGGTCTGTGCCGGTGGCTCTTCCAGCGTTTTCAGCAAAGCATTGGCTGCCGCATCGGTCAACTGAGCAGCATCGGGGATCCATACCACCTTTGCCCCTCCCAGCCGTGAGTGCTCGTAGAGCTTCTCACTGACTTCACGTACCGCATCAACACCCAGCGTACTTTTTCCTTTTTCTGGCAGCAGCGAATAGTAGTCAGGGTGTGTACCTGCCTGCATCAACTGACAGCCACGGCAGTGCCCGCAGCTTTTGTGTCCTTCCGGCTGCTGGCACATTAAATAGCGGCTAAGAGCGTAAATCAGCGCATCGTCACCCATTCCGGGTAACGCCTGAATCAGTAGCGCATGGTGACCACGACCCGCCTGGTAGCTGGCTACCAGTTTTTCAAAATCTGGTCGTAACCATGGATACCATTTCATGCGCCCTGCTCCTTCACCCACTCGGTGATGGTATTGCGGATATCCTCCATCACGACATCAAGCGGCTGTGTTGCATCAATCGTACGAATACTGGCGTCTTTGGCAGCCAGTTCAAGGTAGCGTGCGCGGGTGCGATTGAAGAAATCGAAAGACTCCTGTTCAATACGATCCAGTTCACCACGTGCTCGAGCACGTTTTAACCCTACCTCGGGTGTCACATCCAGATACAGGGTCAGGTCAGGGCGAAAATCGCCGAGCACGGCATCACGCAGTGTTGCCAGCATGTTTTGATCGATGCCACGGCCGCCGCCCTGATAGGCCTGAGTCGACAGATCGTGACGATCGCCAATAACCCAGCGGCCTTTTGCCAGCGCTGGCTTAATCACGGTTTCAACCAGCTGTACGCGCGCGGCATAAAACATCAGGACTTCGGCTTTATCGGTAATCACTTCATCGCCGACCGATTTGATGTCCAGCACCAGACTTCTTAATTTCTCCGCAAGCTGGGTCCCACCGGGTTCGCGGGTAAATACCATGTCGCGAATCCCAAGCTGCTCAAGTGTCTCGACCACTACGTCACGCGCAGTGGTTTTTCCGGCACCTTCCAGGCCCTCGATGACGATGTAATTACTGCCCATTTTTTTCCTTAAGCACTTTCAGATAATCCTGCACGGAGCGGTTGTGGCTGACAAGATTAGTGTTAAACGTGTGACCGCCTTTACCGTCAGCCACGAAATAGAGATACGGGGTCTTTGCCGGATGCGCGGCCGCCTGCAGCGAAGCCTCACCAGGCATGGCAATCGGACCCGGCGGCAAACCTGTGATGGTATAAGTGTTATAGGCGGTCGGCATTTCCAGATCTGCACGCGACAATTTACCATTATACCGTGCCCCCATACCGTAAATCACGGTCGGATCGGTCTGTAAGCGCATACCGATACGTAAGCGGTTAATAAAGACTGAGGCCACCTGGTCACGCTCGCTGGCAACAGCGGTCTCTTTCTCAATAATAGAGGCCATCGTCACCAGTTGATTTTTGTCTTTATACGGCAGTCCGTCAGCGCGCCCTTCCCAAACCATATCCACGGCTTTAACCATCCTTTGATACGCGCGTTTTAGCAGCGCTACGTCGGTAGTATTCGCGGTATACATCCAGGTATCTGGCCAGAACCAGCCTTCCACCCATTCCGGGTTTTCCAGCTTCAATGCCCTGGCGACGGTTTCGTAGCTATCATCGCTCAGCGTATGCTTGATATACGGCGCATCGCGCAATTGTTTCAGGTAATCGCTCAGGCGCATCCCCTCGACCAGACGTAACGGAAACTGTGCTTCTTTGCCGCTTTCCAGCAATTGCAGCATCTCGCGTACGGTCATATCAGGCGTTAAACGGTAGGTTCCGGCTTTAAAATGCGAAAGATCGGGTTCAACACGTAACAACCACTGGAATACCCGCGGACGATTAATAACCTTGTCCGTATACAGTTGTTCCCCCAGCGCCAGACGGCCCGTCCCCGCTTTTAGCGTAAAAATAGTCTCTTCTTTTATCAATAACTTACTGTCCGCCAGATGGCGAACTTTCCACATTCCCACTCCCGCGGCAATGCCCAGCACAACCAGCAATAACAGGACAACGAGTAACAATTTTTTCATGACTAATTTGGGTGCTCACAAAGTGGGGCTAAAAAATTGAATAACAAACGTGAAGACAACGGTCTGTCGTCACAGGTACGCACGGGGAGAACAGGCATTAATGCATTGCAGACGACGATTTCTTCAGCCTGCATAACCTCCTCCAACCCGGCATACACTTCGACAACCCTGAAAGGCGATTGTGCCAGCATACGTATACAGAATTGTCGCATAATGCCATTCACACCAGCCTGATCCAGCCGCGGTGTATAAACCACGTCGTCTTTTCGCCAGAACAAATTAGCCGCACAGCATTCCGTAACCCATCCCTCGCTGTCAAGCACCAGCGCTTCATCGGCATCCGTCTGTTCAAGATGAGAGCGGATCAGCACCTGCTCCAGCCGATTCAGGTGTTTAAGCCCGGCAAGCATCGGATTGCGTCCCAGACGAACAGGACTTAACGCCAGCACGATGCCTTGCTTTCGCCAGCTATCATAATGTGCAGGGTAAACAGAAACGGAGAGGATACGAGTCGGCTCAAGACAGCTTGCCCCACTGTAACCACGACCGCCACTGCCACGACTGATAATCACTTTCAGTACGCCACGTGCATGGCCTGCAGCCAGTTTTTCCATTTCAGCTTGCAGTTCTGACCACTTATCGAAGGGGATAAACAATGCTTGGCATGCGTCCTGTAAACGCTGGAGATGCGCTGCAAAAAAACAAATTTTGCCGTCGGTAATACGCGCAGTGGTAAAGCATCCATCACCAAACTGCGTCGCCCGATCGCTGGCAGCCAGCATTTCCTGCTCACGGCCATTAATTAAGAACATAGTGGCTCCTTATTCGTGGTCCGCTAGTTTGGCAGGATGAGTCACCCAGGACAAGGACTGAAAATTGAATAAAAAAAGGCCCGACAAGCGGGCCTTTTCTCTTAGAGCCTGGTAGGTCACCTTCGGGTACTTAGATCTTTTTGAAGATCACAGAACCGTTGGTACCACCGAAGCCGAAGGAGTTGCACAGTGCATATTCCATACCGCTAACCTGACGCGCCTCGTGCGGAACGAAGTCCAGGTCACAACCTTCATCCGGGTTATCCAGGTTGATGGTTGGCGGAACTGCCTGATCGCGCAGCGCCAGAATAGAGAAAATAGACTCTACCGCGCCCGCAGCACCCAACAGGTGTCCGGTCATGGATTTGGTTGAACTGACCATCACGCTACCTGCAGCATCACCAAACACCGATTTCACGGCCTGGGTTTCTGCTTTATCACCTGCTGGTGTGGACGTACCATGCGCATTGACATAGCCAATACGTCCAGGTTCAATCGCCGCATCGCGCAGTGCATTGACCATCGCCAGTGCAGCACCTGCACCGTTTTCCGGCGGTGATGTCATATGGTAAGCATCGCTGCTCATACCAAAGCCAACCACTTCAGCATAGATTTTTGCGCCACGTGCTTTCGCATGCTCGTACTCTTCCAGTACCACCATACCTGCGCCGTCGCCCAGCACAAAACCGTCACGCTCTTTGTCCCACGGACGGCTTGCCGCTTGCGGGTTATCGTTACGCGTAGACAGCGCACGTGCTGCGCCAAAGCCACCCACACCCAGCGGAGTACTGGCTTTTTCTGCTCCACCCGCAACCATCGCGTCTGCATCGCCGTATGCAATGATACGCGCGGCATGACCGATGTTGTGCACGCCTGAAGTACAGGCCGTGGCGATGGAGATGCTTGGCCCTTGCAGGCCGTACATGATGGTCAGATGACCCGCCACCATGTTAACAATCGTCGACGGAACGAAGAACGGGCTGATCTTACGCGGTCCACCATTTACCAGAGAGGTATGGTTTTCTTCGATAAGACCGAGACCGCCAATACCGGAGCCGATAGCGGCGCCAACACGGTGAGCGTTCTCTTCCGTAATTTCGAGGCCAGAATCCTGCATGGCCTGAACGCCAGCGACAATTCCATATTGAATGAAGGCATCCATCTTGCGCTGTTCTTTGCGCGAGATAATGTCGTCACAGTTAAAATCCTTTACTAAGCCAGCAAATTTCGTTGCATAGGCGCTAGTATCGAAATGGTCGATCAGGCTGATGCCACTCTGACCGGCAAGGAGAGCTTTCCAGGTAGACTCTACGGTATTGCCGACAGGAGACAACATGCCCAGTCCGGTCACAACTACACGACGCTTAGACACGGTTGTCCTCCAGGGAGGGAAAAATAATTCAAGTGGGAAAAAAAGATAAAACTCAGGCGGTCGAATGACCGCCTGGAGATGTTCACTTACGCCTGGTGGCCGTTGATGTAATCAATGGCAGCCTGAACGGTAGTGATTTTCTCAGCTTCTTCGTCCGGAATCTCAGTATCAAACTCTTCTTCCAGAGCCATTACCAGCTCAACGGTGTCAAGAGAATCCGCGCCCAGGTCTTCAACGAAGGAAGCATTGTTGGTAACTTCTTCCTGCTTAACGCCAAGCTGTTCGCCGATAATTTTCTTAACGCGTTCTTCGATAGTGCTCATACTCTTAAATTTCCTATCAAAACTCGCTTTCGCGATGGTTTTCGTAGTGTATAAAATGTTGAAAAATTTGCAACTAAATCCCGGCAGGTCTTACCACGATTTTACGTTATTTTGAGGCCATTCGCCCTAATAACGCAAATATTTTTCAATCGTGGTTAAACCATGTACATCCCGCCGTTGACGTGCAAAGTCTCACCAGTGATGTAACTTGCTTCGTCGGAAGCTAAAAATGCAACCGCGCTGGCGATTTCCTGAGCGCCACCAAGGCGACCCGCAGGAACCTGCGCCAGAATACCCGCACGCTGATCATCAGACAGCGCACGCGTCATGTCCGTTTCAATAAAGCCCGGAGCAACAACGTTTACAGTAATACCACGGGACGCGACTTCACGCGCCAGTGATTTACTGAAGCCAATCAGACCCGCTTTCGCCGCAGCGTAGTTAGCCTGACCCGCATTTCCCATGGTACCAACCACAGAACCGATAGTGATAATACGACCATGACGCTTTTTCATCATAGCTCGCATTACCGCTTTTGACAGACGGAAAACAGATGACAGGTTGGTTTCGATGATATCGTTCCACTCGTCATCTTTCATGCGCATTAACAGGTTATCACGAGTAATCCCGGCATTATTGACCAGGATATCGACTTCACCAAATTCTGCACGAATATTTTCCAGAACAGATTCGATAGATGCAGGATCGGTCACATTCAACATCAGACCTTTACCATTTGCACCTAAGTAATCGCTAATGGCCTGCGCGCCGCTTTCGCTTGTTGCAGTACCGATCACTTTCGCGCCACGGGCAACGAGTGTCTCAGCAATTGCGCGGCCAATGCCACGGCTTGCACCGGTAACCAGCGCGATTTTTCCTTCAAAACTCATGGTTTTCCTCTTTTATTGCTCTAGCGCCGCAGACAACGCCGCCGGCTCATTCAGTGCCGAAGCAGTCAGGGTGTCAACAATACGTTTCGTCAAACCGGTGAGGACTTTACCCGGACCGACTTCATACAGGTGCTCTACGCCCTGAGATGCCATAAATTCAACGGTCTTAGTCCACTGAACCGGGCTGTAAAGCTGACGAACCAGCGCATCGCGAATAGCATCGGCGGTGGTTTCGCACTTCACATCAACGTTGTTCACAACGGAAACAGTTGGCGTGTTAAAGGTAATTTTCTGCAGTTCAATAGCCAGTTTCTCGGCTGCAGGCTTCATTAGCGCGCAGTGAGATGGAACACTCACTGGCAGCGGTAACGCACGCTTAGCACCAGCAGCTTTACAGGCCACGCCTGCACGCTCTACAGCTTCTTTGTGCCCGGCGATAACTACCTGACCCGGTGAGTTAAAGTTTACCGGTGAAACCACCTGACCTTCAGCAGACTCTTCGCACGCTTTCGCGATAGCGGCATCATCCAGACCGATGATAGCAGACATGCCACCTGTGCCTTCCGGAACAGCTTCCTGCATAAATTTGCCGCGCAGTTCAACCAGGCGCACGGCATCAGCAAAATTGATAACACCTGCACACACCAGCGCAGAGTATTCACCCAGACTGTGACCCGCCATCAGCGCAGGCGTTTTACCACCCTGCTGCTGCCATACGCGATACAACGCGACAGATGCCGTCAACAGTGCTGGCTGCGTCTGCCAGGTTTTATTCAGTTCTTCTGCCGGACCTTGTTGAGTCAGAGCCCAAAGATCATAGCCCAGCGCCGCTGAAGCTTCAGCAAAAGTTTCTTCAACAATTGGGTAGCTTGCTGCCATATCCGACAACATTCCAACGGTTTGAGAACCCTGACCTGGGAACACAAATGCAAATTGCGTCATGTTAAAATCCTTATACTAGAAACGAACCAGCGCGGAGCCCCAGGTGAATCCACCTCCGAAGGCTTCAAGCAATACCAACTGCCCTGCTTTAATTCGCCCGTCGCGGACGGCTTCGTCCAACGCGCACGGTACGGAAGCAGCTGACGTATTGCCGTGTCTGTCCAGCGTGACGACGACATTATCCATCGACATACCCAGCTTTTTCGCTGTCGCGCTGATAATGCGAAGGTTTGCCTGATGTGGCACCAGCCAGTCCAGTGCAGAACGGTCGAGATTATTTGCTTCCAGCGTTTCATCAACGATATGAGCAAGTTCGGTAACCGCAACTTTAAATACTTCGTTACCCGCCATCGTCAGGTGAATCGGGTTTTCCGGATTCACGCGATCTGCATTTGGCAGCGTCAGCAGTTCGCCATAGCTACCATCAGCATGCAGATGGGTGGAGATAATACCCGGCTCTTCTGATGCACTCAGTACAACCGCACCGGCGCCATCACCAAAAATAATGATCGTCCCGCGATCGGTTGGATCACACGTGCGCGCCAGCACATCCGATCCGACAACCAGCGCATGTTTGACCGCGCCAGATTTTACATACTGGTCGGCAACGCTAAGTGCATAGGTAAAACCAGCACAGGCTGCTGCAACATCAAACGCTGGACAGCCTTTGATCCCCAGCATACTTTGGATCTGGCACGCCGCGCTTGGAAATGCGTGTGTTGATGACGTGGTAGCAACCACAATCAGACCAATTTGCTCTTTGTCGATGCAGGCCATTTCAAGTGCACGGTTAGCGGCAGCAAAGCCCATCGTCGCAACTGTTTCATTTGGCCCAGCAATATGGCGCTCGCGGATACCTGTACGAGTGACGATCCACTCATCAGACGTCTCGACCATTTTTTCCAAATCGGCGTTAGTACGCACTTGTTCAGGCAGATAGCTGCCAGTACCAATAATCTTCGTATACATGTACGCTCAGTCACTTTTTGGTTATATACCGCCACGAGCAAATCACTGGTACGTTGACAGCACCCTCAGCCGGCACTGTTACCTGTGCACTCGTGAGTTGATACTTTCGCCACCGTCCAGCAGTTCGAATCCAGCTGGGTATACAGATTCCAGGCGAGCGGCAATTCGCTGAGGAACTTGTCGCTGCACCGCCTGCACTGCCTGTTCAATCGCGACTTCAAATGCTCGCTGATTGGCAGCACCATGACTCTTAATCACCGTGCCGCGCAATCCTAACAGACAGGCGCCATTATACTGGTCGGGGTTGAGGTGACTAAATCGCCTTGTCAGGCTTTTTTGTAACCAACGTTTTAATAACAGCAGCCACCACGACCGTTTTTTGCCCTCACCCTGAGATTTCAGCAGTGAAAGGAACATTCTGACAACACCTTCCATCGTCTTTAATGTGACATTACCTGTAAAGCCGTCGCAGACCAACACATCAGTTTTGCCAGTCAGCAACTCATTGGCTTCAAGATAGCCGATATAATTAATGGAAGGGATTGTTTTTAGCACAGCAGAAGCATCCCGAATACTGTCGAGACCCTTAGTTTCTTCTTCACCGATATTGAGTAACGCAACGCGAGGATTGGCAATCCCAACCACCTCTTCTGCCAACACGGAACCCATGACGGCAAATTGCACCAACATCGTACTGTCGCAATCCACGTTGGCACCCAAGTCCAGTACCACCGTTTTGCCCTTTTGCTGATGCGGTAAAACCGTGACCAGCGCAGGACGCTCAATACCCTCAAGGGGTTTGAGCAAGAGTTTCGCAAGCCCCATTAGTGCGCCCGTATTACCAGCGCTGACACAGGCTTGCGCTCGACCTTCTTTCACGAGCTCCAGGGCGACACGCATTGAGCTTCCACGACTGGCGCGGATTGCTTGCGAGGGCCGGGCATCACTGGCAATAACTGACTGAGCAGGGATAATCTGCAGACGTGAACGTTGTTCGAAGTCAGCTTTGGCAAGTAATGGCGTGATTGTATCGGGATCCCCGACTAAAAGAAGAGTGAGTTGCGAATTAGAATTCAGTGCCTGCAATGCTGCAGGCACTGTCACGGTAGGGCCAAAATCTCCCCCCATGACATCTAACGCCAGGGTTAGACGTGTCAAGGTATCGTCGCTGCCCGGTTAGGTATTTCCCCAGTTACCCGGGGAAAGCCTCACTAAGCTTCATCACGCGTGTGCTCTCTGTCTTTCTCACCGAAGTGGGAAATCCATTGAGCCATGCGTGATTACTTAGCGATTACCTTACGGCCACGGTAGAAACCGTCGGCAGTGATGTGGTGACGCAGGTGTTGTTCACCAGAAGTTTTGTCTACAGACAGGCTGGTGACTGCGGTCAGAGCGTCATGAGAACGACGCATGCCACGTTTGGAACGGGTTGGTTTATTCTGTTGTACGGCCATGGACCTTACTCCTCAATTACTTACGCTTTAAGCTGGCTAATACGGCAAATGGGTTTGGTTTTTGCGCTTCATCAGGCAATTCGCCAAAGACCATGTCCGCCTCGGACACTTCACAGTGTTCAGAATCATGCACCGGAACTACCGGCAAGGAGAGGATAATCTCATCTTCAACCATTGCAAGCAGATCGATTTCACCGAATTCGTTAACCTCAATCGGCTCATACGCTTCCGGGAGTGCTTCAGCCTGCTCGTCAGAACGGACAGGACTAAAACAATATGTTGTGTGAACATGAAGTGGGAACGGTTTCCCGCAACGCTGACACTCGAGCGTGACCGAAACCTTCGCATCACCGGTTATAACGGCAAGGCGCTGGTTATCGATAGCGAACGACATGGAGCATTCCACATCACTGTCCACACTGACTACAGAATCGGCGACGCGCTCAACCAGATCAGAAGTATAGATACCTTCATAATCGAGGCGTTTTTGAGCCGTACGAACCGGATCAAGAGTCAGGGGTAATTTTACCTTTTGCATAGGGCGCGCATATTAACTTTGTAACGTCATATAGTCAAAGAAAAAGGCAGCCTGTGGTTGCCTTTTGCCAATAATTCGCACACATTGCGGGTCATCGACTTAAAATCGATCACGACAAGCCATCGCAGCCAGCTTGAAGGACGAAGTCCATAGTTTAAAATGGCTCTCATCATTACGCTATATGCGGGGGAAAAAATATGCCTCAACTTATTCTTGCGTCCACCTCTCCCTGGCGTCGCGCTTTGCTCGAAAAATTGGCCATCCCGTTTGAATGCGCAGCCCCAGAGGTTGATGAAACCCCCTTACCTGGCGAAACACCTCGGCATTTAGTGTTACGCCTGGCACAGGAAAAAGCGCAATCCCTTGCCCATCGGTTTCCATCACATTTGATAATTGGGTCTGATCAAATTTGTGTTCTTGATGGCGAAATAACCGGTAAGCCATTAACAGAAGAAAATGCCAGACGACAATTAACCAAAGCCAGTGGAAATATTGTCACTTTTTACACAGGACTGGCGCTTTATAATTCAGCTAACGGTCATCTACAAACCGAAGTTGAACCGTTCGACGTCCATTTCCGCCATTTAAGTGAAATGGAAATTGAAGATTACGTGCGTAAAGAACGCCCGTTACATTGCGCAGGTAGCTTTAAAAGTGAAGGATTAGGTATAGCGCTCTTTGAGCGTCTGGAGGGCCGCGACCCTAACACACTGATTGGCTTGCCGCTGATCGCGTTGTGTCAGATGCTGCGCCGGGAAGACATGAACCCGTTAAAAGCCTAGTTAATCTGCCTGATGGCGACGCGGTGCGTCTTATCAGGCCTACGGCGCATTGCGCGGTTGTAGGCCTGATAAGCAACGCGTATCAGGCTTTGCTGCGCAATACCTCAAGGCAGCGTTTCAGCTGATTATCCATCGGCGCTTCAATACGCATAACCTCACCCGTACCGGGATGAGTAAACTTCAGCGCAGCAGCATGCAGGAACAGCCGGTTCAACCCCGTACCCGCCAGTTGCTTATCAAACTCACGGTCACCATAGCGGTCATCAAAAGCAATCGGATGCCCGGCAAATTGCGTATGAACACGGATCTGGTGAGTACGACCGGTTACCGGGCTACAGCGTACCAGCGTGGCAAACGCATAGCGCTCTTCCACTTTAAAACGGGTTTCCGACGGTTTCCCTTCCTGATTCACCCGCACGATACGCTCACCGCTTTGCAGAATGTTCTTTAGCAAAGGTGCCTGCACAGTTTTGACATGCGATTGCCACTGACCCCTTACCAGCGCCAGGTAGTCTTTTTGCATCCCTTTTTCACGCAATTGTTCATGCAGTGAACGCAGCGCCGAGCGCTTTTTGGCGACCAGCAACACACCGGAGGTATCACGGTCCAAACGATGCACCAGTTCAAGGAAACGCGCTTCCGGACGTAAGGCGCGTAAACCTTCGATCACCCCAAAGCTTAATCCGCTGCCACCATGAACGGCAGTGCCAGAAGGTTTGTTAAGCACCAGAATATGGTCATCTTCATACAAAATGACATCAGTCAGCGCAGCGACCTTCTGCAAATTCGGAGAAATCGCTTCTTCTTCACGCTCAGCGACACGCACAGGCGGAATACGCACAATATCCCCGTCTTCGAGTTTGTACTCGGGTTTGATGCGTTTTTTATTCACCCGCACTTCGCCTTTACGCAAAATGCGATAAATCATACTTTTCGGCACGCCTTTGAGCTGGGTGCGCAAAAAGTTGTCGATGCGTTGCCCTGCTTCATCGGCAGTAATGGCAACTATTTTTACGGCTGGAGTCTCTGTTTTCATGGGGGCCGATTTTAAATAGCCATCAAGATTCGCGCCACACATTTTTCTATGCTTATATTAACTGCTATACCCTATTACTTAAGTTTGACATAACCGATTTGGTGGTTATTAAAGCAATCACCAGGCGGAAGTGTAAAAACTGTGAGTAACCGGGTGATAAATGGCAAAAGTCATCTTGCTATAACAAGGTTAGCAGTGGAATAATGAGCTTGTTTCCGTGTTGAATCTTGTTAAAACAAGAACTTTTCCGGAATGACCCAATTTTGCCCGACCGATCATCAACGCAGCAATGGCGTAAGACGTATTGATCTTTCAGGCAGTTAGCGGGCTGCGGGTTGCAGTCCTTACCGGTAAGTGCTCTATGGATTTCGCGTTGTAGGAAGGCGGCAAGTCTGGAATTCCCAGCAGCTTACTCCCGTAAGTAGCTGGGGTGAGAAGATGAAGCCAACGCACCAACAGCGTGAAAGACGACAAGCACAATGGAAGCTTCTCTGGAGAGTAATACCCAGACTGTTCCCCTGATAATTGCGCTGTGTTTCCGTATGAAATACAGGCAACCGACACTCTGCGCCTCTTTGAGCTGACGATAACCGTGAGGTTGGCGACGCGAATAGACACGAGGCCATCGGTTCACACCCGGAAAGGCATTTCTCTGCCCGCAGCTTAGTCGTCAATGTAAGAATAATGAGTAAGTTACGATGAAAAGAATGTTAATTAACGCGACTCAGCAGGAAGAGTTGCGTGTCGCCCTTGTAGATGGGCAACGTCTGTACGATCTGGATATCGAAAGTCCTGGACACGAGCAGAAAAAAGCCAACATCTATAAAGGTAAAATTACCCGTATTGAACCGAGTCTGGAAGCTGCTTTCGTTGATTACGGCGCTGAACGTCACGGTTTCCTCCCGTTAAAAGAAATTGCCCGCGAATATTTTCCTGCAAACTACAGTTCCCATGGCCGTCCCAACATTAAAGATGTGTTGCGTGAGGGTCAGGAAGTTATCGTTCAGATAGATAAAGAAGAGCGCGGAAATAAAGGCGCAGCACTGACAACCTTTATCAGTCTGGCAGGCAGCTATCTCGTTTTGATGCCAAACAACCCGCGTGCGGGCGGCATCTCTCGTCGCATTGAAGGCGACGACCGTACCGAATTAAAAGAAGCGCTGGCAAGCCTTGAACTGCCTGATGGCATGGGGCTTATCGTACGTACCGCGGGTGTTGGCAAATCCGCCGAAGCACTACAGTGGGACCTGAGCTTCCGTCTGAAACACTGGGAAGCCATTCAAAAAGCGGCTGAAAGCCGCCCTGCTCCGTTCCTGATCCACCAGGAAAGCAACGTCATCGTTCGTGCTTTCCGTGACTATTTACGTCAGGATATTGGTGAAATCCTTATCGATAACCCGAAAGTGATGGAGATGGCGCGTCAGCACATCGCTGCGCTGGGGCGTCCGGATTTCAGCAGCAAAATCAAACTGTACACTGGCGAAATCCCGCTATTCAGCCACTACCAAATTGAATCCCAGATTGAATCTGCCTTCCAACGTGAAGTGCGTCTGCCTTCCGGCGGGTCAATCGTTATCGACAGCACTGAAGCGCTGACTGCTATCGATATCAACTCCGCACGCGCAACCCGCGGCGGTGATATTGAAGAAACGGCGTTTAACACCAACCTCGAAGCTGCCGATGAAATTGCACGTCAGTTGCGTCTGCGTGACCTTGGCGGCCTGATCGTCATCGACTTTATCGATATGACCCCGGTTCGCCACCAGCGTGCGGTAGAAAACCGTCTGCGTGAAGCCGTTCGCCAGGATAGAGCGCGTATTCAGATCAGCCATATTTCTCGCTTCGGTCTGCTGGAAATGTCCCGTCAGCGTCTGAGCCCGTCCCTGGGTGAATCCAGTCACCACGTCTGCCCGCGTTGCTCCGGCACCGGTACCGTGCGTGACAACGAATCGCTGTCGCTCTCCATTCTGCGTCTGATCGAAGAAGAAGCGCTGAAAGAGAATACACAGGAAGTTCACGCGATCGTCCCGGTACCCATTGCGTCTTATCTGCTCAACGAAAAACGTACTGCAGTCAATGCCATTGAGACACGTCAGAATGGTGTGCGCTGTGTGATCGTGCCAAACGATCAGATGGAAACGCCGCACTATTCCGTACTGCGTGTACGCAAAGGGGAAGAGACGCCAACCCTGAGCTATCTGCTGCCGAAACTGCACGAAGAAGCAATGGCATTACCGACGGAAGAAGAATACGTCGAGCGTAAGCAACCTGAGCAACCGGCACTTGCAACGTTTGCGATGCCTGATGTTCCGCCTGCCCCGGCGCTACAAGAACCTGTTGCTAAACCTTCCGTTGCGCCAAAAGTTGCCGCAACAACTGCCGCAACAGCCGCACAGCCTGGTTTGATTAGCCGTTTCTTCGGCGCGCTGAAGTCTATCTTTAGTGGCAGCGAAGAAGTGAAACCAGTGGAGCAACCTGCACCGAAAGCCGAAGAAAAGACTGAACGCCAGCAGGATCGTCGTAAGCCGCGCCAAAACAATCGTCGCGACCGCAACGAACGCCGTGATAACCGCGACAACCGTGGCGATCGTGACAACCGCAACGAACGTTCTGAAAATGGCGAAAACCGCGATGAAAATCGTCGTAACCGTCGTCAGGCGCAACAGCAGAATGCTGAAACGCGTGACAACCGCCAGCAATCCAGCGATGTTGCAGATAAAGCGAAATCCGGCGACGAGCAGCAGGCTCCACGTCGCGAGCGCAACCGCCGTCGCAACGATGATAAGCGTCAGGCGCAGCAGGAAGTTAAAGAGCTGAACCTGGCTGAACAGCCTGTACAGGATTCCGAGCAGGAAGAACGCGTGCGTCAGCCGCAGACTCGTCGTAAACAGCGTCAGTTGAATCAGAAAGTTCGATTCACCGACAGTGCGCCGGTTGAAGCCGAAGTGGCCACTGCAGCTATTGTTGCTGAAACCGCCGTTGCTCAACCTGTTGAACAACCCGCTCCGGCTCAACGTACCGAACTGGCTAAAGTCGATTTACCTGCAGTTGTTGCACCAGAGCAAGAAGACAACAACGAAGCACGTGATAACAACGGTATGCCTCGTCGCTCACGTCGTTCTCCTCGCCATCTGCGTGTAAGCGGGCAGCGTCGTCGTCGCTATCGTGACGAACGTTATCCGGTTCAGTCGCCGATGCCGTTAACGGTCGCCTGTGCTTCTCCTGAATTAGCATCCGGCAAAGTCTGGATTAGCTACCCTGTTGCCCGTACTCAGGACATGCAGGTTGAAGAACAGCGCGAACAGAAACTGGATCAGGAACAAAACACGCCTGTGGCAGTAGAGCCTCAAGTCGCTGCTGCTGTCGTTGAGCACATTGCGGATGTCCCTGTACAGGCAGACGTCGCGCAACCTGATGTTAGCGTAGCGGAAACGCAGACTGTTGTGGCTGAAACAGCACATCCGGAAGTGATTGCCACTCCGGTTGCTGAACAACCGCAGATTATCGCCGTCGCTGATGCACCTGTTGCCGCAGAGATTGCCGCACAAGCTGAGCCTGTTGCTGAAGCTGCACAAACAGCAGTAGTCGAAGAGCCTGTTGAAACCGTGGCTTCCCAGCCAGAAGTGGTTGAAGAGGTTATTGAGGTTGCACCGGTTGTTGAGACAGCCCCCATTGTTGAAGCACCGAAAGATGTGATGAGTGCCGTAGTGCCAGTCACAGTGGCCGACGTTGCGACAGCCAGTGTGGACGCAGAACTGATTCACAGCCATGCGACCGCGCCGATGACTCGTGCACCAGCACCGGAATATGTACCAGAAGCGCCGCGTCATAGCGACTGGCAGCGTCCTGCTTTTGCCTTTGAGGGTAAAGGTGCGGCAGGCGGACACAGTGCCAGCCATCAGGCAACCGCGCCAGCAACACGACCACAGCCTGTTGAGTAAGTCATAGGCAATGAAAAAGCCGACCTCAGGGTCGGCTTTTTTATACGTCGTGAACGCCCCGCATCCCCGTTACCTGTGGCATAACATCTTTCATCAGCGCCAGAAATTTGCGTAAGCGGGTTGGATAATAACGAGCCCAGGGATAAACCAAATGCACGGGCAATGACGACGCATGCCAGTCAGGTAATAGCGTAATCAATCTTCCGCAGGCGATATCGTCTTCAACCATCCAGCTTGAGACAAGGGTAATCCCCAGCCCCGCAAGTGCAGCATTTCTGGCGACGTAAATACTGTCGGTACTTAATCTGGGAGAAATATTCAGCGTGATAGCTTCTTTACGCCTGTGGTGAAGTAACGACACGTTGTGCTGATAAAATGTATTTACCGCGATCCAGGGCAGCGCCGATAACTGTTCAGGGTGAGTCAAAATCCCAAATTGCGCGAGAAGCTCGGGACTTGCCACCATACTTCGCGGGACTTCAGCTAACAATACCGAAACCGTTGCCGGATCGACCTCAGCCCCAACCCGGATAGCGCAGTCGATATTGTCGCTGAGAAAATCAACGGTCTTATCATTCAGCATCCACTCAACGGATAACTGTGGATAGCGGGAAAGGAATTGCAGAAGCGGTTCAAGGAGTTGCTGTTGGCCGAACGCATGCGGTGCCCGAACCCGCAACGTCCCCACTGGCTCATCCTCCGTGACGTTCAACCCGTCCTCCAGCGCCAGCCAGGCATCGATAATGTGTTTGGCGTGCTGATACCCCCGTTCACCATCATCAGTCAGTTTCATTGCATGGGTGGTACGCATAATCAGCTTAACGCCCAACAGCGTCTCAAGGGATTGCAGTCGTCGACTGACGGTTGCCTGAGTGGTGCCCATTTGCTTTGCCGCCGCTGAAAGCGAACCAGCCTCAACGATGCGCACAAACGTGCGCATCAACTCCACCCTATCTATACGTTCAGTTTTTATCATTTAGTCATTATTCATACGTGTAGCGTATAACTGTTTTACCACTGCGCTCGCTACCGTGCCACCGGTTGAAGGATAAAAATAGCCGCACATCCCGTGATTGAGGAATCATTTGTGAACACACACACCGCACTTTCCCGTTGGGTTATTTTTGTTCTGGCACTGGGCGCTGGGTTCAGCGTTGCGGCAATCTATTATGCCCAGCCTCTTTTACCATTAATGGGCCAGGACCTGGCCTTAAGCATCACCGGCATGGGTCTGGTGCCAACGCTCACCCAGGCAGGATACGCACTGGGCATTTTATTTTTGTTGCCGTTGGGCGACCGTTATGACCGTCGGACATTAATCCTGCTAAAAAGCGTCTCTCTTGCCGCACTGCTGTTGGCCTGCAGTTTTACCGGGCAGCTACATTCGCTACTGCTGGTTAGCTTAATGATGGGAATGGCAGCGACCATGGCTCAGGATATCGTGCCGGCCGCAGCCATCCTGGCGCCTGAAGGCAAACAGGGAAATACGGTGGGTACCGTCATGACCGGTCTTCTACTGGGGATCTTACTCTCACGGACCATCAGCGGGCTGGTAGGTGAAGCCTATGGCTGGCGGGAAATGTATCAACTTGCCGCCGTCAGTATTGCCGTGATTACCGTGCTGATGTGGAAAATGCTGCCCCGCTTTACGGTCCATTCCACGCTGAGTTATCCGGCATTAATGCTGTCCATGGCGCAACTGTGGCGACGTTATCCTCCACTGCGCCGGGCGGCGTGGGCACAGGGCTTCCTGTCTGTTGCCTTCAGTGCCTTCTGGTCAACACTGGCGGTTATGCTCTCTGAACATTACCACATGGGCAGCGCGATGGCGGGAGCATTTGGTATTGCAGGGGCAGCCGGAGCGCTGGCAGCCCCTATGGCAGGTCATCTGGCAGATAAAGTAGGTGCCGGACGGGTAACACAGTTGGGTGCGCTGTTAGTCACGCTTTCTTTTGCACTTATGTTCTTGCTTCCAGCCCTGCCAGTACAGGGGCAGTGGCTGCTGATTGCCCTGTCGGCGATAGGCTTTGATCTCGGGCTGCAATCCAGCCTGGTCGCCCACCAAAACCTGGTTTATAGCCTGGAGCCTCAGGCAAGAGGTCGTCTGAATGCGTTGCTATTTACCATGGTGTTTATCGGCATGGCGCTGGGTTCCGTACTCGGAAGTCAGGTCTATGCGCTGGCAAACTGGGAAGGCGTGGTGACACTGGCCACTTTCTGCGGTGTTGTTGCACTGGTAATTAGACTGACCGGTAAATTGCCTGTTAGCCAGACAACTGCAGCCTAAAAAAATGCCCGCTCCGGGGTGTATGTGGAGCGGGCAGACAAACATATCCAGTTTCATGATATGTTTCAAAAAGGGTCGTTACCGGTTGAGCTGGAACAGTGACATTCCCTGCATATCGGTAAACGTTTTATACGATGCCTGTAGCGCAGCCTGCTGCATAACATACGAAGAAATCGCCGCATTCCAGTCAACGTCAACCAGATTGCTCATCTGCTGGGTTTGGCCTAATGCGCGATCGGCACCCAGTGAATCAAGCGAGCTTAATTCACTAAGCTGCGTACCTAGTTCTGCACGGACGCTCAACACATTATTGAGTGAATTCTTTAAACCACGGTTGGTTTTATCAATGGCAGCAGCGGCGGTAGCTTTTGCCACGTCATCACCCTCAATAGGGGTTTTGAGCGCATCAATAGCAGTATCCAGCATTTTAAACAGGTTCTTTTCCTGAGTACCGCCACCCGGTTCCGGCACGGCATTGCTGGTGACGTTGGCAAACACCTTATCCCCAGTATGACCAATAACCATAGTGCGCGAAGCATCGACCTGTTGGGTAACGTTTGTTGTACCGCCACTGTAAGCGCCATCTGCCTGGGCAAACGGTGCCGATTCAGTTTTATATCCACCGAAAATATAGCGACCATTACCGTCGGTACTATTTGCCAGGTTCATCAGCTGATCGCGAATCCCCTGCAGATCGGTGGCCAGCGATGCACGGTCGTCATCGCTTAACGTTCCGTTCCCGGCATAAACAATTTTTTCCTGCGCAGCCTGAATTGCCGTCGTCACCTGGCTCAATACGTTCTCTTCCAGCGAGACTTTTTGCGTTGCAAACGAGCGTGCCAGCGTATATTGCGTGTTCTGTGCCTGAGCCTGCGAAAGGACCACGGCCTGTGATGCGGCAATCGGATCGTCAGACGGGTTGTTCACGCGTTTCCCCGTTGACATCTGCTCGCCAAATTTCATCCATTCAGCCTGAGAGTTGGTGATGCCGCGCATGTTCTGCTGGTACATCATCTGAGTACTGATACGCATTGAGTTCCTCTCCCTTAGCGAATATTCAGCAGTGCATCAAAGAGCGAATTCGCCGTTTGCAGCACCTGAGCGTTGGCCAGGTAATACTGCTGATAACGCTGCAAATTCCCGTACTCTTCGTCGAGGTTAACCCCGGAAATAGACTGTTGCTGATTTGAAAGCTGCGTGACCACGTTGTTTTGCGTAGTGCTGCTGGTTTTTAAGGTCGCCGTTTTGTTGCCGACATCGCTCACCAGCGTAGCGTAAGCATCGTTAAAGGTTTTATTCCCGATGGTTGCCTTGGTTTGCAGATCCAGCAGTTTCTGGCCGTTACGGTTATCGCTTTTTCCTTTATCAACATTGGGATCAGCGTCATTTTTGGACACTTCAGCCATGGCGATTTTCGACTCATCGGTCACCGCCACTTTCATATTAATAATGGCGTCCCCCACGGGTTTCACCGTAAAGCTGTCATTTGGCACCGCACCATTTTTGACGGTGATTTCCAGCCCATCAAACGACATTTTTCCGCCAGTGACCGTCGGCTTAAAGCTGGTATTGTCAGCCAGACGGGTCACCTGCCAGTCAGTACCATCAAACGTAATTTTATAGTCTGTGGCTTGTACCGACGAGCTATCCGTCATTTTTACATCAAGCGCACCGGTCCCTTTATTCTTCGTATTGCTAAGGACTGCCGGGCCACCAATATCGAAAAAGTTTTTGCCCGGGTCGCCGTTGGCATCAAAACCTTCTTTGTGCTGCGTGTTAAACGCATCAGCAAAAGCGAGAGCCAACTGACCAAGGGTATTACGCGTTTGGTCGAGTTCCTGCGAACGGAACGTCAACAGCCCGCCCAGCGAACCGGTCGTGATCAACTTTTCCGGGATGGCAACTTCTCCGGCCACACCGTCAACATAAGCGACAGTCGTGCGAGAGGGATCATCGCTGGAAGGTACAGCGGCCAGTTGGCGAGCATTGCTGCCTTGCACCAGCGAATAGCCATTCGCCATGGTCACGTTATAGGTGCCGCCGTCCTGAATACTGACTTCCACGCCGACAATCTTGTTCAGCTCACTCACCAGTTGATCGCGCTGATCGAGCAGATCGTTAGGTGATGCACCCGCGCCAACGCCCGTCAAACGAGAGATTTGGTCGTTAAGGCTGGCAATTTGCTTCGAATAGTTGTTGATTTGATCGACGCTGGCTTTAATCGCAATATTGACCTGCTTATCCTGATCGCGCAGATATTGGTCCGTCGTTCTGAACTGATTGACTAAGCCATCAGCTTTACCGATAAGTGCCTGACGTGCCGCCGGATCTTCTGCGTTACTCACCAACGTCTGCAGGCTGGTAAAAAAGCCCTGCATCGACGTTGAGATCGAACTGGTTTTGCTGGCGAGCAGGTTGTCGATTTTTGACATTTGCTCATAACGTGTCGTCAGACCGCTGCTCTGGTTCTGTGCCGCACGTAACTGATTAGTGATAAATGAGTCATACTCACGCTGTACGCCAGAAACATAGACACCATTGCCGACCCAGCCCCCCGCACCCAGCGTGCTGTTCGCTTGCGCCATAATTGTCGTTTGTCGGGTATATCCGGCAACGTTATAGCTGGAGATGTTATTACTGGCAGTGTTCAACGCGGCCTGCGCTGCGCTGAGTCCACTCATCGCGTTATTAATCAAGCTGGACATGGAGGTTCCTTGTAATCCTTCAATACTCGGTATTATCGGCAGCAGGTCAGCAGACTTGAGCTATTTAAAAGAGATTATCGAGATTCGTGCTGTAGGTTTTACTCACCTTTTCGCTCATCGATTTTAGCTGCTGGATCATGCTGGTTAATTTACGCGCATAGTTAGGGTCAGTGGCGTAACCGGCATTCTGCAATGCCTGGGCACCCTGCTCAGCGGTCGCAGCACCGGTCACCGCGGCGTAACGCGGATTGCGAGATATCAGACCGACATAATCCGACAGTGCTTCAAGATAGGAGCTATAAACACGGAATTTCGCTTTCACTTTTTTCGCCTCACCGTTTTCGTATTCGGTGGTGGTGATTTCAGTGGTCGGCCCTTTCCAGCTTCCCGAGGCTTTTACCCCAAAAATGTTAAAGCTCGGCTCGCCGTTCTCTCGTCGAATTTGTCGTTGCCCCCACCCGGACTCCAGCGCAGCCTGCGCCAGAATCAGATGATGAGGAACCCCACTCTGTTGACTGGCCAGTTTTGCTGGCAACGAAAGTTGAGCGAGGAAGTCTTTGCTGTCACCCGACAGCGGCTCATCATTGCTTTCTGTGGTTCTGGGCATCGCTTTACGCACCAGTTGCGTCAGCGTCTGATTTTGATAGCTGGTCACCGTTTCCAGCGAGAACTTCATCGGCACCTGCGGCGCATCATCCGCAGGTTGCCCCTGTCCTTGCGTCATCTGCTTGACCATCATTTCTGCCAGTCCCAGTCCTTTTCCTGCCGTCATCTGCTGGGCGATCTGTTGGTCATACATGCTGGTGTATAAACGCGTGGAGTCGCTGCTAAACACACCGTCTTTTGGCAGCGCCTCGCGCATGCTTTTCAACATCATCTGCACGAACATCCCTTCAACCTGGCGGGCGACCGGGCGGATATTGGCCGCCGGGTCCTGACCCGCTTTCGCTTTCAGTTCGTTCAGTGATTGTGCATCCCAGGCTGCGCTGTTCAGCAGTTTGCTATCACCAATCATCAGATGATTTCCAGTTTGGCGCGCAGACAACCTGCACTTTGCATGGACTGCAGGATAGACATCAGATCCATCGGTGTTGCCCCCAGCGCATTCAATGCTCGTACGACGTTGTTCAGGTTGGCACTGGAACGAACGCTCTGCAACGAACCACCGCTCTGGCGCAGATCAATCTGCGTTTGTGGCGTCACCACAGTTTGTCCACCACCAAACGGTGTATCCGGCTGGCTGACATTCGCCTGGCGGTTAACCGTAATCGACAGGTTGCCTTGTGCTACAGCGCAACTATCCAGTGTCACTTCACGGTTCATTACCACCGATCCCGTACGGGAGTTAATAATCACCTTCGCGTCCTGCGGTGTGACGTTCACTTCCATATTCTGGATATCCGCGAGGAAACGTACCTGCGAGCTATTACCACTCGGGACGCGTACCTGAATCGTGCGCGCATCCAGCGCAGTCGCACTGCCAAATCCGCGAGAACGGTTAATGGTGTCGGTTATCTGCTGTGCCATGGTGAAATCTTCATTATTCAGCTGCAGATTAATGGTATTACCACCACCAAACTGGGTGGGTAACTCACGTTCAATAATTGCACCGTTGGTGATACGTCCACCATTGAGCTGGTTCACCTGGACACTACTTCCACCCGCTGCGGCACCTGCACCACCGACCAGAATATTCCCCTGCGCCAACGCATATACCTGGCTATCGACCCCTTTCAGCGGCGTCATCAGCAACGTCCCGCCACGCAGGCTTTTGGCGTTCCCCATTGAAGAGACCACCACATCGATAGTTTGTCCCTGACGGCCAAACGCCGGGAATGACGCAGTCACCATCACCGCCGCCACGTTTTTCAACTGCATATTGGTGCCCGTCGGCACGGTGATCCCCAGCTGAGAGAGCATGTTATTCAGCGTTTGCGTGGTAAACGGTGTCTGGGTAGTCTGGTCACCCGTACCGTCCAGCCCCACCACCAGCCCGTAGCCTATCAGTGAGTTTTCACGCACCCCCTGAACACTGGTCAGATCACGAATGCGATCGGCATGCGCAAAGGTGGTAGCCAGGACCAGGACCATTCCAACAAGAGTTTTAAACACTGGATACCTCGCTTACATCGGCGATAAATTAAGGAAGAAACGCTGCAACCAGCCCATATTCTGCGCCTCGTTGATATAGCCGTTACCGACATATTCAATACGCGCATCCGCAACCTGCGTTGATGGTACAGAGTTGCTACCGCTAATGGTGCGCGGGTTAACAACTCCAGAGAAGCGAATGAATTCAGTGCCCTGGTTAATGGCGATCTGTTTTTCACCCACGACATGTAAATTGCCATTCACCAGTACCTGATCAACCGTCACGGTCAACGTACCACTGAAGGTGTTTCTGGCGTTCGCGCCGCCTTTACCGTTAAACGAGTTGCCGCCAGAAGCCTCTACGTCGGCACGCTCGTTGCCAAACAGCCCCTGCAGGTAACGGGGTACCGTGTCAAAACCAAAGTTAGTTTTGCCATCACGACTGGCATTCGCCGAGGAGCTTTTGCTCGCACTGACGTTTTCCTGCAATACGATAGTCAGCGTATCGCCAATATTGCGCGGACGGCGGTCTTCAAATAACGGCTGGTAGCCATAATTAATCGGCTGCGCAGACTGAAATATTGATCCATTCGCCACCGGCGTCGGGCCTGGAACGGGCTGGGCAGTCGTCGCGCCCTGCACGAGCGGAGTGGCCGGTATCCAGGCACATCCTGTCAGTGAAACCACCAGCAGGGCCAAAATCGGGTATGGGTGAAGCGCGTATTTTCGCATTGCCTTCATCTTCAAAATCAGTGCGCCGGTGAGGCTTTCACCCCACCGGAGGTCACTTTAGAGTTGCGTCAGTTTCTGCAGCATCTGATCGGTGGTCGATACCGCTTTACTGTTGATTTCATAAGCACGTTGAACCTGGATCATGTTGACCAGTTCTTCCGCCACGTTGACGTTAGAGGTTTCCACATAACCCTGGTACAACAGGCCCGCGCCGTTCAACCCTGGCGTGCTTTCGTTCGGTGCGCCGGACGATTGCGTTTCGGTGTACAAATTCTCACCAATGCTTTCCAGACCGGTGTCATTCATGAAGGTCGTCAGGTTGAGCTGCCCCACCTGAACAGGCGCAGCCTGGCCCTGCTGAGTCACACTGACAATACCGTCTCGTCCGATGGTGATACTCAGCGAGTTAGCCGGGATAGTGATTGCAGGCTGTACCTGAAAACCACCCGCCGTGACCAACTGACCGTTCTGATCCACCTGGAAAGAGCCATCACGTGTATAAGCTGACGTCCCATCCGGTAACATGACCTGGAAAAAGCCCTGGCCTTTAATCGCCACATCTTTACTGTTATTGGTCTGTGACAGATTACCCTGGCTGTGCAAACGTTCGGTCGCAACCGGACGCACACCAGTACCAATCTGCAAACCAGACGGCAGCGTTGTCTGTTCAGAAGACTGAGCTCCCGGTTGACGAATTGTCTGGTACAGCAGATCTTCAAACACCGCACGCTGGCGTTTAAAACCATTCGTACTGACGTTTGCCAGGTTGTTGGCAATCACATCCATGTTGGTTTGCTGCGCGTCCAGGCCGGTTTTGGCGATCCATAATGAATTGATCATAAAATGTCCTGTATTAACTCATCGACAGCAGTTGGTTGGCGCGGCCCGCGTTATCATCCACGCTACTGATAATCTTCATCTGCATTTCGAAGCGGCGAGCGCTGGCAATCATATCGCTCATCGCCGCAACGGGTTTGACGTTACTGCCTTCCAGTACGCCCGACATCACGCGGATGCTGGGGTCGGCTTGCAGTGTCGGCCCCCGGGTAGCCTGCGCTGCCGCATTCAGACGGAACATACCGTCATCACCACGTTGCACTTCACTTCCCGTCGCTTTAACCAGCTTCAGACGTCCTACTGGCGCCACCGTATTTGCGGGATCGCCTGGGTTGAGCGCCGAAATCGTTCCGTCAGCGGCGATAGTCACTTCCGACCCTTCCGGTACCGCTATCGGCCCAGCTTCGCCGATCACCGGATGTCCCTGAATAGTCAGCTCACCGGTTGGACTCACCTGAATAGCGCCATTGCGGGTGTATCCTTCGCTGCCATCAGCGGTCTGCACAGCTAACCAGCCATCCTGCTGCAAGGCCACATCCAGCGGACGGGAGGTATAATCCATCTGGCCTGGCGTCATATCGGCCCCAGGCGTGGAAGCAACTACCAGCGTACGCGTCGGTAGTGAAAGCCCTTCTACGGGAACCGCACGCAGTGCATTGAGTTGCGCACGAAAACCCGGTGTGGAGGCGTTTGCCAGGTTGCTGGCCGTCACCGCTTGTTGATTCAGCGTCTGACTGGCCGCGCCCATGGCGGTATATATTGCGTGATCCATTAAGCCATCCCGTCAGGCGCTTAGCGCAGGTTGACCAGCGTGTTGAGGATCTGATCCTGGGTTTTGATGGTCTGCGCATTTGACTGATAGTTACGCTGGGCGACGATCATGTTCACCAGTTCTTTACTCAAATCCACGTTAGAGGCTTCCAGCGCACCGTTGGTCAGCTTGCCGAAGTTACCGGTTCCCGCGGTACCCAGCAGCGCCACACCGGAGGCCTGAGTTGCCGCCCAGACGTTATCGCCCTGAGACGCCAGACCTTCGTTGTTGGCAAAGTTCGCCAGCACGATCTGTCCCAGAAGCTGTTTCTGTTCGTTCGAGTAGTTACCGACTACGGTACCGTCATTGTTAATCTGGTAGCTCACCAGATCGCCTGGTTTGTAGCCGTCCTGATTCGTGGCAACAATGTTATTTGCACCGGTGTTCTGCTGCATGGAGTTAAGGAAGCTCAGCGAGAAGCCAGCCGGGACCGCGCCATTGATCGTACCGGTATCAATATTGATAGACTTTGGCCATGGTGTTTGTGTAGCACCCGGTACCGCCTCATTGGCGGTAGTACTAATACCTATAAACGCTCCATTATCGTCAAAGCGCATAAATCCTGCAGGTTTCGCAGGATCTCCGGTAGAAGCATCTTGCGTGAAGACTTCCCAAGTGTTGCTTTGCGCATTTTTGACATAAAAAATATTCATGTCATGGGCGTTACCCTGGCTATCAAAAACGGTCACTGTACCTTTTTTATTGTACGAATCCGCATCACTTGGGCTAAATGTCTTATTCTTTGGTTCTTTGTCAGTGGAGTTCAGGTTGATCTGCATCGACGCGGTGGTGGTGGCTTTTGCCGCCATCAGCGTGTTGGGAATGGTGATCGGTGCCGGGTTCGCGCCCTGCTGAACGGTCGGCGGCGTACCGGTGGCCGGGTAGCCCGTCAGCTGTAAACCCTGCATATTGACGATGTTGCGGTTTTCATCGAGTTTGAACTGACCGTTACGGCTGAAGAAAACGGAACCATTGCTGTCAACCATACGGAAAAAACCGTTCTGGCTGATAGCCACATCCAGCCCACGCCCAGTGTTGGTGGTGGTTCCATCGGTAAAGTCCTGGGTAATACCCGCAACTTTAACGCCCAGACCCACTTTAGAACCGGCGAACATATCGGCAAAGGATGCCGTACCGGATTTAAAACCGTAGGTGGCGGAGTTGGCGATGTTGTTACCAATGACATCGAGGTTGGTCGCTGCAGCGTTCAGACCGCTGACCGCTTGTGAAAAGGCCATGACTTACTCCTGATAAGTGTGAAGGCTTAGATTATCTGCCGTACTTCGTCGAGGGTGGTGGTTCCATAGGTGCCCAGATCCAGCGTGTTACCTCCGTTACTGCGGATAACACCCTGCACCAGCGCAAACTGTAGAGGCTGCGCCACAAGCTGCGTTCCGCCATTACTGGCCGCAATCGAGACGTTATACGAACCGCTCGGTGCATCCGTGCCGTCCGTCATCGTGCCGTCCCAGGTAAAGGTATGCACACCCGCTTTCAACCCGCCAATATCGATGGTGCGTACCACCTTGCCGTCTTTATCGGTAATGGTTGCGGTAACCTTATCTGCCGGTTGCTGCAGCTCAACGCCAAACGGTGTCGTGGTCGTCGTTGCCCCTTCTTCCGCACCCTTACCGGTCAGAATGGTGGTCCCCGGGATCATGACGCCATGGCCAATCAGAGTACTGGCCTGCAACGACTGGCTGCTATCGATCTGTCCGGAGATCGATCCCAGCGTGGTATTCAATTTTTCAATGCCGCTAACGGTACTGATTTGCGCTAACTGGGTAGTCAACTCATTGTTTTGCAGCGGGTTGGTCGGGTCCTGGTTTTTTAACTGCGCAACCAGAAGCGTCAAAAAGCTGCTTTGCAGATCAGCCGCGTTGCTCCCTGTCAGCGAACTGTTGCCAGTGGCAGCATTAACACCCGACATACTCGGGTCATTCATTTTTACAGCAACGGACATATGCGCCTCCTTTACTGGCCCAGCGTCAGCGTTTTAAGCATCAAGCTTTTCACGGTATTGAGCACTTCAACGTTTGCCTGATAGCTGCGTGAAGCTGACATGGTGTTAACCATCTCGCCAACCACGTCGACATTCGGCATTTTTACGTAGCCATTCGCATCCGCCAGCGGATTGCCCGGTTCATAAACCAGCTTGTCCGGTGCCTGACTTTCAATGACGTCAGCAACTTTTACGCCACCGGTTGCTGCGCCTGGTGCCGCATCAACCTGAAAAACAACCTGCTTTGCGCGATACGGCTGACCATCAGGTCCGGTCACGCTATCGGCGTTCGCCATGTTGCTGGCAGCCACGTTCAGACGCTGAGACTGAGCCGTCAGCGCAGAACCTGCGATATCAAAAATATTGAGCAACGCCACGGGTTAGTTCCCTCCTTGCAGCACGTTCATCATGCCCTTGATTTGCCCACCTAACGCGGTAAGCCCCATCTGGTACTTCAGGCTGTTATCCGCAAACTGCGTACGCTCCCTGTCCATATCCACCGTGTTGCCATCCAGAGACGGCTGGTCAGGAATGCGATAGAGCAACTCCGTAGAAGGAGCCGAGACAGTCTGGGCAGGAATGTGTTGTGCAGAGGTCAGCGTCAACGAAACACCGCCTGTTTCTTCCCGCCCTCGCACCATGACTTTTTTTAATTCACTGGCGAAATCCAGGTCGCGCGCCTGATACCCCGGCGTGTCGGCATTGGCAATGTTGGCCGCTAATATTTCCTGGCGTTGGGCGCGCAAATTCAGCGCTTCCTGTTGAAAACGTAAGGCGGCATCGAGCTTATCGAGCATATCTCCTCCGCAAATGACAAAATTCAGCCGACAGCTTAAATCCCATCACGCGCGCGTTATCGCCGGAATAAACGCAAAATGCGTCGCTATTTGTTGCGTTGATGACTGCGTCACACAGGTAGAATCCTGCCACTACCTGAAAAAGCGCGAGGTTTTGATGCAAACGTTTAAACGTGGAATAGTCGTGGCAGCACTGCTGTTCAGCCCTATGACGCTGGCACAAGACCTGAATTCGCAGTTAACCGCGTGGTTTTCCCAGCGCCTGGCCGGGTTTAGCGATGAGGTGGTCGTCACTGTCCGTACGCCGCCAAACTTGCAGCCCAGCTGCGATCAGCCTGCGCTGAGCGTGTCCGGCAGTGCGAAACTGTGGGGTAACGTGAACGTGCTGGCCCGCTGCGTCAATGAAAAACGTTATCTGCAGGTCACTGTGCAAGCCACCGGCAACTATGTTGTCGCAGCGACCCCTGTTGCCCGCGGAAGCGCACTGAACGCGGCCAGCGTAACGCTAAAACGTGGTCGTCTGGATCAACTGCCGCCACGCGCCGTACTGGACATTAACCAGGTTCAGGATGCCGTGAGCCTGCGCGACCTGGTTCCCGGTCAGCCAATCCAGCTCACAATGTTGCGCCAGGCGTGGCGGATAAAAGCGGGTCAACGCGTGATGGTTATCGCCAACGGAGACGGCTTTCGGGTCAATGCCGAAGGTAAAGCGCTCAACAATGCAGCCGTCGCGCAAAACGCCCGAGTGCGGATGATTTCTGGCCAGGTGGTGAGTGGAATCGTCGATTCTGATGGGAATATTCTTATTAACCTATAATAGGTTAAAGATTTTTTAGCGAGTGCCGATAGATAATCAACCAATGATTAAAGCGGGCCGCTATAGCGTAACCCCTCGATGAGGATAGAAAAAATGAGTATTGATCGTACCTCACCATTGAAGCCAGTAAGCACTGTCCAGCCACGCGAAACCAGCGACTCGCCGGTACAAAAAGCGCGGAAGGAAAAAACAGCGACGACAAACAGCACCAGCGTAATGCTGAGTGACGCTCAGGCCAAATTGATGCAGCCCGGCACCAATGACATCAATATGGAACGTGTCGAAGCGCTGAAAACCGCGATCCGCAACGGCGAGCTGAAAATGGATACCGGAAAAATTGCCGACTCGCTGATCCGCGAGGCACAGAGCTACCTACAGAGTAAATAAAGTATGACTCGTTTGTCAGAAATACTTGATCAGATGACGACCGTCCTCAATGACCTAAAAACGGTGATGGATGCTGAGCAGCATCAGCTTTCTGCAGGGCAGATCAACGGTAGCCAGCTACAGCGAATTACAGAAGAAAAAAGTTCTTTGCTGGCCACCCTCGATTATCTGGAACAGCAGCGCCGCCTGGAGAATGACGCCACGCGCAGCGCCAACGATGAGATTGCCGAGCGCTGGCAGACAATCACGAAGAAAACACAGCATTTGCGCGATCTCAACCAGCACAATGGTTGGCTGCTGGAAGGGCAAATCGAACGCAATCAACAGGCAATTCAAGTGCTGAAACCGCACCAGGAGCCGACGCTGTATGGCGCGAACGGCCACACATCTGCGGCACATCGCGGCGGGAAAAAATTCTCTATTTGATCATTGCCTGATGGCATTGTGCTTATCAGGCAACGCTATTCTGCTGGCCGGATGCGGCGTGGTACCGCCATCCGGCATAGGATGTCCATTACGCCGTCCGGCGAACGAACTCTTTCACTTTAAAACCCAGCGCAGCAAGAGCGGCGAAGTAGGCCACGATTCCCACGACCACCACCGCCAGCAAACGCATCACACGCCACACCATTGTCCCTTGTGACCAGTCCGGCATCATGTAAAGCATCCCTACCAGCGCAGCAGACATCACTAGCACTGAAATCACCAGACGCGTCAGGAACCAGGCCCAGCCTGCCTGTGGGGTGAATATTTTCTGTTTGCGCAGTTGCCAATAGAGCAGTGAAGCATTCAGACACGCCGCCAAACCGATCGACAACGACAGTCCGGCATGCTTCAACGGCCCGATAAACGCCAGGTTCATCACCTGGGTCAGAATCAGCGTCACAATGGCAATTTTTACCGGCGTTTTAATATCCTGACGCGAGTAAAAACCAGGCGCCAATACTTTCACGATGATAATGCCAATCAGACCGACCGAATACGCCACCAGCGCACGCTGGGTCATCGCCGCATCAAACGCGGTAAATTTTCCATACTGGAACAGCGACACCGTCAGCGGTTTCGCCAGGATACCCAACGCCACGGCACTGGGTAACGCCAGCAGAAAACACAGGCGCAGCCCCCAGTCCATCAGGCGACAATACTCATCATGATTACCGCTGGAAAAACTTTTGGACAGTGACGGCAGCAGGATTGTCCCCAGCGCCACCCCCAAAACACCGGAGGGAAACTCCATCAGACGGTCGGCATAGTACATCCATGACACTGAGCCGGAGGCCAGAAACGAGGCGAAAATCGTGTTAATAATCATTGAAACCTGGCTGACGGAAACCCCAAGGATCGCCGGCCCCATTTGCTTCACGACGCGCATCGCACCTTCATCACGAAAGTTGACTCGCGGCAGTACCAGCATGCCAATTTTCTTCAAATGAGGAAGCTGATAAACCAGTTGCAGCACACCGCCCACGGTGACAGCCCACGCCAGCGCCAGCACCGGCGGATGGAAATAAGGCGCGGCAAACAGCGCAAAACCAATCATGCTGATATTCAGAAACGTCGGCGCAAACGCGGGAATGGAGAAGCGATTCCATGTGTTAAGGATTGCACCTGCCAGTGAGGCCAGCGAAATCAGCAGAATATAAGGAAAGGTTATTCGCAGCAGTTGGGTGGTCAGTGTGAACTTATCGGCAGTATCAGCAAACCCTGGTGCGGTGACCATGATCACCCACGGCGCAGCAAGCATCCCGGCCACCGTGACGACGGCCAGCGCCAGCGTCAATAGACCAGAAACATAGGCGACAAACACGCGGGTGGCGTCTTCGCCCTGCTTACTTTTGTATTCGGCAAGAATCGGTACGAACGCCTGAGAGAACGCGCCCTCAGCAAAAATGCGGCGCAGCAGGTTAGGCAGTTTGAATGCCACAAAAAAGGCGTCGGTCGCCATCCCTGCGCCAAAGATTCTGGCGACAATCGCGTCACGCGCAAAACCCAGCACACGTGAGAACATCGTCATCGAGCTGACGGCTGCCAGCGATTTTAATAAATTCATCTATGTTGTATTCCAGACTCTGAGGCAGAACCCCGTATAGCCAGTCCATTGGCCGGAGAAGGCGTTGAGCCCTCATCCGGTGATGTCGCAGAGCCTGATGCCGACGCTAGAGCGTCTTATCAGGCCGACAAACTGGTCTATAGCTTGAAAAGAGGTGTTTTTTGAGTGGGCATATAGTACCTGGATTAGCGTGAATTACTACCGCCAGATGTTACAGGGGGTTATTCCTCCATCGCCTCCCGCCACAGTTTTTCAACCACACGCTGCGCCAGAATCGCCTGCTCGCCCGCCGTCTCAGGAACCGTCTGATTTTGTACGCAGGCTATAAAATGACGTGCGCATCCGGCAAACCCACGTTGTTCTAACGTCGTTTGCCATCCTGCAATGGGCTTATGTACCACACCCTGCCCGCGTTCCTCGCGCCATTCCCGCATATCCGTCACATCAATCAAGCCCCCTTCCGTCACGGCCTGGATACACTCGCGCTGGCTACCTGCACGGCGGTGCATGCTGGTGGTTATCTGTAGCTGGTCGGCAGAAAAATGATGTTCAGCATAAAGCATCTCACCGGTGTCATTTGTTAACAGCGTGCCGCCATTAAGTTGAACCTGTCCTCCTGCCAGCCACAGCGCGGTGTCTACCACGTGCAGATAATCATCCAGCAACGTAAAACGCAGATCGTGCGGCCCGACGCTGTCCGTACGGTGCTTGTCCATACGAACAGACGCCGCATTACGCAACTGCGCCTTTAGATCCTGATACAGCGGCGCAAAGCGACGATTAAACCCAACCATTAGCGTCAGTTTTTTCCGCGCCGCCAGCTCCACCAGTTGTTCAGCTTCGCGCAGATTTTCTGCCAGCGGCTTGTCCACGCAAACATGAACGCCGGCATTCAGCAACTCACTCACTACAGCGTAGTGGGTGGCGGTACTGGAATGAACGAAAACGGCATCGCAGGTTGCCGCTAAATTCTGTACGGAATCAACGTATGGCATTCGCCAGGTTTCACAAATACGCAGCGCTTTTTCCCGCGAGGGCGACCATGCACCCTGCAGCGTCCAGTCCGCAGATGCGCCCAACACAGGCAACCATGCCTTTTGCGCGATGCCCCCTAACCCGACCACGCCAATACGCAATTTTCCCACGTTAGTCTCCCAGGTGTGCCAATAATGAATCGAGCCGCTGTTTCAACTCTGCCACTTCGGTTTCCAGCGCTTCAACACGCACCTGCAAATCTCCAGACGCCGCATGCGGCTCATCTGCCGCAGCGAGTGACTCATCAACCTCGCCACAAAACAGGTGCATATAACGACTTTCTCGCTTTCCAGGTTCACGCGCCAGGCGGACTACATAAGGGCCATCTTCCCGGGTAGCCAGTTTCTCCAGCGTTGACTCCACTTCCGCCATATCGCTGAACTCATACATTCGGGATGCGCGGCTACGCAATTCACCCGGTGTCTGAGCGCCACGGAGTAACAGCGTGGTGATCAATGCCACTTCACCCGCGCTAAGCTTAAGATTGCCAAACTCTGAATTACAGAACCGCTGTTCGTATTTGGTCACGCGATTACCAAAGCCGCTCACCGTCCGCAGAAAATGCCTTTTTACCAGGTTATCAAGCTGGTCCTGCACGTCGGCTTCCGACAGATTCATCACCGGTTCACGGTTGGTTTTTTGATTACACGCGGTCACCACACCATTCACGGAAAGGGGATATTGTTCCGGTGTAGTAACCTGTTTTTCTAATAAGCAGCCAATCACACGGGCTTCAGTGGCGGTTAATTCGTATTTCATCGTCTTCTCCATTATTCAGGCCGCGCGCCTGAAACTTAGCGACCGGGGGTCCATTCTGATGTTGTCAACGCCGTCAGCACATGATCGCGCCACTGCCCATCAATCAGCAGATAGTCTTTTGCATATCCTTCTTTCTCAAAGCCGAGTCGCGCCAGCAAATCACCGCTACGCTTATTGTGTGGCATGTAGTTCGCCATAATGCGGTGAATATGTTGCGTCCGCTGCATATAACGAATAGCGGCGGTCAGGGCTTCGTACATCAGTCCCTGCCCTTGCCACTTCTGCGCAATGGAATAACCGAGATAACAGGCGTGGAAAGATCCGCGCACCACGTTCGAAAAGTTCGCAACGCCGATAATTTCTTTTTCATCGGGATCGAGCAGCGCGAAATACCAGGCTGTACCTTGTTTATGAAATTCAGAGATCATGCTCAGACGCGCCTGCCAGCCAGAGGGGTAGCAGTGGCTTTCATCGCGGATAGGCTCCCAGGGCTTTAAGAAATGACGATTCTCTGCGTAATAATCTGCCAGACGCCAGGCATCACGCTCATGCACCAAACGCACGACCAGGCGGTCCGTGGTTAAGCGCACTTTTGGCACGTTACTGCGATAGCCAAACATTCTATACCTACTCCTTCCCGTAACGTCTTCAATACGCAATTCGCATTACTATACCTGTGCAAATACACCCTGTGAAAAGAGCAAAATGCCATTTTTTGAATTATTCACACATTTTGATGAAAACTCTCTATCAAGACGGACTTTTGATAAAAAAATATTGTCCCGCCAAGGGTGGGAAAAGCGCAAACGACACCGCAGAATAGAAGGTGCTTATCTTTTAAACTCTCCACCGAGTGACGAGTTTTTTCCCTGGAGGGGAAATGTCGCAAGTCTCGCAGGCAAGGAACCTGGGTAAATATTTCCTGCTCATCGATAATATGCTGGTCGTGCTGGGTTTCTTTGTCGTTTTCCCACTGATCTCTATCCGTTTCGTCGACCAAATGGGCTGGGCCGCCGTGATGGTCGGTATCGCACTTGGATTGCGCCAATTTATTCAGCAAGGTCTGGGGATTTTTGGCGGCGCAATTGCTGACCGCTTTGGTGCCAAACCCATGATTGTGACCGGCATGTTGATGCGTGCCGCCGGGTTCGCCACGATGGGGATTGCGCACGAACCCTGGCTATTGTGGTTTTCCTGTTTCCTCTCCGGCTTAGGCGGTACATTATTCGACCCGCCCCGTTCGGCACTGGTGGTCAAACTGATCCGCCCGGAAAAGCGCGGGCGCTTTTTCTCCATTCTGATGATGCAGGACAGTGCCGGTGCCGTTGTTGGCGCATTACTCGGCAGTTGGTTGTTACAGTACGATTTCCGTCTGGTCTGCGCTACGGGTGCGATCTTGTTCGTTTTGTGCGCTGCGTTTAACGCCTGGCTGCTTCCGGCATGGAAGCTGTCCACCGTGAAAATTCCCGTGCGCGAAGGCATGAGCCATGTGATGCATGACAAACGATTTGTCACCTATGTCCTGACGCTGGCGGGGTATTACATGTTGGCGGTACAGGTTATGTTGATGCTGCCAATTATGGTTAATGACATTGCCGGTTCGCCAGCCGCCGTGAAGTGGATGTATGCCATCGAGGCGTGTCTCTCTTTAACGCTGCTCTACCCTATCGCCCGCTGGAGTGAGAAACGTTTTCGTCTTGAGCATCGGCTGATGGCAGGCCTGCTGATCATGTCTCTTAGCATGATGCCCATCGGTCTGGTCGGAAATTTACAGCAGCTTTTCACCCTGATTTGCACCTTCTATATCGGTTCTATCATTGCGGAACCGGCACGCGAGACGCTGAGCGCGTCGTTGGCAAATGCGCGCGCACGGGGCAGCTACATGGGCTTTAGCCGCCTCGGGTTAGCCATCGGCGGTGCCATCGGTTATATCGGTGGCGGCTGGCTGTTTGACATGGGTAAAGCATTGTCACAGCCAGAACTCCCGTGGATGATGCTCGGCATTATCGGCTTTATCACCTTCCTCGCGCTGGGTTGGCAGTTTAGCCATAAACGCCCGTCACGCGGCATGCTGGAACCTGATGCCTGATAGCTGACCAGACGTCCCGGACTCAATTTCAGTTTTTTCTGCTGGTGTCCGGGTCGCTGGTGCTTGATGCTGCTTTGTGTCACGATTACGCCACAAGCATCATGTTGAGGAACCCCATGAAAAAGATTTTTTTTGCTGCTGCACTGATTGTCAGCGGCCTGTTGGTTGGTTGTAATCAACTCACACAATACACGGTTAGCGAGCAAGAGATTAATCAGGCACTGGCTAAGCATAACGACTTCTCGAAAGATATTGGTCTGCCTGGCGTCGCTGAAGCCCACATCGTACTGACCAATCTCGCCAGCCAGATTGGTCGCGAAGAGCCGAATAAAGTGACGCTGACAGGCGATGCCAATCTGGATATGAATTCCCTTTTTGGTAGCCAGAAAGCGACCATGAAATTGAAGTTAAAAGCATTGCCAGTCTTCAATAAAGAAAAAGGCGCGATTTATCTGCAAGAAATGGAAGTGGTTGATGCAACCGTCACACCAGAGAAAATGCAATCTGTACTGCAAACGCTGATGCCCTACTTAAATCAGTCGCTGCGCAATTACTTTAACCAGCAACCGGCCTATATTCTGCGTGAAGACAGCAGCAAAGGCGAAGCGCTGGCGAAAAAACTGGCGAAAGGGATTGAGGTTAAACCGGGCGAAATCATTATCCCGTTTACCGATTAATCAACATCAGGGCGCGAATGCGCCCTTTTTTTTCGTGCAAACGAAAACGTTTCCGCTTATCCTTTGTTTCCGGCAAAAAAGACTATCCTCAGCCGGAGCATATTGATGACTGCACCATCCCAGGTTTTAAAGATCCGCCGCCCAGACGACTGGCACCTTCACCTTCGCGATGGCGACATGTTGAAAACTGTCGTGCCTTATACCAGTGAAACTTATGGTCGCGCGATTGTTATGCCAAACCTCGCTCCGCCGGTCACTACCGTTGATGCGGCCATTGCGTACCGTCAGCGCATTCTGGACGCTGTACCCGCCGGACATCACTTTACGCCGTTGATGACCTGCTACTTAACGGACACGCTGGATCCTAATGAACTTGAGCGTGGATTCAACGAAGGCGTCTTCACCGCCGCGAAACTTTATCCCGCCAATGCAACAACCAACTCTACACACGGTGTAACCTCGGTCGATGCCATTATGCCGGTACTGGAGCGCATGGAAAAATTGGGGATGCCACTGTTGGTGCATGGTGAAGTGACGCACGCTGAGATCGATATTTTCGATCGCGAAGCACGTTTTATCGAAACGGTGATGGACCCCTTACGTCAGCGTTTAACCGCGCTAAAAGTGGTGTTTGAACATATCACAACCAAAGATGCCGCCGACTACGTTCGCGAGGGCAACGAGCTTCTTGCCGCAACCATCACACCGCAGCATTTAATGTTTAACCGCAACCATATGCTGGTCGGCGGAATTCGTCCGCATCTGTACTGTCTGCCGATACTCAAACGTAACGTTCACCAGCAGGCGCTACGCGAACTGGTTGCCAGCGGATTCAGTCGTGCATTCCTTGGCACCGACTCCGCACCGCATGCGCGTCATCGTAAGGAGTCCAGTTGCGGCTGTGCAGGTTGCTTTAACGCGCCGACAGCACTGGGAAGCTATGCTACCGTGTTTGAAGAGATGAATGCCCTGACTCATTTTGAAGCCTTCTGCTCGCTGAACGGTCCACAGTTCTACGGCCTGCCAGTCAATGATACCTTCATTGAACTGGAGAAAATTGAACATCAGGTCCCGGATAGCATCGCACTGGAAAATGACACGCTGGTACCATTCCTTGGCGGTGAAACCGTACGCTGGTCAGTAAAACGCTAAAAAAGTGTAGCCCACTGTTGTCAATTGGCACAGTTAACTGTATAAATAACCAGTATATCCAACAGGGGGCTATTATGCGTATTGAAGTCACTATTGCCAAAACTTCACCTTTACCAGCCGGTGCTATCGACGCGCTGGCAGGTGAACTCTCCCGCCGTATTCATCATCATTTTCCGGATAACGAAGGTAACGTTACCGTTCGTTATGCCGGGGCCAACAATCTGTCGGTTATTGGCGCAACAAAAGAGGACAAAGAACGCATCAGCGAAATCCTGCAGGAAACCTGGGAAAGCGCGGATGACTGGTTCATCAACGAATAAAAAATGATATGCAGTGATGTTTGTTTGCCGGGTCGCCCCGGCTTTTTTATAGGTGCTTCCTTTAAATCAATCTTGCATTTACTACGCTGGCAGATAATTTATATTAAACACTTTGATTATCTTTTAATCAAATCACCAAAATAATTGCACAACATGCTAAAAAAAAATGAATAACATGTTGTTTTATTAGTCAGATAACACTGAAAACAAAAAATTTATGCGCCGCCCTCTTTAAATTTTCAATGAATACCCTTATTTATTGATATACTGAAGTTGCTTCAGAAAAAAACGCATTGAACCTCGAAAACCGTTGTCTAGTAACACGAATTAGGGGGCATGATGGAAAAGAATAATGAAGTCATTCAGACTCATCCGCTTGTAGGGTGGGACATCAGCACTGTTGATAGCTACGATGCGCTGATGCTGCGTTTGCACTACCAGACCCCGAATCGTCCGGACCCGGATGGGACTGAAGTCGGTCAAACGCTCTGGTTAACCACTGATGTTGCCAGGCAATTTATTTCGATATTAGAAGCCGGAATCGCCAAAATTGAATCTGGCGATTACCAGGTAAATGAGTATCAGCGACATTAAACCTGATACATCACACCATCAAAAGGCACCTTCGCGGTGCCTTTCTTATTTGCAGGTTGAATATTCCGGTTCAGTTATTTACCCTGCTATACCTGTCTTACTTCAAGTTGCATGTGCGTTGGCTTTACTCGGCCTTTGGCCTCGCCCCTTTGGGGCCAGCGTAAGCGCTGTTCAAAACCGCCAGGGCGTTTTGTCCTGCAACTCGAATTATTTAACGTATGCTATCGCGATTGCAGAGAGAAGCGGATGAAATACGACTTAATCATTATTGGCAGCGGTTCCGTGGGCGCCGCAGCCGGATACTACGCCACTCGCGCTGGTCTCAACGTTTTGATGATCGATGCGCATATGCCACCGCATCAACAGGGCAGCCATCACGGCGATACACGATTAATTCGTCATGCGTATGGCGAAGGTGAAAAATACGTTCCACTGGTGCTACGTGCGCAAACATTGTGGGATGAACTTTCCGCACAAAATGAAGAGCCTGTTTTTGTTCGCTCTGGCGTTATCAACCTGGGCCCTGCAGATTCAACCTTCTTAGCGACCGTGGCGCAAAGTGCCAAACAGTGGCAGCTCAATGTCGAACAGCTGGATGCAGCAGCCATCATGGCTCGCTGGCCAGAAATTCGCGTGCCTGAAAACTATATCGGGCTGTTTGAAGCTGAATCCGGTTTTTTACGTAGTGAGTTAGCCATTAAAACCTGGATTCGCCTGGCTGAAGAGGCGGGTTGTGCACAGCTGTTTAAATGCCCCGTCACGGCGATTCATCACCACGATGATGGCGTAACGGTTGCAACAGCCGATGGTGACTACCACGCGAATAAAGTCGTCGTCAGCGCCGGTACCTGGGTCAAAGCATTGCTGCCGGAACTGCCGATACAACCGGTGCGTAAAGTATTCGCATGGTATCAGGCTGACGGGCGCTACAGTGTCAAAAACAAATTCCCGGCATTTACCGGCGAACTGCCAAATGGCGATCAATACTATGGTTTTCCGGCTGAAAATGACGAGTTAAAAATTGGCAGACATAACGGCGGACAGGTCATTCATTCACCTGAAGAACGTAAACCGTTTGCTGCTGTCGCCAGCGATGGTTCTGAAGCCTTCCCATTCCTGCGCGCTGTTTTGCCTGGCATTGGCTGTTGTCTGCATGGCGCATCCTGTACTTACGATAACTCGCCAGATGAAGACTTCATTATCGATACGTTGCCAGACCATGACAACACGCTGGTGATTACCGGGCTCAGCGGACACGGTTTTAAGTTTGCTTCCGTACTGGGCGAAATTGCGGCTGATTTTGCCCAGGGTAAACCGTCAGCCTTTGACCTGACGCCATTCAGACTGTCCCGTTTTAAGCGATAATCGATCAATGGCCTCGTTGGTGAGGCCATTTTTAATGACAGGAATAACATTGATGCGCCGCATCTTTCACTATCTGGTTAATAATATTCGCGAGCATTTCATGCTCTACATTATTTTATGGTCGCTGCTGGCGATTATGGACGTCATATATATTATGTTCTTCTAATCGATATGCGCTGACATTAATTGACAAAAACTGATAATTACTTAATTTCATTGCAATAAACTGAATAACATAATTCTCATCCCTCCTTGTTTTCAAGCCCTTCTCCTTGTTCACTCACACTAACGATTTGATGATTGCGCCTTTAATTAATCAATTTTATTGAAATAAGAATAAATATCATCACCATTGCTATTTATTAGTTGCATTAATGTCTTTTACGCGCCATTTTCATTCACTTCTGAAATATCTAACGGTATGTTTATGCAATTCAATAATAGTCCACAGCGTTATGGCGTGGTGTCTGCCGCATTACACTGGCTGGTCGCTATTGCCGTCTATGGCATGTTTGCTCTGGGTTTATGGATGGTAACACTCAGTTATTACGATGGTTGGTATCACCAGGCGCCTGAACTGCATAAAAGTATCGGTGTGTTGCTGATGATGGGACTGGTTGTCCGCATTGTCTGGCGGGTTGTTTCCCCTCCCCCTGCCGCGCTGAAAAGCTATTCCCGTCTAACCCGCATTGCGGCGGCATTGGGCCACCTCACGCTATATACCCTGCTTTTTTCTATTGTCATCAGCGGCTATCTGATCTCTACCGCAGACGGTAAAGCAATCAGCGTATTTGGTTGGTTCGATGTTCCCGCCACGTTTGCCAACGCAGGCGTACAAGCCGACATCGCCGGTAACGTGCACTTATGGCTCGCCTGGACCGTGGTGGTTTTATCACTTCTGCATGGGCTAATGGCCCTGAAACATCACTTTATCGATAACGACGATACCCTTAATCGCATGTTGGGAAAATCGTCATCTGACTATGGAGCTTAAAATGAAAAAAAACCTGCTGGGACTCACACTCGCCTCTTTATTATTCACGACCGGCTCTGCCATCGCGGCGGATTACAAAATTGACAAAGAGGGACAGCATGCCTTTGTTAATTTCCGCATTCAGCATCTGGGATACAGCTGGCTGTACGGCACATTTAAAGATTTCGACGGTACATTTACCTTTGACGAGAAAAATCCGGCTGCCGATAAAGTCAATGTCACCCTCAACACCAACAGTGTTGATACCAATCATGCCGAGCGTGACAAACACCTGCGTAGTGCAGAATTCCTCAATGTGAGCAAGTTCCCGCAGGCCACCTTTACGTCCACCAGCGTGAAGAAAGAGGGCAACGATTTGGATATCACCGGTAACCTGACCCTGAACGGTGTCACCAAACCGGTAACATTGGACGCGAAGCTGATGGGTCAGGGTGGCGATCCATGGGGTGGCACACGCGCCGGTTTTGAAGCTCAAGGGAAAATAAAGCTGAAGGATTTCAACATTACCACCGATCTCGGTCCCGCTTCTCAGGAAGTTGAATTAATTATCTCGGTGGAAGGCGTACAGCAGAAATAACGTCCTATTGATGCCGGATGAGGCTTTTGCCATCATCCGGCATCGTGTTATTGCGCAGGATCGGGAATACCGAGCTTAGTATTTAAACGCCCCCGCGATTTATTAAAGATCTTATTGCCGTTCTCACGCCCGGCGCGACGACGACGCTGCTCTTCTTCTGGCAGTTCGCTCTCTTCACAACACAGTTCGCTACAGCAGCCTTTATACTTTTGCGCACAAGCTGGACACTGAATAAACAACAGATGGCAGCCATCGTTTTTGCAATTAGTATGGCTGTCACATGCAGTACCGCACTGGTGACAATGCGAAATCACATCGTCAGAGATCCTCTCCCCCATGCGTTCATCGAAAACAAAATTTTTGCCGATAAAACGCACAGGCAACCCCTGCTCGCGCGCTTTGCGGGCATACTCAATAATGCCGCCTTCGATGTGCCAGACTTTGCTAAATCCGTTATGTTTCATCCATGCACTGGCTTTCTCACAACGAATCCCCCCAGTACAATACATAACGATTTTTTTATCCTTATGCTCCTGCATCATTTCTACCGCTTTCGGCAGCTGATCGCGGAAGGTGTCTGCCGGGATCTCCAGTGCATTTTCGAAGTGACCCACTTCATATTCGTAGTGGTTGCGCATATCAATAAACACTGCATCCGGATCGTCCAGCATAGCATTCACTTCAGCAGCTTTCAGATAATCACCCACGTTGCTGGCGTCAAAATCAGGATCATCAATGCCATCCGCGACAATTCGCTCACGGACCTTCATGCGCAGAACCCAGAATGATTTGCCGTCATCATCTAATGCAATATTGAGACGCAACCCGGATAATGCAGGATCAAATGCGTATAACTGTTGGCGAAACGCATCAACGTGACTTTGCGGTACACTGATTTGTGCGTTAATGCCTTCCCGTGCAAGATATACGCGGCCAAAGACATTCAGCGTAGTGAACAGTTGATACAGTGCATCACGCGTTTGCTGAGGATCAGCGATGGTAAAATATTTATAGAATGAAATCGTCGTACGCGGCTCAGATTCCGCCAGCATTTTAGCTTTGAGCGCGTCATTCGAAATGCGGTTGTGTAACACTGGCATGGTGTACGTATCCTGCAATCAGTAAAAATGAAAATCGGCCGGCATGATAAAGCAAACATCGCCAATTTACATCCACACATTTTACGCTACATTTCATACTTCACGGTAAAAACGCAACAACAATTGATGGTTTAATCACCGTTCTCCCGTCGTAAATTTTAGATACGCGCAAAAAAATGCGACAATACAGGGAATTGGTCGTTAGAAGACAGGATAGACATGACGAATTTACCCAAGTTTTCGGCTGCACTACTGCATCCGCGTTATTGGTTAACCTGGCTGGGTATTGGCATCCTTTGGTTAATCGTGCAGTTACCCTACCCAGTGCTCTATAAATTGGGATGTGCACTAGGCCGTCTGGCATTGCGTTTGATGAAACGTCGGGCAAAGATTGTTTCCCGCAATCTGGAACTGTGCTTCCCGCAAATGAGCGAGCAGGAACGCCAGCAGATGATGGTAAAGAACTTTGAGTCTGTCGGTATGGGCGTAATGGAAACCGGCATGGCCTGGTTTTGGTCTGACAGGCGAATATCACGCTGGACTGAAGTTATCGGAATGGAGCATATCCGGGACGTTCAGGCACAAAAGCGTGGGATCCTGTTAGTTGGTCTGCACTTTTTGACGCTCGAGTTGGGCGCACGCCAGTTTGGCTTACAAGAGCCGGGAATTGGTGTGTATCGTCCTAACGACAATCCGCTGCTCGACTGGCTACAAACCTGGGGGCGTATGCGCTCCAATAAATCAATGCTCGATCGTAAAGACCTGAAAGGGATGATTAAAGCGTTGAAAAAAGGTGAAGTGGTCTGGTACGCGCCGGATCACGACTACGGCCCTCGCGCCAGTGTATTTGTGCCTTTGTTCGCCGTTGAACAGGCTGCAACGACGTCCGGAACCTGGATGCTGTCACGAATGTCGAATGCCTGTCTGGTGCCATTTGTTCCCCGCCGTAAACCTGACGGCAAGGGGTATCAATTGATTATGCTGCCACCGGAGTGTTCCCCCCCGCTGGACAATGCTGAAACAACGGCGGCCTGGATGAACAAAATCGTTGAAAAATGCATCATGATGGCCCCCGAGCAATACATGTGGCTACATCGCCGCTTTAAGACACGTCCTGAAGGCTCCCCCTCTTTGTACTGAGTCTTTGTTGCAGTCCTGTGGACTGCAACACCTTCTCTCCCCTTTTAGGTTTAACTGCTATCCGCATTGCAGCAACTATCAACCAGGCGCATAATTAGCCTGCTTATTTATATTTAATCGATAGCGCAAACAGCGCATCACACTGCGGATCGCTATGTCACCCTCTGATGCTCCCATAAACTGGAAACGCAACCTTACCGTTGCCTGGCTGGGCTGTTTTTTAACCGGTGCAGCATTTAGCCTGGTCATGCCATTTTTACCCCTTTACGTCGAGAGTCTTGGCGTGACGGGTCACAGCGCCCTGAATATGTGGTCAGGGCTGGTATTCAGCATCACTTTCCTGTTTTCAGCGATTGCCTCGCCTTTCTGGGGTGGGCTGGCCGACCGTAAAGGCCGGAAAATTATGCTCTTACGCTCGGCGCTGGGCATGGCCATCGTCATGCTGCTGATGGGGCTGGCGCAAAATATCTGGCAGTTCTTGATCCTGCGCGCCCTGCTGGGTTTGCTCGGTGGATTTATTCCTAATGCCAACGCACTGATCGCAACCCAGGTGCCACGCAATAAAAGCGGCTGGGCGTTGGGGACACTTTCCACTGGCGGCGTCAGCGGTGCTTTACTTGGGCCATTGGCGGGCGGGTTACTCGCCGATCAGTATGGTCTGCGCCCCGTATTTTTCATCACAGCCCTGGTGCTGTTGATCTGTTTTATTCTGACACTCTTTTTTATCCGTGAACGCTTCCAGCCAGTGAGTAAGAAAGAGATGCTGCACGTTCGCGAAGTCGTGACGTCGTTAAAGAATCCAAAGCTGGTGCTGAGCTTGTTTGTCACTACCCTGATAATTCAGGTTGCAACCGGCTCCATTGCGCCAATCCTGACGCTGTATGTACGGGAGCTTGCGGGCAATGTCAGTAATATCGCGTTTATCAGCGGGATGATTGCCTCTGTACCCGGCGTTGCGGCCTTAATCAGCGCACCAAGGCTCGGCAAATTGGGCGACAGGATTGGTCCGGAGAAGATCCTGATCGTGGCATTGGTTATCTCCGTACTGTTGTTGATCCCAATGTCATTCGTCCAGACACCCTGGCAGCTAGGCGTGCTGCGCTTTTTACTGGGTGCCGCTGATGGTGCATTGCTGCCTGCCGTACAGACCTTGCTGGTGTATAACTCAACCAACCAAATCGCCGGGCGCATCTTTAGTTACAACCAGTCATTTCGTGATATCGGCAACGTGACTGGGCCGTTAATGGGAGCTGCTATATCGGCAAATTATGGCTTCCGCGCCGTCTTCTGCGTCACCGCGGGTGTTGTGTTATTCAACGCGATCTACTCATGGAACAGTCTGCGCCGCCGCCGGGGATCTCAGGTCCTGGGATGATTTTGTACATTCATTCTCAACGGTCCCCCAACATATCAATTGGCTTAATGTGGGGGGATACGCAGAGTGAACGCAATTACAATTCTGATCGTACTGGCTACACACTTTTTTAAACGTCATGACACTCAATAACGCTTAATATTATTCTAGCTGTTATAGTAAACCACTTTATTTCTACCTGAGTTTTTCGCTTCATACAACGCAGCATCAGCATATGATACGACTTTATCAGCAGAATAATCATCAGATTTACTACAATATACACCGATGCTGATTGTCATTTTCTCTTTCAAACCATATATATTGGGCACCGCTGTTTCAGTCTCAACATTTTTTCTTATTCTTTCCGCAACAAACATTACTTCAGCTTTATCTTTACACTTAATCAGTATCCCAAACTCTTCCCCGCCAATTCTCGCAAAAATATCGGAGTCCCTGATCGATTTATTAACAATATCAACAATGCTCTTTATAACGCGATCGCCTTCCTGATGGCCATAAGTATCATTGATGCGTTTGAATTTATCTATATCCAGTATCATTATACAAACAGCACCTTTTACTAAAGATGACTTCAGTGCCTTATAGAATAATTTACGGTTATATATCTTAGTCATCGCATCTTTTATTGCTGAATCCGTCTCTCTCTTAAGAATAATGAACGTATTGTACATTAATATAGATATGATACATAAGGCACTGATAACTTCGATTCCCCTACTGACATACCAAATATACATACTATATTCATCCAGACTTAACAGCAGAACATTCGTCAGGATTGCAGAGCAACACAGTAACGCGATGCTTTTCCATAAGATACTGTGCAGTTTGGTTTTCACTGCCAGATACAATAAGACCGTTCCCCATGCGATAATCAGTGAATATATGTAGCCAATATGCCAGTGCACCGTTTTATTGTCAGCTTTGAGACTGGTAATTTCAATCGTGACATCAGTATTATAACTGGATAAGTTATGCGAAAGGAATGCAATTGCCAGCATAATCAGCAATGCTATAATGATGTAACATGGTTCTCTTTCTTTAGTCTCAATAACGGTGGAAGTCGCTTTATACGCTGTCAATGATACAAAAAGCAATGCAATAAAACTCACCTGCCTAAAATAATAGAAGATAGCGATATCATTTGTACGTTTTTCTATCAAAACACTATCGTTAATTAAATTCTGAACGATATATATGGTTTCTATAAAATAGAAATTATTACTGAGAAATGCCATTCCTAATATCATCAGATATGTTAGATCTTTCCTGCAAAGGTATTGAAATAACATAAAGAGAAAAATAGTGCCGTACAGAAAAAACAACCCAACGATGATAATTAAATATGTTGTTTGAGGTACACTCTGCACTTCTAACTGATACTGAGAAAGGCACACGCCAGCAAGAAGATAGCTGACTAAGCAAACTATGTAATAACGCATCAACCTGCTATTGTTTGAATTACTATTATCCATAACAGCCCTGGCAAGAATCCCTTTTAGCATTTTATATATTAAG
>NZ_JANEWJ010000003.1:0-223055 GCF_028069755.1 Citrobacter sp. Igbk 16 | reverse complement strand
CTAGCTTGCTAACAATGAAATTGAGTCTACCTATTTATAGGTAAATCTTATTAATGCATATCAAACAGGAGTGACCCTCCGCGAACGGAGGGTAAAAATTTACTGCGGTTCAGACATGTGGCCGTCTTGAGAAGGGCTACTGTTTGCGGGCGTGTTACCGCTGTGGGTTCGGGTATAGAGGATCTTGTGCGTATCATTGGCACAATGACCGACCACCAGTGAATCAGGCTGATCGGCCTGGTCATTAGGAACAATATTCAGCGTGAAACTGGATTCCGCGACACCATTATTCATAATGCGCTGTTCGATATCACTCTTCACGCGCTCACAGGACGCGGGTGCCGCCAGGATCTGCGGGGAAGCGACCAGTAATAAGCTCGCGGCAATTCCTGTTATGTATTTCATCATCAACTCCTTTCGTGATCGACATAAACTAAGATTAGCATTTCTGGTGTAAATAACTGTATTTGCTAATATGATTGAGAATTATCTACTTATCCCGGTGAAAAATGTGAAGAAACAGACCCTGTTAGGTTTCCTGTGTATCGTGTTGGTTGGGTGTGATAACGCCAAAGGGCTGGTGTCCTTTACGCCGGAAATGGCCAGCTTCTCCAATGAATTTGATTTTGATCCGTTACGCGGCCCGGTGAAAGATTTTAGTCAGACCCTGCTCAACGACAAAGGCGAAGTGACCAAGCGCGTCACAGGTACGCTCTCGCAGGAAGGCTGTTTTGATACGCTGGAATTGCATGATGTCGAAAATAATACGGGAATGGCATTAGTGCTGGATGCGAACTTCTATCGGGACGCCGAAACGCTGGAAAAACGGATCCGTTTACAGGGGAAATGCCAACTGGCGGAACTGCCTTCTGCGGGCGTAGTGTGGGATACCGACGATAACGGTTTTGTTGTGTCCGCCACGGGAAAAGAGATGAAGGTGCAGTACCGGTATGACGCGGAAGGCTACCCGCTCGGCAAAACCACCATCAGTAAGGACAATACGCTGCAGGTTGACGCTAAACCGTCAGCCGATCCATTGAAAAAACTGGATTACACGGCAGTCAGCATGCTGAACGATCACCCTTTAGGTAACGTCAAACAAACCTGTGAGTATGATTCGTATGCTAATCCGGTCAACTGCCAGCTGGTTATCGTTGACGAAAGCGTAAAGCCGGCAGTTGAGCATCATTACTCGATTGAAAACACCATTGATTACTACTAACCGTTTTTACTGAGCGGTAGGTTGTAACAGGTTGGGACCCGGTGTTTTGTGATCGGCCAGATATTGCTGTTGGAAGATACACATGCGAATGGTGTTACGGTATTGGCCGTTAATAAAGAACTCATGAATCAGTTCACCTTCCACCATAAAGCCAAGTTTGCGGTAGATGTGAATTGCTTTTTCGTTCTCTTTATCAACGATCAGATACAGCTTATATAAGTTAAGCACGGTAAAACCGTAATCCATCGCCAGTTTTGCCGCGCGCGTTGCCAGACCTTTGCCCTGGTAATCCGGGGAAATGATGATCTGAAATTCAGCCCGGCGGTGCACATGGTTTATTTCAACCAGCTCCACCAGCCCGGCTTTCTCACCGTCACACTCGACCACAAAACGGCGTTCACTTTGGTCGTGAATGTGTTTGTCATACAGGTCTGACAGCTCCACAAACGCTTCGTAAGGTTCTTCAAACCAGTAGCGCATGACGCTGGCGTTGTTATCAAGCTGATGGACGAAACGTAAATCTTCACGCTCCAGCGGGCGCAGCTTTACACTGAGGGCGCTTGCCATATCGTATCCTTTCAATATCTTCTAGTGAGCACAATGATTATGGGGCAACGGTGCGGCCAGTGCGACGATCGAGACAACGCAGGGTGTTAGGCTCCCAGTACGCATTCAGGTTCGCGCTTTGTTCGCATTTATCACGGCTATCAAAAGCAGCATCGGCTTTGTCCCACTCTTTCTCTGTACGCTTGTTGACTTTCTGACGCAACTGACGCGTATCGTTCCATTGTTCCTTTTCCATTGCGGCCTGTTGACGACTTTGCGCACTGTCCCCGGACTCTATGACCAGTTTACTGGTTTCAGCAAATGCGGAAGAGGTGTACACAGCCGCCGCCAGCGTCAGCATGGCCGTCAGGCACAGGCGTTTGGTCAGTGTAATTTTCATGGCGAATTCCTTTAATGAGAAAGGGAAAAAAACGATAAAACAGGGTTAAATTCTACACTATTCCTGCGTCAGGGCATACCCACTGGGCGCATATGGATACGTTGGACATATTCTGTCGTATCATGGTTAAACCGAAGGTAACTGAATAACTTCAATGCTTAAGACAACATTACTTTTCTTCGTCACCGCGTTATGCGAAATCATTGGCTGCTTTTTACCCTGGCTGTGGCTTAAGCGTGGGGCGACGGCCTGGCTGCTGGTTCCCGCTGGGGTGTCATTAGCGCTGTTCGTCTGGTTGCTGACGCTACATCCGGCGGCGAGCGGGCGGGTATATGCCGCGTATGGTGGCGTATATGTGGTGACTGCATTGCTCTGGTTACGCATTGTCGATGGCGTAAAATTGAGCCTGTACGACTGGTCCGGTGCGTTAGTGGCACTGTGTGGGATGTTGATCATCGTGGCTGGATGGGGGCGCGCATAGCGCCTTTTTTGTGATCAGTGAGCGCTTTTTTGATCTTTATACTTGTATGGTAGTAGCTCAGTTGGGTAAATTTCCTGCATCACAAGAAGAGATGTAAGGATTGAAAAATGAAGATTGTCGGGGCTGAAGTTTTTGTTACCTGTCCAGGACGTAATTTTGTCACGCTGAAAATCACGACAGACGATGGGATCACCGGATTAGGGGATGCCACGCTGAACGGACGTGAATTATCCGTGGCGTCCTACCTGAAAGATCATGTGTGTCCACAGCTCATTGGGCGTGATGCGCATCGAATTGAGGATATCTGGCAGTTTTTCTACAAGGGGGCATACTGGCGTCGCGGCCCGGTAACGATGTCGGCGATTTCTGCGGTGGATATGGCCCTGTGGGATATCAAAGCGAAGGCGGCGAATATGCCGTTGTACCAGTTGCTGGGTGGCGCATCACGCGAAGGCGTCATGGTGTACTGTCACACAACGGGCCATTCCATTGATGATGTGCTGGAGGATTACGCGCGTCATAAAGAGATGGGGTTTAAAGCGATCCGTGTGCAGTGTGGCGTACCGGGGATGAAGACCACCTACGGTATGTCTAAAGGTAAAGGCCTGGCCTACGAACCTGCGACCAAAGGCCAGTGGCCGGAAGAACAACTGTGGTCGACGGAGAAATATCTCGATTTCACACCGAAATTGTTTGAAGCCGTTCGCAACAAATTTGGTTTTGATGAGCATCTTCTGCATGACATGCATCACCGCCTGACGCCAATTGAAGCGGCCCGTTTTGGCAAGAGCATTGAACAATACCGTTTATTCTGGATGGAAGATCCTACTCCGGCTGAAAATCAGGCGTGTTTCCGCCTGATCCGCCAGCATACGGTCACGCCGATTGCTGTAGGGGAAGTCTTCAACAGTATCTGGGACTGCAAGCAGCTTATTGAAGAACAGCTGATTGACTATATCCGCACCACTATTACCCACGCAGGCGGTATCACCGGTATGCGTCGTATTGCTGATTTTGCCTCACTTTATCAGGTACGCACGGGTTCTCATGGACCTTCCGATTTGTCGCCAGTCTGCATGGCCGCTGCGCTGCATTTCGATCTGTGGGTACCAAACTTCGGTGTGCAGGAATATATGGGGTACTCAGAACAGATGTTGGAAGTGTTCCCGCATAACTGGACCTTTGATAACGGCTATATGCACCCAGGTGACAAACCAGGGCTCGGTATCGAGTTTGACGAAAAACTTGCAGCGAAATATCCGTACGATCCCGCATATCTGCCGGTCGCCCGTCTTGAAGATGGCACGTTGTGGAACTGGTAAGGAGTGATTTGTTATGAATAGTATTGTGATTGAAAAACCGAATACGCTTGTTATCGCGCAGCGACCAGTACCAGAACCTTCAGCAGGAGAGGTCCGGGTAAAAGTAAAACTGGCGGGGATTTGCGGTTCAGACAGCCATATTTATCGTGGACATAATCCATTTGCGAAATATCCGCGAGTTATTGGCCATGAATTCTTTGGTGTAATAGATGCTGTTGGTGAAGGAGTAGAGCGTTCGCGTATAGGTGAACGTGTGTCCGTTGATCCGGTTATCAGTTGTGGACATTGCTACCCTTGCTCAATTGGTAAACCAAATGTTTGCACCTCGCTGGTTGTATTGGGTGTTCATCGTGATGGCGGTTTTAGTGAGTACGCGGTTGTACCCGCGAAAAATGCCTGGTTAATCCCTGACGCAGTGAAAGATGAGCACGCTGTTATGGTGGAACCTTTTACCATCGCGGCGAACGTGACCGGACAAGTTCAACCAACAGAGAACGATATCGCACTGATTTACGGAGCCGGCCCGATGGGGCTCACGACTGTTCAGGCACTTAAACATGTTTACAACGTAAAAACAGTAGTGATTGCAGACAGAATTGACGAACGTCTGACGATGGCAAAACAGTGCGGTGCTGACTGGACAGTCAATAATGGGCAGCAATCATTGCAGGATTTTCTTGCTGAGAAGGCGCTGAAACCTACGATTATCGTGGATGCGGCTTGTCATCCATCCATTTTACAGGAGGCTATCACGCTGGCATCACCGGCTGCGCGAATCGTTTTAATGGGATTCTCCAGCGAACCTTGCCAGATTGTACAGCAAGGTATTACAGGGAAAGAGCTTTCAATCTATTCTTCAAGATTAAATGCAAATAAATTCCCGGTTGTTATTGATTGGTTGGTCAAAGGACTTATCGACCCTAATAAACTCATTACCCATACTTTTGACTATCACCACGTTACCGACGCAATTGAATTGTTTGAGAAAGATCAGCAGCACTGCTGCAAAGTTTTACTCACATTCACTGAATAATATTAATAACTGCGAGTAAGTGGTACGCATCTTACCTCTTAGAGATAGCCAATATGAATCAAGAAAAACACGAAAGGTCAACGAAAGATCTGGTGAGAGCAGCCGTTTCAGGATGGTTAGGGACAGCTCTCGAATTTATGGATTTCCAATTATATTCATTGGGTGCCGCACTGGTATTTCATGAAATATTTTTCCCGGAACAATCTGCCGCGATGGCACTCATTCTGGCAATGGGTACATACGGGGCAGGGTATATTGCACGAATAGTTGGAGCATTTATTTTCGGTAAAATGGGGGATAGTATTGGTCGAAAAAAAGTGCTGTTTATTACAATAACTATGATGGGGATCTGTACAACATTAATTGGTGTGTTACCGACATATGCGCAAATTGGAATTTTTGCTCCTGTTTTGCTGGTGACGCTGCGTATTGTGCAGGGACTTGGTGCAGGAGCCGAAATCTCTGGTGCGGGTACAATGCTCGCAGAGTACGCACCAAAAGGAAAACGCGGTATCATTTCCTCTCTTGTTGCAATGGGAACTAACTGCGGCACATTAAGTGCTACTGCAATCTGGGCCGTGATGTTCTTTGCCCTTGATCGTGAGGAATTGTTAGCCTGGGGTTGGCGAATTCCGTTCCTGGCGAGTGTAGTGGTTATGATTTTTGCCATCTGGTTGCGCATGAACCTCAAAGAAAGTCCAGTATTTGAGAAAGTTAATGATGAGGAAAATGCACCTGCATTAAATAACCCGTCAGAAAATACGCTGGGTGCAATGTTTACCAGTAAGTCTTTCTGGTTGGCAACCGGCTTACGTTTTGGACAGGCGGGTAACTCAGGTTTAATTCAGACTTTCCTTGCCGGATATTTGGTGCAAACACTGTTGTTTGATAAATCAATACCGACAGATGCCTTAATGATTAGTTCTGTTCTTGGCTTTATTACAATACCTTTATTAGGCTGGTTGTCAGATAAATTTGGTCGCCGTTTGCCATATATAATTCTGAATATATCTGCAATTATTCTTGCTTATCCAATGTTATCGATTGTTGTAGATAAAACGTATAGCCCCGGCGTCATTATGACAGCGCTGATTGTTATTCATAATTTTGCGGTGCTGGGATTGTTCGCACTCGAAAATATTACCATGGCTGAAATGTTCGGCGCGCGTAATCGCTTCACCCGAATGGCAATTTCAAAAGAGGCCGGTGGATTGGTGGCCGTTGGTTTTGGCCCTGTTCTGGCGGGTATTTTCTGCAACATGACAAATTCCTGGTGGCCGATTCTGGTGATGGTTATGGCTTACTCGCTCATTGGTTTGGTTTCAGCACTGCTAATGCCTGAAGTGAAAGACCGTGATTTGAGTGTCCTGGAAGATGCTGCGGAAGTGAGCAAAACCGAGAAGGTTCGTGCCGGAGCCACTCAGGCAGGCTAGTACGGACAGGGTATGGTCAGGTCTGAACTGATGGCCTGATCATGCTATTACACAGCTTTCCATGATGTCATACCAATCATGGAAAGTTTAATGCAAATCAAAACATACAACCATACAGGTGTTACTCTGAGACAGTCCTGATTTCATTGATAAGTAGGTCATACAATGCAAAACAAGCTCTTAGCGGCAAAGGCTGCACTTCCTGGCTACGATCGTACAAAATTGGTTCCACGTATTGTTCATCTGGGGTTCGGTGCTTTCCACCGCGCACACCAGGGGGTATACGCTGACATCCTGGCAGCAGATCACAATAGTGACTGGGGATATTGCGAAGTAAACCTGATTGGCGGAGAGCAGCAGATTGCTGATTTGAAACAGCAAGATAACCTGTACACCGTTGCGGAAATGTCTGCGGATGCCTGGACAGCAAGAGTTGTTGGCGTGGTTAAAAAGGCATTGCATGCACAGGTTGATGGTCTGGAAGCTGTACTGGCTGCGCTGTGCGAACCGCAGGTGGCGATCGTTTCCCTGACCATAACTGAGAAGGGATATTGCCATTCTCCGGCAACCGGGCAATTGATGTTGGATAACCCGATGATTGCCGCCGACCTGCAAAACCCAAAACAGCCGAAGACCGCGCCGGGTGTGGTGGTTGAAGCACTTGCACGCCGTAAAGCCGCAGGTTTAGGTGCGTTTACTGTTATGTCCTGTGACAACATGCCTGAAAACGGTCATGTGATGCGTAATGTTGTGACCGCATATGCACGCGCGGTGGATGCTGAGCTGGCTGCATGGATCGAACAACATGTGACGTTCCCGTCAACAATGGTTGACCGTATTGTCCCGGCGGTAACCCCAGATACGCTGGACAAAATTGAACAACTTACCGGGGTACGCGATCCGGCGGGTGTGGCATGCGAACCGTTCCGTCAGTGGGTCATTGAAGATAATTTTGTCGTTGGGCGCCCAGAGTGGGAAAAAGCCGGCGCTGAACTGGTGTCAGATGTTATCCCGTTCGAAGAGATGAAGTTGCGCATGCTTAACGGCAGCCACTCTTTCCTTGCTTACCTCGGCTACCTGGCAGGATATCAACACATCAACGATTGTATGGGGGATGAGAACTATCGTGTCGCCGCCCGCACGTTGATGCTGCAGGAGCAAGCACCAACGTTGAAAGTGAAAGGGGTGGATCTCCAGCATTATGCCGACTTACTGATTGACCGTTATAGCAACCCGGCGTTGCGCCACCGTACCTGGCAGATTGCCATGGACGGTAGTCAGAAACTGCCGCAACGTATGCTCGACTCTGTGCGTTGGCATATTGTGCACGGTAGTGGTTTTGATCTGCTTGCACTCGGTGTGGCGGGTTGGATGCGCTATGTCGGGGGTGTGGATGAGCAGGGGCAAGTCATTGAAATTAGCGATCCGCTGCTGCCAGTGATCCAGAAAGCGGTACAGAACAGTCACGAAGGTGAAGAGCGTGTGCAGGCGCTATTGGCTATAGACGCTATTTTTGGTGACGAACTGCCACAGATTGAACTGTTTAAAAAGCGGGTTACAGAAGCGTACCTGACTTTGCTGGCGGAAGGCGCGAAAGCAACGGTTGCGAAATATGCTGCGAAATTACAGTCAGTAATATAACTCTCTATGTCGCCATCCGGCTTTAACAACAGCCAGATGGCGCATTGTTTTTGGCATTCACACCAATTAGTTCATGCCTAAACGAATCAGTTCGAGGGGGGCATATTTGCCTTCACATCCTTCGATTTCCACTGTTTTACCGCGGCGGATTTGCTCAGCGGTCAGGCCATCGGTGTCAATGGCTGTAATACGGCCGGTGAGTCCGGTGTCACTAATCATGACGCGGCTGCCAGTGGTGATTGCGTTGCGGTTACGATCGTATGTTTTCATGGTGTTTTCTCCTTTCCAACTTACCGTCAAAGCCCGTGGGCTTTTAGTCCCACGTAACGGGCGCAATATAAATACGCTTCTCGTTAATGATTTTTTTTGTTTTCGATCAAAATCACAGCTTTTTTTATGGGGATATGCAGGAGAGGGAATCGTTCGGGGAAACTCACCTCAGTGAGAGGTGAGCTACGTATTAGTCTTCGCTAAACCAGTCGCTATTTTCCTGACGAATAAGCTGAACAGATTCGCTAATTTCCTGTAGATGCAGCTTCATTGCATGCTCGACGGCATCGCCATCATGTTTTACCAGCGCTGCAAAGATATCATGGTGCTGACGAAGTAGCATTTCAGGCGGGGAGACGTGATCCAGACTCATATAGCGCACACGGTCAATCGTGGCTTTAATATTCTCGACGGTGTCCCAGGCAAGTTGGCAATCAGCGATTAATGCCAGTTTCTGATGAAATTCATCATCAAGCTGGAAAAAATCGTTGAGCTGCTTACGGTCAATGGCAATGCGTTGCTGATGCAGGTTTTGTTCAAGTTGATAGCACTGGTTGTCGGTGATCATCGAGGCGGCGCGGCGGGCCACGGCACACTCAATGGCCTGACGTACAAAACAGCCATTTTGCACCTGCGACAGCGAGATCTTATTCACGTAACTGCCACGTTGTGGACGGATCTGAATCAAACCGTTTTCTGCCAGTTTGATGAATGCTTCTCGTACCGGTTGGCGAGACACGTTAAAGCGTACGGAAACCTCTTTCTCCGACAATGGCGTACCGGGTGCAATCAGACAATGCACGATATCGCTGCGAAGAATACGGTAAATCTGTTGATTTACCGGCTGTGTAGGGTTGAGCTGCGTTTCTACGGTCATTCATTCTTACTTATTAGAGAGTTAACCCGGATATTTTATCACTTATAGAGCGCTTTCTATACCCGGCACAAGGCCGGGTATCTCATTTAGCTTCGATGCACGCTGAGCCCGGCAAAAGACTGGGTGACAGGCATCATCTCAAGGGTATTGATGTTGACATGAGCCGGTAACGAAGCAACCCACCATACGGCTTCAGTGACATCTTGCGGAGTCAGTGCAGTGGTATTTTCGTAGGTTTTGCCTGCTTTATCATCGTCGCCTTTGAAGCGCACATTAGAGAACTCGGTACCGCCAACCAGTCCGGGTTCAATGTCGGTCACGCGGATCGCTGTGCCATGTAAGTCTGTACGCAGGTTCAGACTAAACTGACGAACAAACGCTTTGGTTGCACCATACACGTTCCCGCCAGCGTACGGCCAACTACCGGCGGTAGAGCCGATATTAATAATATGGCCGCGGTTACGCTCGACCATGCCCGGCAGAACGGCACGCGTCATATAAATCAGGCCTTTGTTGTTGGTATCGATCATGGTTTCCCAGTCATCAACATTCGCTTTGTGGGCTGGCTCAAGACCCAGCGCCAGACCGGCATTGTTGACCAGGATATCGATATTGCGCCATTCGGCGGGCAGGGCGTCCAGCATCTCTTCAATGGATGCGCGATTGCGTACGTCAAGCTGGGCGGTATACAGATTATTACCCAGTTCATCTTTCAGTTCCTGCAGACGTTCCTGGCGGCGTCCGGTGGCAATAACTTTATGCCCATTCTCAATAAAACGACGCGTAATGCACTCACCAAAACCTGCTGTTGCTCCGGTTACTAAAACGATCATCTCACTGTTCCTCAACGCTTTTTATGTAGTACTACCATAGCACGTCATTTCTGTTCAGAGCTATTCCTGCTTAACGAGATTGCGGTCGAATCCTGGGAGGCCTACTCTAGTAAACAAATCGTTTTCAGGAGGAAAAGATGTCGTTAACAAATCCTTTTTTGCACCACAGCACATTACCTTACCAGGCACCGCAATTCGATCGGATTGAAGATTGCCATTATCGGCCCGCGTTTGATGAAGGTGTGAAACAAAAACGCGCTGAAATAGCGGCGATTGTGCAAAACCAACAGGCTCCTGATTTCACAAATACATTGCTGGCGCTTGAGCAAAGTGGGGCGTTGTTGGCGCGCGTCACCAGCGTTTTCTTTGCGATGACGGCAGCGCATACCAACGATGAGCTTCAGCGTCTTGACGAGGCGTTCTCCGCTGAACTGGCCGCGCTGGCCAATGATATCTACCTCAATGACGCACTTTTTGCGCGTATAGATGCCGTCTGGCAGCAACGCTCTTCGCTGGATCTGGAAGGTGAGTCATTGCGTCTGTTGGAGGTGGTTCACCAACGCTTTGTGTTGGCAGGGGCACGTCTTAATGACGCCGACAAATCGCGTCTGAAAGCGCTAAATACGGAGTCAGCAACGTTAACCAGTCAGTTCAATCAGCGTTTGCTGGCGGCGAACAAAGCAGGTGCACTGGTCGTGGATGATGTCCATCAACTTGACGGACTCAGTGCAGAGGAAATTGCCGTTGCGGCAGAAGCCGCCAGAAACAAAGGACTTGAGGTTCGCTGGGTTATCCCACTATTGAACACCACACAACAACCGGCACTTGCTGCGTTACGCGATCGACAGACACGAAAAAACCTGTTTACCCAGGCCTGGACGCGGGCGGAAAAAGAGGATGCCAACGATACACGCGCCATTATTAAACGGCTGGTGGAGATCCGCCGAGAGCAGGCAACATTGCTGGGTTTTGCGAATTTTGCCGCCTGGAAAATTGCCGATCAGATGGCGAAAACGCCAGAAGCGGCACTTTCTTTTATGCGGGCGATCGTGCCCGCAGCACGTCAACGCGCGCTCAATGAGCAGGCTGAAATTCAGAAAACGATTAATCAGCAACAGGGCGAATTCGAGGTTGAGGCCTGGGACTGGGCATTTTATGCCGAGCAGGTGCGTCGTGAAAAATATGCTCTTGATGAAGCTCTGCTTAAACCTTACTTTGCCCTGGATACGGTGCTGAATGAAGGTGTTTTCTGGACAGCAAACCAACTGTTTGGCATTAAATTCATCGAGCGCTTTGATATCCCTGTTTATCATCCGGATGTACGGGTTTGGGAGATTTTCGATCATGATGGCGTAGGACTGGCGCTATTTTATGGTGATTTCTTTGCCCGTGACTCAAAAAGTGGTGGTGCCTGGATGGGGAATTTTGTTGAGCAATCGCTGCAAAATGAAACCAGACCGGTCATTTACAACGTCTGCAACTATCAGAAACCTGCTCAGGGCCAACCCGCCTTGCTGCTGTGGGATGATGTCATCACGTTGTTCCATGAGTTCGGACACACGTTACATGGTCTGTTTGCCAGCCAACGGTATGCAACGCTGTCAGGCACGAATACCCCGCGTGATTTCGTCGAGTTCCCGTCGCAGATTAACGAACACTGGGCGAGTGATCCGCAGGTTTTCGCGCGTTATGCTCGCCATGTTGAAACGGGTGAAAAAATGCCCCAGCCATTGCTGGAGAAGATGCAACGGGCCAGCTTGTTTAACAAAGGTTATGATATGACGGAGCTTCTCAGCGCTGCATTGCTGGATATGCGCTGGCACAGCCTGGAGCAGAGTGTGTCATCACTGTCAGTCGATGAATTTGAGCAACAGGCCCTGGCTGCGGAAGGATTGGATCTGCAGGCTGTACCGTCGCGTTATCGCAGTAGCTATTTTGCCCATATCTTCGGCGGTGGTTATGCCGCAGGGTATTACGCTTATTTATGGACGCAAATGCTGGCCGATGACGGCTATCAGTGGTTTGTAGAGCAGGGCGGGTTGACTCGTGAAAACGGACAGAAATTCCGCGAAGCGGTTTTGTCCCGTGGTAACAGCACTGATTTAGCAGAGCTTTATCGCCAGTGGAGTGGCCGCGACCCCAAAATGGAGCCAATGCTCAAACACCGTGGTTTGAGCGCTTAAGACATTCTCAGCCAAAAAATTGAACCGGGCGAGATGCCCGGTTTTTAGCTGGATTTTTTCTTCCCCAAAATGTGAAATGGACGAATGCTAATGAGGTTGCCAACAAAGGTAGAGCTGATTTCATCCTGCTTTGCTGCTACTTGGGTTATTTGGTGTGCATGGGCAGACAAAACTACCCATGATACTTACCTTTTTGACGGGGTGCTTTATAAGTCAGTTATTGTTGGAATCTCTTTCCTGATAAGCGTGTTCATGGCCTGGCGTGTGTACCTAAGAAATAAGTACGCAGCAGATAGGGTTAAGAGGCTTTTTGGCGTTTGCCTGACCGTTATGATGTGCCTGAGTTTTACTTTTTGGAACGTTCCAGAATTAGTAATGATCTCATCAGCTAATCAGCATGTGAGTGATAATTACAGATTCAAGATGAAATACCCCATACAATCTGGAGGTAGAACCCGGCCATGTAAGGCTCGTGTTATCTACTATGACACATACCTGAAGCGTGAAATCGCGCTCTGCCACTGGGATGATGCTCCCTCTTTTTTCTATAAGGATTATATTCGAGTAGATAAGCTGATTTCAGGTATGGGCGGACAGGTTCTTTATCACGAAGCCGTTAATTGAGTAAATTGTCATCAAATATCACATTTCATGTGGTTAATATTATCGTCGTTTTTTGCGATTTAACTCAGAGGTGTTTTGTTTCATTAAATATAAAACAATAAAAATGACAACAATCTTATCGTATTGATTATCATGGTTATTTTGATTTCAAATTGATTTATTATCATGCGAGGTAATCTTTATTTACTTTCCTTAGCATTAATTACTATTAAAAAATTTACATAAGTTTTCCTTTTTGGCGCTAAAATACCCATGTCTAAATGTTCATACAGGGAAGGAAACCGTGATGATCAGAAGAACGAAGGAAATAGATGCAATTTTAATCGAACTTAACAAATCAATTGATGCTCATTATAAGTGGCTAGTGAAAATGTTTCGCTGTGTGGTGTCATCAGACGTTACTCAGCCTGATATTACGGGCGATGACGCTCACTTCGTTTGTCAATTTGGGCAGTGGCTCAAAGACCATCCACAGCACGATGATGATGAATGTAGTTATGTCAGCAAGATTAACGCGACTCACGAGAAAATGCATTTATTAGGCAAGGAATTGCTCTTGGCAATCGTGGAAGAGCGCAGCCATTCATGGCATTTCGACAGTTTCCAGGATGCGTTACTGGCATTTACGTCTGCGGTTATGGACTACAAAATATATTTACTGACTATTCGCAGTAATATTGATGTCTTAACAGGTTTGCCTGGCAGAAGAATGCTTGATGAGTCGTTTGATCAGCAGTTACTCGATGCTGAGCCGCTTAACCTGTACATATTGTTGCTGGATATCGACCGCTTTAAACATGTTAATGATACCTACGGGCATCTGGTTGGTGACATGGTATTGCGTAACCTTGCGTCAAATTTATTATCATGGACTCGATACGATGAGGTTGCCTATCGCTATGGTGGTGAGGAATTCATTGTCATCATCCGAACCAAAACGGACGAGCAGGCGTGCCAGGCAGGGGGGCGTCTTTGTCATCTGATTGGCCAGAAAAAAATCCCTTACCCAGAAGGCGAAATCGGTATAACGGTAACGGCTGGCATTACCAGAGTTCAACAGGGTGAAACGCTGGACAACGGTCTTGGACGTGCTGACAGAGCCATGTATGAGGGGAAACAGACCGGCAGGAATCGCTGCATGTTTATGGATGAAAAAGAGAAAATCACGTTAGTTGGCACCAATGATCAACTGGCACCGCTCGTCAGAGCGTGAATTTAATCAGCGCAGATCGGCTGTAGTTACGTTTCGTTTAACTTCCATTGTGGTTGTCGATGATATGTTAGCCGACTATTCGTTATCTTCGCAGGGAATTGCCAGATAACGGATAAAGCAAAACACAAATCTATCCATGCAAGCATTTACCGCTGGTTTTCCGGCGGTTTTTTTTTACCTGTAATTCAGAGAAATGATTCAGGGAAGGGAAGCAGGTAAAAAAATGGCCCCTTGTGCAGTTACGCTACAAGGGGCCGGTTCGGTGCAGGACTATCTCCGTTCATCAATCATCCCATCTGTGGCTAAAATACGCGGCCAGGAAACCGGAAAATAAAATAATTCCCAGAACAGCCATAAAAATATTCATATTACCCAGCATAGTAAATGCTCCTTTATCTATGAGTTTCCTCTCTTACCTTAATTTCACCTCGTTAATGACTATAGTAGCAATTCGAACTTAAACAAAGAGTGAACTGTGTGATTATTTCGTCTGAAATGTAAAGTTATGGCCTTTTCTCGTCGAAGAAAATAAATAATAGTGACGAAACGGGTACCCCCATCAACAAATAATCACAATGTTATCCTGTAATCCGTGGCAGCTGTCGGGTTGTCCGGACACAATATGTTGCACGTTTATAATGCAACACTGTGTCATGGTGGTTCAATTCTTCACTCTTACCGTCATGACGATGCTTTCTTTTTATCCGCGCTTCATTGATGATATTTATAATTCTTTGAATTATCTGTTGTTTTTATATCTGGCACTGTTTTTGCCTTATCACTTCTGAACACCCTTAATTTGCACCGTTTTGTCTGCCCGGTAGCACCGGAGCTTTCAGCAAGTCTACTTTCAGGAGTGAAACTATGCAGCGTCGTACATTATTAAAAGCCTTTGCTCTTTCGGCCTCTGTTGTGGCTATGGGGATGAGTTTTTGCGTACAGGCTGCCGACACCATTAAAGTTGGCATCATGCATTCGTTGTCCGGGACAATGGCTATTTCTGAAACACCGCTGAAGGATGTGGCGTTGATGACCATTGATGAGATCAACGCCAAAGGCGGTGTACTGGGGAAAAAACTGGAGCCTGTAGTGGTCGACCCGGCGTCAAACTGGCCGCTGTTTGCCGAAAAAGCCCGTCAGTTGCTAAGCCAGGACAAAGTGGCGGTGGTTTTTGGTTGCTGGACATCGGTTTCGCGCAAATCGGTACTGCCGGTATTTGAAGAGTTAAACGGCCTGTTGTTTTATCCCGTACAGTACGAAGGTGAAGAGATGTCACCTAACGTTTTCTATACCGGCGCAGCGCCCAATCAGCAGGCCATTCCGGCGGTTGAGTATCTGATGAGTGAAGACGGTGGCAGTGCAAAACGTTTCTTCCTGCTGGGCACCGACTACGTCTATCCGCGAACAACCAATAAAATTCTTCGTGCCTGGCTGCATTCAAAAGGCGTTGCGGATAAAGACATTGAAGAAGTTTATACCCCATTTGGTCACAGCGATTACCAGACCATCGTCGCCAGCATCAAAAAATTCTCCGCAGGGGGGAAAACGGCGGTGGTCTCTACCATTAATGGCGACTCTAACGTTCCGTTCTATAAAGAGCTGGCAAACCAGGGCCTGAAAGCGACCGATGTCCCGGTCGTTGCTTTCTCTGTTGGAGAAGAGGAGTTGCGCGGTATTGATACCAAACCCCTGGTAGGCAATCTTGCGGCCTGGAACTATTTTGAATCCGTTGATAATGCCACCAATAAGCAATTTATCGCTGATTACCGCGCCTATGCGAAAGCACACAAACTGCCGAATGCTGATTCTGTGGTCACGAACGATCCGATGGAAGCAACGTATGTTGGCCTGCACATGTGGGCGCAGGCTGTTGAAAAAGCGGGGACGACGGATGTGGATAAAGTTCGCGCAGCCATGGCGGGGCAATCATTCGCTGCACCTTCTGGCTTTACGTTGACAATGGATACAACGAACCACCACCTGCATAAACCCGTCATGATTGGCGAAATCGAAAACAACGGTCAGTTTAACGTGGTATGGCAAACGGATGCCACGGTCCGTGCCCAACCGTGGAGCCCGTATATCGCCGGGAATGATAAAAAATCTGAGCAGCCCGTTAAAACCGCCAGCAACTGATCTTACGCCCTCCTGTGGGAGGGCCTAATAGGAGAACGCTATCATGAAAGCCAGGCGCTTTATTCGTGGTGTGTTGTTGCTGACGTGGCTTTTGCCGTGGATAGCGCAGGCAACAGATGCCGATACTTTCGCTGCGGCCAGTCGGACACAGCAGGCGACATTACTGGAACAATGGGCGATTAACCCCGATGTGCAGCGTTTACCTTTGCTTAATGCCTTGAGTGGCGAAAACCTGCTGACCGATGACGCTAAAAATGCATTCACGATGAACGGTTCGCATGTGCAATCACTGGGGGCGGCCAGCATGCCCAGCGGCGAATTAAAAAAAATCCGCCTGACTAACCGCCTGCGTAATCTGGTGGCTGGCACATTGGCTATTCATCAACTTTTAGGTGACAGTGTCACCTTGAGAATGACTGCCGCCCGGACATTACTGCGTGAAGCACTGCCAGACATGTTGCCATTTTTGCAGCACAGGCTGCTGCAGGAGACGGATGCTGGCGTGAAATCCACCCTTGCCGCTGCTCTGGCAAACCTGCAACTGAACAGTACTTCGCCCGAAGTCAGGCGTCAGGCCATCGAATTGCTGGGCGCATCCAATGATCCTGAAACACAAGCGCGGTTACAGCCTTTCACCCAGGTGGAGCATGAACCCGATGCGCGCGTACGCGCTGCCGCCAGCGAAAGCTTGAATACCATCGGACATCGAATGAAGGTTGGAGAGCTGCTTGGCCAGGCGTTTATGGGATTATCGCTGGGGTCTATTTTATTGCTGGCGGCGCTGGGGCTGGCTATCACCTACGGTCTGCTCGGCGTCATTAATATGGCGCACGGTGAAATGCTGATGCTTGGCGCTTACTGTACCTGGATAGTGCAACAACTGATGAGCCAGTTTTTCCCTCAGTGGTTAGCCTTTTATCCGCTGATTGCGCTGCCGGTTGCCTTCTTGCTGACCGCCGCAATTGGAATGCTGCTGGAGCGCGGAGTGATCCGCCATTTGTACGGACGCCCACTTGAAACGCTACTGGCAACATGGGGGATTAGCCTGATGCTGATCCAGTTGGTGCGTATGACCTTTGGTGCGCAAAACCTGGAGGTAGCTAACCCGGCGTGGCTGTCAGGTGGTATGCAGGTCTATGCCAATCTGATTTTGCCATGGAACCGGGTTGTGGTACTGGGATTTGCCATTCTGGTGCTGTTTTTCACCTGGTTGTTGCTGAATAAAACCCGTCTGGGTATGCGCGTGCGTGCGGTGACGCAAAACCGCAGCATGGCTGACTGCTGCGGTGTTCCCACAGGGCGGGTGGATATGTTGGCATTTGGTCTTGGGTCCGGCATTGCCGGGCTGGGGGGCGTGGCGCTATCGCAGTTGGGCAACGTGGGGCCAGAACTGGGGCAAAGCTACATCATTGATTCATTTTTGGTGGTGGTGCTGGGTGGCGTTGGACAGCTTGCCGGGAGCGTCGCGGCGGCGTTTGGGTTGGGGATTTTCAACAAAATTCTCGAACCGCAGGTTGGGGCAGTTCTCGGCAAAATTATGATACTTGTGCTGATTATTCTGTTTATTCAGAAACGCCCGCAGGGGCTGTTTGCGCTAAAAGGGAGGGTCATTGACTGATGACGATGCCAATGACATTAACGCTGGCGCGCAAAGCGCCGCGTATTACCGGTGTGCTGGGGCTGACTTTACTGCTGGCGCTGATTATTCTGCCATTTCTCGCACTTCTGCCTGCGGATCATCCGCTGGCGATATCTGTCTGGACACTGACACTGGTCGGGAAAATTCTCTGTTATGCCATTGTGGCCGTTGCCCTGGATCTGGTGTGGGGATATGCCGGAATGCTGTCGCTGGGCCACGGTATTTTCTTTGCGCTGGGCGGTTATGCGATGGGGATGTACCTGATGCGCCAGGCATCTGGTGCTGGGGTGCCCGCGTTTATGTCGTTCCTGTCGTGGACTGAACTTCCGTGGTTCTGGTGGGGAACACAGCATTTTCTTTGGGCGATGGTGCTGGTTGTTTTGGTGCCAGGTTTGCTGGCGTTGGTGTTTGGCTGGTTTGCCTTCCGTTCAAAAATCAAAGGCGTCTATTTTTCCATCATGACGCAGGCGCTCACCTTTGCCGGCATGCTGCTGTTCTTCCGTAACGAAACCGGGTTTGGTGGTAATAACGGATTTACCGGTTTTACCACTATTCTGGGATTTTCGGTGACGGCGATCACGACGCGTATCGCGTTGTTCCTGGCGACAGTTGTGTTGCTGGTTATGGCGCTGTGGATCGGGTTGGCGCTGGCTCGCAGTAAATTTGGCCGCATTTTGACCGCCGTTCGCGACGCTGAAAACAGGTTGATGTTCTGCGGATATGACCCAAAGGGCTTCAAACTCCTGGTGTGGACGCTCTCAGCAGTCCTGTGCGGGCTGGCGGGGGCGTTGTATGTTCCGCAGGTGGGCATCATTAACCCCAGCGAAATGTCACCCACCAACTCAATTGAAGCCGCGATTTGGGTCGCACTGGGTGGACGCGGTACGTTGATTGGCCCGGTGTTTGGCGCGGTGCTGGTGAACTGCGCTAAAAGTTGGTTTACCGTCATCATGCCGGAATACTGGCAATTGTTTCTCGGCCTGATTTTTATTGGCGTTACGCTGTTTTTGCCTCGCGGCGTGATTGGTCTGTTTCGCAAGGGAGACAAATAATGCAGCCAGATGAAGGACTTTTTACCCGCCAGATGCCAGGCGATCGTTTTCGCAATCAAACAGATCCGGTGCTCCAACTGGAAAAAATAAACGTTAACTTTGATGGTTTCCAGGCGCTAACAGATTTGACGCTCAATATTGGGGTTGGAGAGTTACGCTGCGTTATTGGACCCAATGGCGCGGGAAAAACCACCTTGATGGATGTCATCACCGGTAAAACGAAACCGCAAAGTGGGCAGGCGATTTACGATCAATCCATTGATTTAACAGCACTCGACGCCATCGCCATTGCTCGCCAGGGCATTGGTCGCAAATTTCAGAAACCGACCGTATTTGAAGCGTTGACGGTGGAAGAGAACCTCGAGTTGGCGATGAAAAATGATAAATCCGTTTGGAGTGCCTTACGGGCGAGTTTGTCGGGAGAACAGCGGGATCGCATCGATGACATATTGACGCTGTTGCGACTGAGTAACGAACGCGCCCGTCGTGCTGGCCTCCTTTCGCATGGACAGAAACAATTTCTGGAGATTGGTATGTTGCTGGTGCAGGAGCCGCATTTGCTGCTACTGGATGAACCGGCTGCCGGGATGACGGATGCTGAGACGGAATACACCGCGGAACTGTTTCGCCAGCTTGCCGGAAAACATTCTCTGATGGTGGTTGAGCACGATATGGGGTTTGTTGAGAGCATTGCTGATCACGTCACGGTATTGCACCAGGGGCGGGTATTGGCCGAGGGGAGCCTGCGCGATGTTCAGGCCAACGAGCAGGTGATTGACGTTTATCTCGGTCGCTAAGGAGTGCTGATGCTACAGGTAAATGAATTAAATCAATACTATGGCGGCAGCCATATCCTGCGCGGCGTGAGTTTTGAGGCGCGTATCGGGGAAGTAACATGTCTGCTGGGGCGTAATGGGGTTGGCAAAACGACACTGCTGAAGTGCCTGATGGGGCTGATTCCAACCCGCAACGGCAGCGTTATCTGGCAGGGTAAAAACATGACTCACCGTAAGCCACATCAGCGGGTGCAGGCGGGGGTGGCGTATGTGCCGCAGGGGCGCGATATTTTTCCTCGCCTGACGGTGGAAGAAAATCTGCTGTTGGGACTCTCGCGGTTTTCAGCACAAGAGTCAAAACGTGTACCGGATGAAATTTATGCGTTGTTTCCGGTATTGCAGGAGATGAAATACCGGCGGGGCGGTGATTTATCGGGCGGGCAACAGCAACAGTTAGCTATTGGCCGGGCGCTGGCCAGTCGCCCGCAGTTGTTGATCCTCGATGAACCAACAGAGGGAATTCAGCCTTCGGTTATTAAGGAGATTGGCCTGGTTATCAGCCAACTGGCCCATCGTGGTGATATGGCTATATTGCTGGTGGAGCAGTTTTATGACTTTGCCGAACAGCTTGCGGACAAATACCTGTTAATGTCGCGGGGAAGTATTATTCAACGCGGAACAGGTGAAAACATGGCAGCAGAAGGTGTGCGTGGGTTGGTTGCCATCTGAATCAGGCGACAGTGCAGTTATGGCACTGTCGCCGTAATGTTCAGCAGACTGCCGGTTGGCTCCAGGGTTTGGCGCGCATGCCTTTTATCATTAACGCCCAGGCAAGGACAATCGCCACCATCAGTGCGACAAACAGCGACCATGGGGGCAGAGTGGTCAGGATGACCCCGCTGACTAATGGGTTTACCGCCGCGCCAAGCCAGCCCAGTGACTGGGCGGAAAAGTAACTGGCTTTCATGCCCGCCGGTGCGATGTTGTCGATCAGCATGTATTCACCCGGTGCATAGATGACCTCGCCAATGGTGAAAAAGGCGGCTGAAATCCCCCAGAACAGCAGGCTGTTGCCTGAGAAGGTAAAACCGACCAGACCGATAACAAAAAACAGTGTACCTGCAGCCATCAGCGGGCGGATGTTTGCAGACGTCAGTCTGCGTCCGACAGCATATTGCAGCGATACTACAATTGCCGCGTTGACGGGCAGAACAACTGCCACCACTTTCTCAGCAAAATCGCCATCGGCAACCACCATCACGTACTGAGAAATACAGGATGCAAATGCGCCACCAACAAACGAGGCCAGAAAAGCAGACAACGTAAACCAGCATAATGCTTTATCGCGCAGCAGAACCGAGGGTGACCATACTGCCGCGTTCAAACCTTCGGAGGGGATTGCAGAACGTTTTACCCATGTCTGGATAAATACCAGTGGGAAGGCTGAACATATGGCCGCCAACCAGAACGGTAGGTTAATGCTTTGCATGACCAGCAGCGTGCCCAACGGTGGACCAACGGTCCATCCGATGTTCAACACGGTGTAGTTAAGTGAGAAAATCTTTGTTTTATTGGTGGCAGAGAGGTTGTCGGCAAACCAGGCTTTCAGCACGGTGGCAAACACGGAGTAGGCACAGTTTATCAGCGCGAAGAGCAGAACTACCACCACCACGTTATGCACCAGAGGAATCGCGATAAAGCCGGATGCGAAACCCGCAATTGCCAGCAGCATAAAGCGTTTTTTTTCAAACTTATCGGCCAGAATACCGAATCCAAGGCTGAAAACGACGCCAATAGTCAGTGCTACCGTCATTGCATAACCGATCAGATCGACACCCAGACCATACTGACGACTGAGGTAAATCGTCATGAATGGCAGCGTGGCTCCGCGCCCAATGGTTAATAGTAATGATGACGCGAGTAATGCAAGGGTCGACCTTCTCAGCGAGATATTCATTTTTTGCCCGACAGTGCATGTTGTTATGTTTTTTTTAGATATCAGAAACAAATAGCATGCTAAAAGTGTGATGTACACTCAATAAGTTGTCTGAAAATGCCCTGTGTGGCCTACCTGAATTAATGATCTGTTACGGTACAACGATTTCCGTTACCTTAACTTGTTTACAAAAATTTAATATTTGCAGGGGCGGTGGTATGTCGCGTAAAGATGGGTTGTTGGCGTTACTGGTTGTCGTGGTATGGGGGCTTAACTTTGTCGTCATCAAAGTGGGCTTGCACAATATGCCGCCGTTGATGCTGGCAGGCTTGCGCTTTTTACTGGTGGCGTTTCCCGCAATTTTTTTTGTTGCCCGCCCGAAGATCCCGCTCTCGCTGTTACTTGGCTATGGTCTGACCATCAGCTTCGGTCAGTTCGCTTTTCTGTTTAGCGCCATCAAGTTTGGGATGCCTGCCGGTCTGGCATCGCTGGTTTTACAGGCGCAAGCGTTTTTCACTATCGTGCTGGGGGCGTTCGCCTTTGGCGAGCGTTTGCAGGGGAAGCAACTGGTCGGTATCGCGCTGGCGGTGTTTGGTGTACTGGTATTGATTGAGGCGAGTCTCAATGGACAACATGTCGGTATGCTTGGCTTTATGCTGACGCTGGCGGCGGCACTAAGCTGGGCCTGCGGCAATATCTTTAATAAGAAAATTATGCAGCATACTTCGCGTCCAGCGGTCATGTCGCTGGTGGTGTGGAGCGCATTAATTCCTGTGGTTCCGTTTTTTCTGGCATCGGCATTTCTTGATGGCCCAACGCAAATCGTGCAGAGTCTTGTGGCGATCGATATGACTACCATCTTGTCCCTGGTGTATCTGGCCTTTGTGGCGACCATTGTGGGCTATGGCATTTGGGGCTCACTGCTGGGGCGCTATGAAACCTGGCGTGTTGCGCCACTGTCGTTACTGGTACCCGTGGTGGGGTTGGCCAGTGCCGCAGTGCTGCTGGATGAAACGTTAACCGGACTGCAACTGCTTGGTGCGTTGTTGATCATGGCGGGGTTGTATATCAACGTGTTCGGTTTTCGACTGCGCAAGATTGCACAGGCGCGGGGCTAAAAAAAAGCCCCGCAGTGGCGGGGCTAAAAATTACAGGCTGTGCATATTGTAATAAGGCACGCCTAACTCATCGGATTTATCGCTGCCGGCACCCATATGATTAAAATCGAACGGTGACTGATCGTGCGCAGGGGGCATAATCATCGCGTCGCGATTATTTTGCGTTGTTGGCTGCGGGGTCTGTTCCGCCATGCTCTGGCCCGACACAACAAGCAGCAGGGCCAGCATCGCATAAGACAGAAGTTTCATGATTTCCTCGGTTACGTCGTTAACTGGCGATTAGCAATTACATTGATTGAGCGGTAGCAAATACCGGGATTCGCCATGCATATTCGTCATCCGATATTTATGCGGCGGTACATCAAAATAGTTCTTGAATGTCCGGGTCAGCGTTTGCTGAGACTCAAAACCGTATCGCTCCGCAAGATAGAGGATCGGTTCGTTACTCTCTTTCAATTTTTGCGCTATTTCAGTCATTTTACGGCTACGGATGTATTGACCTAATGAATGGCCTGTTTCTTTTTTGAACATCCGCTGCAGGTGCCATTTGGAGTAACCTGAACGCTCAGACACTTTTTCCAGCGAGAGTGGCGATTCAAGGTTATTTTCGATCCAGTCCAAAATGCTATGAATAGTGATTGTGTCAGTATTGCGTCTGGACATCGTCATACCTCTTTCTGTTTACGGCAGGATTCTCTTAAGCAAATGCTCAAGTGTTGCTACTTCTTCCGCCGTTAAGTTTTTTGTTAGTTCCTGGTGCAGGTCTTGCCCTACTAATTGATGACACTGCTCGCAAATTGCTGCGCCGTCTTCGGTGAGTTTCACCAGCACGCCGCGCTTGTCATGTGGATTCGGAAGCCTTTCTATCCAGCCTTTACAGGCCAGTCTGTCCAGCATCCGTGTCAGGGCGCCAAGATCGACAGACAGCACTTTTTTCAATTCGACAGGGGTAATGCACACCGCGCAACGGATGGAGCAGAGCACCTTAAACTGCGATGCCGTGATATCCAGCGGTGACAAATAGTCGTTTAATAAACGATCTTTTTTCTGATTAACCATGTAGATCAAACGACCCAGTGGGATGATTTCATTGAACAGATCACTGGTGCTTTTCACAATGGTTGCCCTGGCAAGTAGTTAGTCACGGCTGATATTATTGCTTAGGCAAATATAAGTCAAATGAATGAGTCTCCGCATGCCACGTTTTGCTAAATCATCAGGCCCGGCGAATGGCGCATCTATTTTTAACGTTTTGATAATTCTGGTTTATCCGCCAGGATGAAAAATGAATCCTTACATCGCTACAATGGCTTATCTCAGCGATTTCACCTTATACTTGCCGTTGACGATTAACGCACAGGAAAGATGACATTATGATGGACTTGTTTAAAGCGATAGGACTGGGGCTGGTAGTCCTGTTACCGTTAGCCAACCCGTTAACCACCGTGGCGTTGTTTCTCGGGTTAGCCGGCAACATGAACAGCGCAGAGCGTAACCGTCAGTCATTAATGGCGTCTGTTTACGTGTTTGCCATCATGATGGTCGCGTACTACGCCGGGCAACTGGTGATGAATACTTTCGGGATTTCGATTCCCGGATTGCGTATTGCGGGCGGGTTAATCGTTGCGTTTATCGGCTTTCGTATGCTGTTCCCTCAGCAGAAAGCGCATGAGTCTCCGGAAGCGAGAAGCAAATCCGAAGAGCTGGAAGACGAACCGACGGCCAATATTGCCTTTGTTCCGCTGGCAATGCCGAGTACTGCCGGCCCGGGGACGATTGCAATGATCATCAGTTCGGCCTCCACCGTGCGTCACGGCTCCGAATTCCCGGACTGGGTGATCATGGTTGCGCCACCCATTATTTTTGCCGTCGTCGGGATTATCTTGTGGGGATGTCTGCGCAGTTCTGGCGGAATTATGCGGCTGGTGGGGAAAGGGGGGATCGAAGCTATTTCCCGTCTGATGGGCTTCCTGCTGGTATGTATGGGTGTGCAGTTTATTATTAACGGCGTGCTGGAAATCATCCAAACCTACCATTAAACAACGGGCCCGGTATGTCTACCGGGCCCGTTTCTTATTGCTGCTGTGGTTGCTCTTCCTGCGTTACCGGCCATTTGCGGAAGATAATCACTGACCAGATCAACGCGGCAACGGCAGGGAGTGCGCCGACGTAACCAATTGTCGACATCGACCAGTGCAGACTTACCTGATTTCCCACCAGTGCCCCCGCGCCAATACCAATATTAAAGATACCGGAGAACAGCGCCATTGCGACGTCAGTGGCATCCGGAGCCAGTGCCAGTACTTTCACCTGCATTCCCAGACCGATCACCATAATGGCAATGCCCCAGAAAATACTCAGGACCGCAAGGTGCATTTCGCTATCGGCAGCAGGCAGTAGCAGCACCAGGCACAGGGTCAACAGGGCGATCGCCCCGCTTATCAACACCGAGGCATACTGATTACCCAGCTTGCCAAAAATAACGCTGCCAATAATACCCGCTCCACCGAGGACCAGAAGCAGCACGGTGGCAAAGTTAGCGCTCAGCCCGGCGACCGTCTGGACAAACGGTTCAATATAGCTGTAAGCCGTGTAGTGTGCGGTCACCACTATCACCGTTAACAAATACAAACTCATCAGCGCAGGGCGACGGAACAACAGTGGCAGGCTTTTTAATGAGCCTGAATGCTCGCTTGGTAGTTTAGGCAACAGCTTAATCAGGCAAAGAAGCGTGATTAACGCCCCCATACCGATGACAAAGAAGGTGGTACGCCAGCCAAAATATTGCCCAACAATACGCCCGATAGGCAGGCCTAATACCATCGCCAGTGCGGTACCGGTGGCAATCAGGCTCAACGCCTGTGCGCGTTTCCCGGCAGGGGCCATGCGAATAGCCAGTGACGCGGTAATTGACCAGAAGATGGCATGGGCAAAGGCAATCCCAATGCGACTCATGACCAGTACAGTGAAGTTCCATGCGAGGAAAGAGAGAACATGGCTGGCAATGAACACCACAAACAGGCAGATCAGAAGCTTACGTCGTTCCATCTGGCTGGTGAGCAGCATAAATGGCAACGACATCAGGGCTACCACCCAGGCGTAGATCGTCAACATGATCCCAACCTGCGCGGTTTGCATATTAAAACTTTGTGCGATGTCGGACAGCAAACCGACCGGGACAAACTCAGTGGTATTGAAAATAAAACCGGCAATAGCAAGCGTAACTACCCGTAGCCACGCGATCTTGCGGGAAACAGTGTTTGTTGTCATATGTATAAATCGGGTTAGCTGCAAAAAGGAGAGGTGGCGATCTTAAAACGTTTACTGGTGAAAATACAATCATTTCGTGATTAAGATCACGCTGCTTTGCGGATGATAACGGGGTGTGTTACTAGAAAAGATAAAGCCGGTCAGTACGACTGACTGACCGGAGAATGCCGTTGCCAGAGCGAATTTAGTGCTGCTGCGCTTCTTTCATGCACAACGCTTCATGTTCGCTGTCGATGATTGGCTCAACTTTGCCCATCAAAAATAGATAGTTCAAAATTCCCAGAACCACCAGTGCGGCAGAGAACACCAGCGCCCAGGTAAAGGAGCCAGTGGCTGCAACAATGGCACCGGTAATAATGGGTCCTACCGCGCCCCCCATATTGGAGACAGTATTCTGTAACCCTGCAACAATCGATACGCTGTTTTTAGGCGCAACGTCACCCGGTAGTGCCCAGACCTGCGAGGCGGCAACCGTGGTGCCTGATTTCGCCACACACAGTAAAAACACGGTCATAAATACGGAATCAGTGAAAGGGGCAAAACCAATACATAAAGCCATTAACAGACCGATTGTCAGGAATAATTTTCTTGTGGCAGTCAGTGACAGGACCCGCTTATGTACCATACGGTCAGAGGCCCAGCCGGCAAAGACTTCTATCACCATTCCACATAATAATGGCAGGGCGGCAACCATCCCCATTTTGATAAAATCCATTCCTTTGTCTTTTACCAGATAGGTGGGCAGCCAGGTAATAAAGAAATAGGATGTATAGTTGATGGTAAAGAAACCGATACACATTGCCCAAATATTCCGGTAGCGCAACAGTTTATACCAACGCATCGGTAATACGGATTTGTCACCGTGTTTTTGCTTTTGCCCTTCGCGAATATGTTTAATTTCGCTTGCACTGATCCTTTTGTGGTCTTCCGGGTTTTCTGTATAAATAAAATACCAGGCAATGACCCAAAAAACGCCTACACCACCAATAATCAGAAATGTCATCCGCCAGTCAAACTGGTAGATCATCCAGACAATAAGCGGCATCGCGACGGCACCACCAAATTTAGAGGCACTGTCAAACAATCCTGAGACGGTGGCTCTTTCCCGATCCGGGAACCAACGCGCAGCGATCCCTGCATTGCTTGGATAGGCGGCGGCTTCACCGACGCCCAGAGCAAGTCTCAATGCGAGTAGAGATTTAAATCCAGTGGCTAACCCCATCATTGAGGTGGCGATTGACCACCACGCGACGGCAAAACCCAGACCTTTTTTCTGACCAAAACGGTCTGCAAACCAACCTGCTGGTATTTGCAGTAAAGAATATGACCAAAAGAACGCCGCCATAATAAACCCCATCATTTCAGGATCGAGTTTTAGCTCATCAATGAGGTGAGGTGCAGCAGCCGATAATACCGTCCGGTCAATATAGTTAATTGCAATAGCAAGCCACATTAATCCCGCAATCCACCAACGAATTCGGGATTTTTCTGCAAAATTATTCATATATCTGGCCCATGGTAGATGTTCATTTTTATTATTGTGGAAAGGGTAGGGTTATCTCCACAATGTTATAATCCGTTCATGATATTTTTAGGCTTACGCTGATGAATGACATGCTCAATGATGTTATAAACGCATTGCTCGCCGATATTGCTGATCGCGCCCTCGGTATATCCTGCGATATGTGCAGTAGGTATGAAATTATCGAGCGCAAATAAGGGGTGTGAATTGCACGGTTCTTGTAGAAAGACATCGGCAGCAGCACCCTTAATGACACCCTGCGTCAGAGCCAGAAAGAGATCCTCTTCATTAACAACACCACCGCGTGAAACGTTAATGAGATAACTACTGCTTTTCATTTTTTTCATCTGTGCTAAATCAAAGAGATCTTTGGTTTCTGGCGTCAGCGGTGTGTGTAACGTGATGAAATCACTTTGTTCTGTTAGTTCATCGAGCGAAACGTATTCAATGTGATTATCTGCGGCGAACTGTGCATCCTGCCATGCGTCGTGAGCCAGTACGCGCATATTAAAGCCGCGGGCTCGCAGTGCAACCTGCTTACCGATGTTACCTAACCCAATAATGCCAATCGTTTTTCCATATACATCGGAGGCGAAGATTCGTGGCCAGTTTCCCGCGCGGGTTTGTTCAATCGCATAGGGGAGCTGACGTGCACAGTTAAGGATCAGGGAAAACGCAAAGTCTGCGACGGCATGCTTATTGGCATCCGGCACATTGGTAACAAAAATACCTTTTTCATGCGTAATATTGAGGTCGATATTATCGACACCCACGCCGTGTTTGCAGACGATTTTCAGATTCGGTGCCGCCGCGATTAGTTCGGCATTAACATCGGTAAAAGCGACGATCATTGCCACGGTCTGTTCCAGATGAGGTGCAAGCGCTTCAAAACCGGCATCTGCAGGTAGCATGATTAATTCAAGTCCTGCGTCGTTAAGCCGTTTGATCGGCTGCTGATCGTATTTGGCAAATGAAGGTGATGTACAGATGACGTTCATAACACAATCCTGTTAGTTAAGCGGCGTTGCCGCCGCTGTAAAAGTGTCTATCGCAAATAGTTATTGATAATTTGCTGAATCTGGCGTTCCTGATGTGTATCAAACGTGACAGCGTAACGACTTGCGCCAACATCATGGCCCATGATTTGTAATGCTTTTTTTACCGCAGCCGGAGAGAAGGCTACTTTATAGAGATCGGTGCGCAGACCCGTGACGCTCTCCTGAGCCTGATGCGACCCAGCAACGTCGCCCGCGTTAAAGCGAGACCAGATCGCGTTAATTTCTTGTGGTGCGACGTTAGCCAGCCCCGAAATACAGGCGGAACAGCCATCAACAAACCCCTGGTGAATGAGTGAATCTGGACCATTCAGCACATCAAATCCCTCGATATCTTTAACTGCGTCCAGGAAGCCGCTAAGACTTTCATAACTGCCGGCACTGTCTTTGATCCCGATAATGTTCGGGTGTGCCGCCAGCACTCTGGCTGTTTGAGGCTCAATGGTGTTTCCCGTCCGCGCCGGAATGTTATAGAGAAATACCGGGACGGAGAGCGCATCGGCAATCGCGGTGTAATGGGCAATAAGTTCAGCCTGTTTTAGAGGAACAAAGTACGGGGTAATGACCGACACCGCATCGACACCCAGCTTTTCTATCTGTTTGCCCAGGCGGATGGTTTCACGGGTAGATATTTCGCCAATGTGTGCTACTACATGTGCCCGACCCGCCACTTCCTCTACACAGGTCCGCGTGACGGCGATTTTTTCATCTTCGTTAAGTACAAAGAATTCGCCGTTGGTCCCGCCGCAGAAAATACCGTTTCCGGCGTTTAACTGGCGGTTTACCTGGTTTCTCAGTTCTTTAAGGTTAAGCCCGCCGTCGTGGTCGAACGGGGTAACGATTGCCGTCAGTACTCCTCGGATTTTGCTACTCATTATTCACTCCTTTGTCATCAGTTCTGGAAACAGAGTTTGATAAATGGCCTGAATATCGTTATGGCTCACCTTGCAGGGAGCATTATTCATCAGGCGCTTTACGTTCAGTGCGGCATCGGCCAGTGCGGGAATATCAGTAGACGGTACACCAAGCGTTGCCAGGTTATCGGGCAGGTTCAGGCGTTTCACCAGTGTGGAGAAGTACTCCACCAGGGCGCAGGATTTTTCTTCGGCACTGAGAGTGGGGTCAGCGTCAGGCAGCAAATCCCATACCAGGGCAAACTTGTCGACCACAAAAGGGCGAATCACTTTCATGCAGGGTGCTAGCAGAATGGCGTTAGCGACGCCATGTGGGAGATGGTATCGACCGCCAAGCGGGTAAGAGAGCGCGTGAACCAGGTGAGTACCGGCATGGTTAATCGCCACACCGCCGTAATACGATGCCCACAGCATCTCCAGTTTGGCCAGCAGGTTTTCCGGCTCATTGACGGAGGTTTCTATATGGTTGAGTAGCTTACGCAGGCCAATGAGCGCCGCGTTATCGCTTACGGGATTGGCGACAGTAGCGGTAAAGCATTCAATCAGATGACATAACGCGTCAATTCCAGTGGACGAGGCAATATGCGCCGGCATGCTGGTCGTGAGCTCTGGCAACAGGGCTACGAAATCCGGTAACAGCACGGGAGAGATGATACCGACCTTAGTGTTTTGCTCCGGGATAGCCAGAATGGCATTCGGGGTTGCTTCAGACCCCGTACCTGCCGTGGCGGGGATCAGCACAGAAGCAACGCGTTGCAGCGGTTTTTCTCCCGCCAGCATGGCGTCAAGTGTCGGAGATTCAGGATGGCATAAGACGGAGAACAGTTTCGCCACATCCAGTACGCTGCCTCCGCCGATACCGATAACCATTTCTACGTTGAGATCTTGTACGTTTTTTAATAGCGCGCTGACATCGTGATGCCCGGGTTCTGCAGGCACATTGTCAATCAGAGCCACATGACGTCCATCGTTGGCCAGTAAGTTACGGATCTGTGTTACCGCGTCCAGCCCGACAATATTGCTATCCGTCACCAGTAACAGCTGGCGTTTCCCCGCCAGTAACGGCTCCAGTGCGGGGATGGCATTCGAACCGCTAATCACGGTGCTATTGATTGTTGCCACAACATTCTCCTGTTGTTCGAGTGATTGAATTCGCTCACTGAGATTCAGGAACGATTGCATCATGGGCTAAATTTATAATTTATCTCGGAACCGAATAACTTGAGCTTGCTCACATTTAATCAAATGTGATTGAATATAATCATTATCAACATACAACAACCCGGAGCATGGATGAGTAGACAGGTAGCAAGGCCGAAGGTACTGGTGATTGCCGACGACTTTACTGGTGGTAATGATGCGGGGGTAAGTCTGGCGCTGACGGGTATGACGGTGAATGTCGCTTTCACATTGCCCAGTGCCGATGATGCAGATGTGCTGGTCATCAACACGGATAGTCGTGCGCTGGAAGCAGAGCAGGCCGCCGCCAGAGTAAGTGAGCTGGCTCTTGCCAGTCAGGCAGGCCCTCAGACGCAGTGGCTTAAGAAAATGGATTCAACTTTGCGCGGAAACCCAGGGGCCGAACTGGACGCGTTAATGCGGATTACAGGTAAAAAGCGGGCCATCGTGGCGCTGGCTTGTCCCTCAGCCGGGCGTACCACTGAGCAGGGGCAGTGCCTCGTTAACGGTATTCCCGTAACGCAGACTGAATTTGCCAGCGATCCGAAAACGCCGGTTATTAGCGCCGATATCTGTGAGGTGTTACAGGCGCAAACAGTCATTGCGTGTCGGGCAATGTCTCTGAGCGACTATCTGCAGCACCTCAGAGAGCCTGTTGCGAAAACGCCACAAATCTGGGTGGTGGATGCCCGCACGCAGACCGATCTTGATGTTATTGCTTCGGAAGCGCTGATGCAGGAGGAATCGCCGCTGCTGGTAGGGTCTGCCGGGATCTGTGACGCGCTGGCCCGCCATGTCCGGACACCGTCCTCCCAGTGTTTACTGGCGGTAGTGGGTTCAATGAGTGAAATCGCTCAACAACAGATTGCTGCAGTGTGTCAGGACCCGCGGGTGGAGACTGTATTCATTGATATCGAAAATATCTTCAGTGGTAACCGGACAGAGTATGTGCAGCGTATCGTCAGGGTTCTCATCTCAGGTAAACACTGCATCGTTCACACCTGCCCAGACATCGAAGCACGCCATCATATTGCAAAACTGTGTGCACACCTGCAGATGAGCCGCGCGCAGCTCGGTGAAACAATCTGCCAGTTTCTTGGACAGCTTACCCGCCAGGTGCTGCACGAAGCCTCACCTGGGGCGCTGTATCTTTCCGGCGGTGATGTCGCGATGGCGATCGCGGATGCGCTGGAGGCAACAGGATTTCGTATTACCGACCGTGTGGCCCAGTGTGTGCCGTACGGCCATCTTGCCGGTAGCTACTGGCAACGCCCGGTTATGACAAAAGCAGGGGGATTCGGTGATGAAACCACTCTGCGTCAGGTTTTGAATTATATCGAGGAGAAAATGAGTGAATAACACGATTGCGGTAACCATGGGCGACCCGGCAGGTATTGGACCGGAGATCATTATTAAATCGTTGGTGGAGGGAGAGTTGTCTGGCGCGCCGGTCGTGGTTGTGGGTTGTGCACAAACGCTGAGGCGCATCCAGGCATTAAACGTCACGCCGCCTGTGGACCTTCGGGTGATCGATAACGTAACCCAGGCACAATTCGCCCCCGGTGTTATCAATGTAATTGATGAACCCCTTGCCGATCCTGCTGCGCTTGAACCGGGCGTGGTCCAGGCACAGGCTGGCGATCTGGCATACCGCTGTATTAAGCGTGCCACCGCGCTGGCGCTCAGCGGGGAAGTGAAAGCCATTGCCACGGCGCCGCTGAATAAAGAAGCACTGCACATGGCAGGACATCATTATCCCGGCCATACCGAATTACTGGCGCAACTGACTAACAGCAAAGACTACGCAATGGTGCTGTATACCGAACAGCTTAAAGTGATTCATGTCACCACGCATATTGCACTGCGTAAATTCCTTGATACGCTCAGTGAACAGCGTGTGAAAACAGTCATTCGGGTCGCGGATGATTTCCTGCGTCGTGTCGGGTTTGATAATCCACGTATTGCGGTAGCAGGCGTTAATCCCCATGCCGGGGAAAACGGTCTGTTTGGTGATGAAGAGATGACCATAGTCGGCCCTGCGGTACAGGCTATGCGGGAGCAGGGGCTGAATGTCACCGGGCCTTGCCCACCGGACACTGTCTTTATGCAGTGCCACGAAGGTATGTATGACATGGTGGTGGCGATGTATCACGATCAGGGCCATATTCCGCTAAAATTGCTGGGATTCTATGATGGGGTGAATATCACCGCCGGATTGCCATTTATTCGCACTTCTGCAGACCACGGCACGGCGTTTGATATTGCCTGGACAGGTAAAGCCAAGTCTGAGAGCATGGCCGTGTCCATCCAGTTAGCAATGCAAATTACGCGGGATTAAAATGAAGGGATATAATCGGTTAGAACAGATTATGGATTATCTGAAAGGGCATAATCTGGCAACGGTTGAACAGCTTGTTGCTGTGACTCAGGCCTCGCCGGCGACCATTCGTCGCGACCTGATTAAACTCGATCAGGAAGGTGTTATCAGCCGAACTCACGGCGGCGTGACGCTTAACCGGTTTATCCCTTCGCAACCGACCACTCATGAGAAAATGCAGCGTAGCCTGATGGAAAAACAGGCTATTGCCAGCGCGGCGGCAAGCCTGGTGAAAGCCGGGGACGCCATTGTCCTGGATGCGGGAACGACGATGATTGAACTGGCGCGCCAGCTTACCCATCTGCCGTTGCGCGTCATCACCAGCGATCTGCACATTGCGCTATTTCTTTCTGAGTTCAAACAAATTGAAGTGACGATCATTGGCGGGCGCATTGATGACTCCAGCCAGTCCTGTATCGGCGAGCACGGGCGTAAACTGCTGCAAAACGTGTGGCCGGATATCGCGTTTCTAAGCTGTAACGGCTGGGACCTGGCCCGCGGGATCACCGCACCGACGGAAGAAAAGGCCGGTCTGAAGCGTGACCTGGTTGCAAACGCCAAACGTCGCGTCCTGCTGGCAGATAGTTCAAAATATGGTGCATGGTCACTTTTCAACGTCACACATCTGGATGCGTTGACGGATATCGTGACCGATGCCCGACTCAATGAAGAGGTACGGCAGCAGCTTGAACAACTGCCTTGCCATCTGACGTTCGCCAGTTAATCCGCATTCTGCGACAGCTGAGGTTCCAGTACCTCAATAAATGCTTCCAGCTGTCGCGTCATCGCCCCCCGACGCCAGACCAGCCACGTATTTAACCAACGCCAGTTTTCGCTCAGCGGCCAGGCATTGACCTGATGGTGGCCTGGCATGCTTTCCAGCATAGAACGCGGAATAAGCGCGATTCCCGCCCCCGCAATCACACAGGCCAGCATGCCGTGGTAGGACTCCATCTCATGGATTGTGCCCGGCATCGCACGATCGGCGTGAAACCAGCTTTCAAAATGGCGGCGATATGAACAGTTGGCGCGAAAAGCATAGATATTGTAACCATTCACATCGCTGGCTCGTTTGATGGGCGGGTGTCCGTGTGGGGTGACAATCATCATCTCTTCACGGTACACCGGCATTCCTTCAAGACCTGGATGGGTTATAGGGCCATCGGCAAAAGCGGCGTTCAGCGTACCGTCCAGCACACCGTCCAGCATGGTACCTGACGGCCCTGTTGCCAGTGCAAACTGGATTTTAGGGTAGCGCTGATTATATTCGGCAAGTGTGGCCGGAATACGTACGGCGGCTGTACTTTCCAGCGACCCCAGAGAGAACAATCCCTGTGGTTCATCTCCTGCGACCACCATCCGCGCTTCTTCTACCAGCGCCAGGATCCGCTGGCTGTAACGCAAAAAATTGTGCCCGGAGGGAGAAAGCCGCAGACGTTGATTTTCACGAATAAACAGATCGACGCCAAGGTCCGCTTCAAGCTGGCGAATACGCGTTGTGAGGTTGGACGGCACGCGATGCACCTTCGCCGCTGCCTGCGTGATGCTGCCGGTCTCTGCGACGGCATTGAACATTTCCAGTTGCGTCAGGTCCATAATTTTCTCTATTCGTGAATGGTATGGTTAATATTATTCATTTTTCAGGAAGAGTAAACCTGCGCATGATATAACCATACCTTGCGAGAAAGAGAGGCACTTATGACCATCACAGCAGCAACACATGCTATTTCCGTTGACCCGACCTGTGGCGAAATGCTGACGGCAATGCCGTGGGCCAGCGCCGATGAGATTACCCACGCGCTGAATCTGGCGGCGACGGGATTCAATGAATGGAAACACACGACCGTCGTCCATCGCGCACAGATGTTGCGTCGGGTCGGACAGGCGCTGCGTGGCCGCGCCGAAGAGATGGCGCAGTGTATCTCGCGTGAAATGGGTAAGCCTGTAAGGCAGGCTCGTGCGGAAGTGGCAAAGTCTGCGGCATTATGTGACTGGTACGCTGAACATGGGCCAGCGATGCTCAGTACCGAGGCAACGCAGGTTGAGAATAACCAGGCCGTGATTGAGTACCGTCCCCTGGGGACTATTCTGGCGATCATGCCGTGGAATTTCCCGCTCTGGCAGGTTATGCGCGGCGCCGTACCGATTTTGCTGGCCGGAAATGGTTATTTGTTAAAGCATGCACCAAATGTGACCGGCTGTGCCGCAATTATCGCCCAGGTGTTTAGCGATGCGGAAATACCGGCTGGGGTATATGGCTGGGTTAATGCCGATAACGCCGGGGTTAGCCAGATGATTAATGACCCGCGTATCGCAGCGATAACCGTGACGGGCAGCGTGCGGGCAGGGGCTGCGATTGGCGCTCAGGCCGGTGCTGCACTGAAGAAATGCGTGCTTGAGTTAGGAGGTTCCGATCCGTTTATCGTGCTTAATGATGCAGACCTTGATTTAGCCGTCAAAGCAGCAGTGGCAGGGCGTTATCAGAATACCGGGCAGGTTTGTGCCGCAGCGAAGCGCTTTATTATTGAACAGGGTATTGCCGCAGAATTCACCCAACGTTTTGTGGCGGCAGCCAGCGCACTGAAAATGGGCGATCCGCTAAATGAAGAGAACGATCTCGGCCCAATGGCACGTTTTGATCTGCGGGATGAACTGCATCAGCAGGTTGAAGCCTCACTGGCGCAAGGGGCGCGCTTACTTCTCGGCGGGGAAAAGATCGCCGGTCAGGGTAATTACTATGCCGTGACGGTGCTGGGTGATGTTACGCCGGAAATGACGGCATTTCGTCAGGAGTTGTTTGGCCCGGTTGCGGCGATTACCGTCGCGAAGGATGCTGAGCACGCATTAGCACTGGCTAATGACAGCGAGTTCGGCTTGTCGGCCACGTTGTTTACCGCGGATGAGGCACTGGCACAAACTATGGCGGCCCGTCTGGAGTGTGGTGGCGTGTTTATTAATGGTTACAGTGCCAGTGATGCTCGTGTTGCTTTTGGCGGCGTGAAGAAAAGCGGTTTTGGCCGTGAACTTTCTCACTTTGGCCTGCATGAGTTTTGCAATGTGCAAACCGTCTGGAAAAACCGTCTCTGATAGCCAGGGTGCCTCAGCAGGGGCATCCGTCTTATTTCTGCCATAAATTTGTCATTTACTCTGCGTAAACTCGAGTCTAACGCTTTGATACAGAAGAGTAATATGAACATAACGCAAATTTTTCGTCGCCTGATCCCCCGTCAGTTTGGTCTGTTAACCGGTATTATTTGTATTATTGCGCTGTTCTCTGTTTTGCAGATTGCATCCTCGCTTATGCTCTCAACCTCTGTCAGGGACGCGCAGATAAATGAACAGCATAACCAGCAGGTGCTCTTGCAACAGTCGAAGATCGATCAAGCAAGGGTGGCGTTGTTATCGGCCAGCGACTTACTTAATCGTGCCGGCGTTTACTTTATGCAGGATGCGGCTACCGGCTCGGAAGGGAGCTGGCATCCGTTAATGGAAGAGGCTCAGCATGCGTTAACGCAGTCAAAAACGGCGTGGGATGCCTGGCTTGCAATGGGTCCGCATCAGGCTGCCGACTTGATGGAGAGCTATCAGCGTTTTTATAGCGGTATTCAGGAGCAGGCAGATGGAGTAATGCAATCCAATAGTATTGATGCATTTTTTGCCGTACCTGTGCAGGCGTTTCAGACAGACTTTAATGAAAATTATGCACGCTTTCAGCAAGACAGTGGCCAGCAAGCGGAAAAAGGGCGAGAGCAGCTGTTGACCAGTCTTGAACGTTTACAGCAGCTCTTTTTATTTATTCCTCTTGTGCTGGTGGCGATTGCGGTACTGGTCTGGCGCAGTATGTCCCGCTGGGTCATCGCGCCACTGAGACGGCTGATCGATCATATTGATGTGTTAGCGGCTGGCGATCTTTCCCGTCCGGCACCCCAGGTGAGCCAGTTTAATCGTGAAGTGACACAACTGAGCTCACGTATTGACGCGATGCAGCATGGGCTACGTATGCTGGTGCAGCAGGTGAATGACGCGACTACCTCAATGGTGGGGAATATCACTCAGCTTACACAAAGCAATAAACAGTTGTATCAGCAATCCGCGAAACAGAGCGATGAGCTAAATACGGTGACATCACATATTTCGTTTCTGGAAACACATGTTGAGGATAACAGTGGGTTTGCTCAACTGGCGAATCAACGCGCCGTTCAGGCGCGGGATATTGCTGCGGGTGGCGACCGGATGATGGCAACGGTAAATGCGTCGATGCAGGCGATTGTTGCCCGTTCATCAGAGATGCGCGGGATCATCTCACTGATTGACAGCATCGCGTTTCAGACCAATATTCTGGCGTTAAATGCGGCGATTGAAGCTGCGCATGCTGGTGAGCAAGGGCGTGGATTTGCGGTTGTTGCAAAAGAAGTGGGATTGTTGGCGAGAAAAAGCAGTCAGTCCACGCAGAATATTCAGGCGCTGATTCATCATTCCTTAGCGGGTATAGATGAGGGCTTTCATGCGGTGAACGGACTCGATGACAACCTACAACAGGTTATATCGCTGGTGGAAAATCTTGGTGCCTTATTGAATGACATTTCTGCTGCGACGATGAATCAAGGAACGCGTATTCACGAGTTGACCAGTCAGCTTCAGGCTCTGAATAACGAAGCCCGACAGACCAGCGATCTGGTGAACGCCGCATCTGATTCCTCCCTACAGTTACATCATGAATCTCATCAGCTTATGCAGGCCGTTGCCAGATTCCGTCTTCCGGCCTGACGCTGTGTATTCAGCTCTGTTATACTCGCAGGCCTTTCATACCTGCGAGCAAGGAGCATGTTGTGGCCAGGGCCATGGACAATTCAATTTTAGAGACCATTGTGCAGCAGGTTCGTCCGCTGATTGGTCAGGGAAAAGTCGCCGATTATATTCCTGCATTAGCCTCCGTCGATGGGTCAAAACTGGGTATTGCCATTTGCACCGTTGATGGTCAGCACTATCAGGCGGGGGATGCGCAAGAACGTTTTTCTATTCAGTCGATTTCAAAGGTGCTTAGCCTGGTTGTCGCAATGCGTCATTACCAGGAAGACGAGATCTGGCAACGTGTTGGCAAAGATCCTTCCGGTCATCCATTTAACTCGCTGGTGCAGCTGGAAATGGAGCAGGGTATACCGCGTAATCCTTTTATAAATGCCGGGGCATTGGTGGTTTGCGATATGTTGCAAGGTCGGCTGAGTGCACCACGGCAACGAATGCTGGAAGTGGTACGTGCATTAAGCGGCGTTTCTGATATCGCTTATGATACGACGGTTGCTCGCTCTGAGTTTGAGCATTCCGCCCGCAACGCGGCAATTGCCTGGCTGATGAAGTCCTTTGGCAATTTTCATCACGATGTGACGACCGTTCTGCAAAATTACTTTCACTACTGCGCGCTGAAAATGAGCTGCGTGGAACTGGCGCGGACCTTCGTATTTCTGGCGAATCAAGGGAACGCTTTCCACCTCACCGAGCCGGTGGTTTCGCCGATGCAGGCGCGGCAGATTAACGCGCTAATGGCGACCAGCGGTATGTATCAAAATGCCGGGGAATTTGCCTGGCGGGTAGGTCTGCCGGCGAAATCGGGTGTCGGTGGTGGCATTGTGGCGATCGTGCCGCATGAGATGGCGATTGCGGTCTGGAGTCCGGAGCTGGATCCCGCAGGGAACTCGCTGGCGGGTATTGCGGTACTGGAACAATTAACTCAACAGTTAGGGCGCTCGGTTTACTGATGAACACGCTCGACCCGCTTTTTGCCCGACTGACGAAATCGACTTTTCGATCGCGGTTTCGTCTCGGTCAGAAAGAAAGACAATATTGTCTGGAAAAAGGTGCGCCGGTCATTGAACAACATGCGGCCGATTTTATTGCTAAGCGATTGGCACCCGCGTTTCCGGCCAATGATGGAAAGCAAACGCCGATGCGTGGACATCCGGTGTTTATCGCTCAACATGCCACGGCGACGTGCTGTAGGGGATGTCTGGCCAAATGGCATGATATACCACAGGGGCAACCGTTGAGCGAGCAACAGCAACGTTACGTTGTCACTGTTATCTACCACTGGTTAGTGCTGCAAATGAATAAGCCATAGATAACATAATCCTATGATTCGACTCCTTGTGTTATGTAATTGTTAATTGCAGTATGAAGGGGTCAATCTAAGGAGACCAAATGGCTATCAACACTCCCTGCTTTATACTGAGCGCGGAACAGATCCTGTCGAGAATCGACGAGCTTAGTGATGTCCTTGAACAGTGCGTGAACGATGGCGCATCTGTCAGTTTTATGCTTCCTTTTAACCGCGATAAGTCACGGCCTTTCTGGACGCGTGTTGCGCAAAGTGTCTCTTGTGGAGAACGCATTGTTCTGGGGGGTGAAAATGCGCAAGGGACGCTCATTGGGACCGTTCAGCTCATTATCGATCAACCCGAAAACCAGCCTCATCGTGCAGACGTTGCCAAACTCCTGGTTCATACCTCTGCACGGCGGTGTGGGATCGCCAGGGAATTGATGAATACACTGGAAATTTGCGCACGTCATGAAGGGAAAACCCTCCTGGTTCTTGATACGTCTACAGGCAGCGCCGCCGAGTTGTTCTACCACAATTGTGGATGGCAAAAAGCAGGGGTCATCCCTGGCTATGCAAAAATGCCCGATGGAACACTGGCCGGGACCACACTTTTTTATAAAACGCTCTAATTTGTCACCGGTGATTGATCAAAACAGGGTTTCATTGTATTAAAGTTTGCTAACCTATTAGACCAATTCAATCAGGTTGTATGACTAATCAAAAAGGGAACCCATTGTGCAAACACTAAATCGTCGCGATTTTCCCGGTGCTCACTATCCTGAACGCATTATTCAGTTTGGTGAAGGAAACTTCCTGCGCGCCTTTGTTGACTGGCAAGTTGATCTGCTGAATGAACATACCGATCTGAACGCTGGTGTGGTCATTGTTCGTCCTATCGAAAGTACCTTCCCGCCGTCACTGAGTACCCAGGATGGTCTCTATACCACCATCATTCGTGGTTTGAATGAAAAGGGCGAAGCCGTCAGCGATGCCCGTTTAATTCGTTCGGTCAACCGCGAAATCAGCGTCTATAGCGAATACGATGAGTTCCTGAAGCTGGCGCATAATCCTGAAATGCGTTTTGTTTTCTCTAACACCACGGAAGCGGGTATCAGCTACCACGCGGGTGATAAGTTTGATGATGCGCCAGCGGTGAGTTATCCGGCTAAACTGACCCGACTGCTGTTCGAACGCTATAGCCATTTCAATGGTGCGCTTGATAAAGGCTGGATTATCATTCCTTGCGAGCTGATTGATTACAATGGTGAAGCGCTACATGAACTGGTTCTGCGTTATGCTCAGGAGTGGGCGTTGCCGGAAGCATTTGTACAGTGGCTGGACAAGGCAAACGCATTTTGCTCTACGCTGGTGGACCGTATTGTTACCGGCTACCCACGTGATGAAGTTGCGAAGCTTGAAGCTGAACTGGGTTATCATGATGCGTTTCTTGATACCGCAGAACACTTCTATCTGTTTGTTATTCAGGGGCCAAAATCATTAGCCACCGAACTTCGCCTCGATAAATACCCGCTGAACGTTCTGATTGTTGATGACATCAAGCCGTATAAAGAGCGTAAAGTCGCCATTCTCAACGGTGCGCACACTGCACTGGTACCGGTCGCCTGGCAGGCAGGGCTTGATACCGTGGGTGAAGCAATGAATGATGCTGAAATTCGCGCCTTCGTTGAGAAAGCCATCTATGAAGAGATTATTCCGGTGTTGGATTTGCCGCGCGATGAATTGGCTTCATTTGCCAGTGCGGTAACCGGCCGATTCTGCAACCCGTACATTAAGCATCAACTATTGTCGATTGCGCTTAATGGCATGACCAAATTCCGCACCCGTATTCTGCCGCAGCTGTTGGCAGGGCAGAAGGCCAGCGGCCAACTGCCGCCGCGTCTGACATTCGCCCTGGCAGCCTTGATTGCCTTCTACCGCGGTGAGCGTAACGGTGAATCTTATCCAGTTCAGGATGATGCACACTGGATGGAGCGTTTCCAGGTGTTGTGGGCTCAGCATCGTGACCGCCAGATTACGACCGAAGCGCTGGTCAACGCGGTATTGGCCGTAAAAGAGCACTGGGAACAGGATCTGACACAGGTTTCCGGCCTGGTAGAACAGGTTTCTGCTGATCTGGATTCTATCCTGGCAAAAGGCATGCGCGAAGCTGTTAAGCCACTGTGCTAATACATTAACCCGGCTCAGGCCGGGTTTTTTATCGATCTTACTTAGTTACAACATACAATGTGCTATTTTAAAATACCACTCATCTGTAGCTTCAGTGCAGAGTAGGGTCAGCAGGAAAAGATGTTGAGATAGTGTTGCTATAAGCTTGCAACATTGATCGCGATCACGTTTAATGTCCCGGCTTTCACATTTTCCGAAGATAACCATGATCGTTCGCCCCCAACAACACTGGCTACGCCTGATATTCGTCTGGCATGGCTCGGTATTATCCAAAATCTTTTCACGCTTGCTGCTGAATTTCCTGCTCTCCATTGCCGTTATCATCATGCTGCCATGGTATACGATGCTGGGTATCAAATTTACCCTGGCACCGTTCAGCATTCTCGGTGTCGCAATTGCAATCTTCTTAGGCTTTCGTAACAACGCCTGTTATTCACGCTATGTTGAAGCCCGACATTTGTGGGGGCAGTTGATGATTGCTTCCCGTTCACTTCTGCGCGAGGTGAAAACGACCTTACCAGATGATGCCGAACTGGGGCAGTTCGTTCGTTTGCAAATCGCATTTGCCCATTGCCTGCGTATGACGTTACGTCGACAACCGCAAGCGGAACCCCTGACGAAATACCTCAGCGAGAGCGATTTACAGACCGTCTTTGCGTCCCAATCTCCGGCAAACCGCATTCTGCTGCTGATGGGTGAATGGCTGGCCGTTCGCAGACGAAATGGGCAGCTATCTGATATATTATTTCACAGTTTAAACAACAGGTTAAATGATATGTCGGCAGTGCTGGCAGGTTGTGAGCGTATCGCGAACACGCCAGTCCCGTTTGCTTACACCTTAATCCTTCATCGCACGGTATATCTGTTTTGTATTATGTTGCCGTTCGCGTTAGTGGTGGATTTACACTATATGACACCATTCATCTCGGTGCTTATTTCCTATACCTTTATCTCGCTCGATACGCTAGCCGAAGAGCTCGAAGATCCGTTTGGTACAGAGAATAATGATCTGCCACTCGATGCGATTTGTAATGCAATTGAAATCGATTTGCTGCAGATGAATGATGAAACCGCTGTACCAGCGAAACATATGCCAGATAAGCATTACCAGCTGACATAACATCCGGTAGAGCTGGTCGCGCGACCAGCCCTCATTGTTTAACGGTAGGAACAGGTGAGACTTGATGCGCCGGGCAGTGCGGCTTTAGCCGAATTCTCTTTGCCACCACGCAGGCTGCATATCGGTAAATGAATGAAACTCGGGGGCCAGATCTTCATCATTGGGATCATCAAAAACGCCTGCTAATAGCGCAATTACCGGAGCGTCATCAATGGCACCAACTGAACTTCCACATTGAGGGCAAAAAGCACGACTGGAGGTTTCTGAAGAACGCCAGGTCGTCGGTTTACCCGCTTTTCCCGTCCATTCTACATTTTCAGCATTAAATTCAATCCAGACGACAGTTGGTGCACCGGTATGCTTGCGGCAAATATCACACGAGCAGGTATGCGAATTATTAGGGCTCGTCGCGGTAAAGCGAATAGAGCCACACAGACAACCGCCAATGTAGACTTTAGACATGACAACCCCCGTCAGTTAACGTTCTCAGACACTAGCAGATGACTGGCTTCATCACTAGATCCTCATCGTAAAAAGGCGAGGGCGCGCATGGGGAATTCACAATAATTATCAGCCCCTGGTATAAAAAGGCTGATAATTGACGGTCAGTGATTAAGAATTGTGTTTAGCAACGATAAACAACCGCGGAAACGCCAGCAGTATTTTCCCATTCTCTTGCAGCGGATATTGCTCCTGCAGCAATGCATGGTAGCGCGCCAGATAGCGATGCTGTTCGCTTTCACTCAGGTCCTGCAACCATGGACGTAACCCTGTAGAACTCACCCAGTCGATAATTGCCTGGTGTGATTCCATAATGTGATAGTAGGTTGTACGCCAGATATCAACATCGCAGCCCATATCAGTCAAAATATCATAATACGCATGCACTCCGGGAAGAGGTGCGCGGCCGCGATCGGGGTAACCCAGTTCATAGGCGACCTCACGCATCAGAACATGCGTTGGCTCCAGCCAGTTATCCGGCATTTGTACGGCCAGTACGCCATCTTTGCCCAGCAGAGAGACCAGGTGGGGAAACAGCTGATAGTGATCGGGAACCCATTGTAAAGATGCGTTTGCATACAGCAGATCGACAGGCTCTTCTGCCTGAAATGCGCTAATATCCGCTTCGATAAAATGACAGCCAGGCAACGCGTTACGCGCTTCGCTCAGCATTGCCGGAGACGAATCCACGCCTGTTATTTTTGCTGATGGCCAACGTTGATGTAGCAATGCGGTGCTGTTACCCGGGCCGCAGCCGAGGTCGACGACTGAGCGGACATTCTCCAGCGCGACTCTGCTGAGCAATTCAGCTGCAGGTCTTGAACGTTCGGTCTCATATTGGAGATAAAGCGAAGGGTTCCAGTCAGCCATGTTTCTGTATCCTGTATGCGATGAAATAGTAGGATTCTGAGCCAGCAATTTCCATCACGCCCTCAGAATCAATGATTTTTGTTCCTTCCCAGCATAGTAAGTGTAGCTTTAAAGGGTAAAAATAGGACAAATCGCATTACAAAAGATAATAATTCATAATCTTTCTTATACTTCTTTTGCTTTCTCTTCAGGATCGCGATCTCTCGTTGGGCATTCAAAAAACTCCTGACATAACATTCACCATCATTATGGTTGTCAATGAAGTCATCACCGTAGTTGCTCTCATAGAGGCTTATGCAGTATTTTATTTTTGTCTTAATAGACTCAATATCATCAAACTGAATCCAATATTCAGATAATAAGTATGCTATCAATTTTTCCTGGAAAGCAGACATGGTACTGTGTTTATCATTCAAAAATATGGCATCGAAATCTTCTAAGACTTCAATTTTATGTGTAGCTTCGTACCATTCGCTCCGACCAAAGCAATAAACTGGTTTGCCTAAAATCAAGGCTTCAATGCTTGTGCCAGAATTACATGCGATAACGGCAGAGCTCCCTTCAATTAATTCGTGGATATTTGCATCAACAGACATAACATTCTCGTTGCTTGCTAATAGATACGCAATCTTGGCATCAATACCTCTGGATTTACACATCGGGTGGCGTTTGATTACCAACGTTCGATTTGTCTTTTTAGCCAATGCCGCAACATAGTCTAATGCATCCATGGCGCTGATGTTCTCATGATCGGTAACCGAATCAGAGTTGACCTGCATGGGGAAAAACAGGTAATCCGAGGGGAGAACAACGTGGTTCTGCGGCTGTTGATGCTTGGAGAGTTTTGTCTCCCTAAAAAATTCCCGTTTCTCGCCAATGATATTTTTGGCACTATCACTGTCTATTTTATTTATTTTATCGACATATGAGCTAAAATTGACGCAAATATCTGCCCACCCCGAATATCCATTTTTATCTACAGAGTACAGTCCATATATAGGCGATTCTTTTATCGAGAAAACATTTTTGTCATTATTATATGAATGAAAAGAGAATGTGATGGAATTTTTAATTGCTAGTCTTTTAAGACCATAACAAGGGAAATTAGCTGGGTTCAGTATTACTTGTAATTGTTCATCATGGAGACAAGATATAAAGTTACCAATAAATTGTCGATGAATGCCTTCACTCTTACCTAGCCATTGTGGTAAGTCAAAGTAAAAACGGTTTAAATCATTCATCATAACCCCAAGTGATTATTGCAGATAAAACTTTTGATTTGGTTCAAGTTTTATCTGGCAGTCGACTATCCGCTACACAGTAACGATTATCATTAAAAATATGCAGATATTATATTATTTTCATAGGATCAATACAATCCGGTACTCTTGAATCGAAGTGGAGACAGAAGGGGACATCGATATCACAGAGGTCCTACTGGTGTTGGTGCCCGAGTCATATTCAGAAACAAGTATGCTGATTAATATATTTCCCCACATCAACAACTTTATTTGTATTGGGGTCAACATTGAGTACTATAAACCGCATTTGTGGGCAGAACAGTTCCAGGCTTTTTTTACTGCATTCCGTTTGTAACCATTTATGATTGCCGCTTTCGGTTTGCACCAGATTGAGGTTTGCATCCTTACTGCACGCAAAACCGTCCACGATTGCTCTTTGTCTTGCAGCATCCAGATCCAAACCAATAACATTTAGTTTATCGACGTCTTTGTCATGTGAACTGGCAGAGACACGGGTCAACGCGCAGCCAGTCAGCGCGAATGAAAGAGTAAATAAAAAAGCGACGCGTAAGATAGCATTATCATTTTTATGAACATGGATAGTTCTTTGCATTGTGTTGTATGGTCCGATGCTGTGAAATTCCAGGGGCACAGGTTTGTGTTGTACCTTGGTTGTACACGAAAAGGAGTGAGTGAGCAATTGCAACGTCAATGATTTGACGTATGGGTAAAGTGTATGGTTTGAATGGTAGTCGGTGAACAGTATGAATCCATCAACAGCGCTGTTAGACGTTATCAATGACCAGCACAATGATGAACCAAATACACCAGATTTTACCGTTCACTATGTTAGTGCGCATAATGTATATTATGTTAAATTCAATTAATGCGTACCAAACAGAACCCCCTGGCCTTGCCATCAATGGCATATACCATGATGACCTTTCTACCCACTTGGTCCTCTAAGGTAGAAATACGCACACAGCATCTTTGAACACCCATTGCTAATGGACTTGAATCAAGCACAACCCCAGAGAATAAAAAACCCGCCTGTTATGGCGGGTCTTATCATTTATCTCTAAAATCAGGGGGTTACGATATTAAACCAGAAATCAAAACTATCTAAATAGCTGAGGAATTCATCAACTTTAGCCTGGTTGCCGGTAATAGTCACTTCGCCCTTCTCTTTCGCCTGTTTCAGCGACTCTTCCTTAAGAATGATTTTGTTGAGGGTTGCACGGTTCAAAACAATGGAAGCATCTGCATCGCTGGCCTGTGCATTAGCGCTATGGTTAAGCACGCCATTTTCCAGTTCCAGCTTATATTTTCCGCCATCGCTCCCCAAATCAACGTTAAAGACTGCTTTCGCATTTGCCGCTTTTTCACCATTGATATGTACCGCCAGATAATCAAAGAACATCTCTGGCGACATAGCTTTAACCGTATCCGGACTGGCCGTATTGGGTGTCGCACCTTTCACTACACCGTTACGTAATTCCTGTGCACCGGTCAGATAGAAATTGCGCCACGGGCCAGACTCTGCCTGGTACCCCATCTGTTCAAGTGCATCGGCTTCCAGGTTGCGCGCGTCTTTATTATGCGGATCGGCAAAGACTATCTTGTTAGTCACTTGCGCTACCCAGCGGTAATTCCCCTGAGCATAGTCAGCTTTTGCTTTTTGCATAATGGCATCCGCTCCCCCCATGTAATCGACATACTTTTTCGCTGCATCAACAGGCGGAAGTTCATCGAGGGTTGCCGGGTTACCGTTAAACCAGCCTAAGTAAAAGACATATGTTGCTTTCACGTCATGACTCACTGAACCGTAATACCCTCGGCTGGCCCATGATTTTGCCAGACCGGATGGCAATTTGAAATTGGCGGCGATTTCATCGCGGGTCAGCCCCTGGTTTGCCATGCGCAAAGTTTGATCGTTAATATAGCGGTACATATCACGCTGACTCTTCATTAACTTCACCACATTGTCATTCCCCCAGGTTGGCCAGTGGTGCTGAGCAATAATAATGTTCGATTTCCCCCCCCAGCGAGTAATGACGTCATTGATATATTTCGACCATGCCAGCGGATCGCGGATCTTCGCGCCGCGCAGTGAATAAGTGTTGTGCAAGGTATGTGTGACATCCTCCGCCGCTTCAATCATCCCCTTTTCTTCCACATACCACAGCATTTCTGACGGTGCCTCCGAACCCGGGGCCATCATAAAGTCATAAGTCAGACCATCGATAACTTCTTTCTGTCCGGTATGAGTGATGTAGTTAGTGGGTTCAATCAACGTTACCGTGCCGGCGGAGGTCGTCGTACCAAGACCAGCGCCTACCTGACCTTTCGCATCGGGCTTCAGCAGGTTGCCATACATATAGCTGGCGCGGCGACTCATCGCATTCCCCGCCATAATGTTTTCCGACACGGCTTCTTTCATAAAGCCAGCCGGTGCATATACTTTTACTTTGCCGGATTTCACATCAGCTTCATCGACAACACTACGCACACCGCCGTAATGGTCAACATGGCTGTGGGTATAAATAACAGCAACAACAGGTCTTTTGCCCCGATTCTGGTAATAGAGATCCATTCCTACTTTAGCCGTTTCTGCCGAAACCAACGGGTCAATAACGGTAATGCCTTCTTTACCTTCCATAATGGTCATGTTCGAAAGATCCAGATTGCGGATCTGATAAACGCCATCAGTGACTTCAAACAAACCGCCGATATTGATCAATTGTGACTGGCGCCACAGGCTCGGATTCACCGTATCCGGCGCTTTATCGCCCTCTTTAATGAAGGCGTACTGCTGCGGATTCCAGACGGTATTCCCTTGTTTCCCCTTAATCAATTCTTGTGGCAGTGGCGCAATAAAGCCTTTGTGAGCATTAGAAAAATCGGTTTTATCCGTGAACGGGAGTTGTCCGTACAACGCATCATTCGCACTTTTAGTCTGTGCCGTGGCCTCTTTCGCCACCTCTTGTGCCATCGCAGGAAGTGATATTAACGATGCAGAACACACACCCGCCATAACCATATAACCAACTACTTTATTAAGTTTCATAAATCCTCGGCTAATAACATATTAATGTGCAGAAAAGTGTTCTGCATATTTGATCGCTGATTGGTTTTAAAATCGTTGCATGCTGATGATGAACATAATTCAATAATCAAAGGCTATCACGCTCATCTTCTAGCGAAAAACGAAACAGTGTTTAATTTTAAATTTTAACTTATTTATTTTTAAACATTATAGTTGTGGACGCACACCTGTTAAAAAAGATAATGGCAGGCATCCACTTACTGTCTATATAAAGCACATGCGCAAACTCTACTTTATCTTTTTCATTGGCACACTCTCTGCCTGTAATTCGGCACCACCGGCACCGGTGAGCAAAATTAACAACATGATTATTCCAGTTGTACAACAGGAAGCCACATCACCATCTGCTAATCCTGAACTGTACAGATCGTTATATCAAAAAAATAAACAGCAAATTGACAATATTGCGATATCACTAAAAAGTGAATATCTTCAGGATGTTAAATCGCGTGATATTTTTGATGTTCACAGTGAGACTCATCAGGTATATACCTCTTTAACCAAGCTTGAGCAAATGCAACAGATGAATGACTACTATTATAGAGAGCAGAATAGAACTGGGCTGTTAAGCATCAATCAAACTGTTACCACATTATTTGAGTAATAAAAAAGCCTCCTCAATAATAATGAGGAGGCTTTTTCTACATTGCGTAATTAAAGCATTGTCCTGCGTTCTACTAATCTACTCAGTCATGCTGGCCAAAACGGTAAGATACCCCTGCCGTTACTGAACTGATATCGCTGCTGGCACCAATCTGGTTTTCGTTGCCCACGTTGCTTACCCATTGATATTCAAGGCGTCCAGCCCAGTTTTTATTGAACGCATACTCCGTACCCACCGCGACTACCGGACGTATACCCGTGTCAAAATGGTTACTTCCTTTAATATCAGATTCTGCGCGATATCCCATCGCCCCTGCCCGACCATAAATATCCCAGGCATCGGTCAGACCATAACTTGCTTTCATCGTTACTTGCAACCCCTGGCTTTTCATTTGCGAACCTGATGCACCATTCCTGCCATTGAATTGCATATTACCTAAGTAATCGTAGCCACCTTCGACGGCAAGCCACGGTGTAATTTGATAACCGGTAAATACACCGCCACCCACATTATCACTATCAAAACCCACATTGCCGTATTTATCCCCATGGTCATTGGCTTGTTGCGTCGTGCTGGAGTCAAAATAATGTGACCAACCAAATTTCCCCCCCGCATACCAGGTACCGACATCGGCAGCAGCAAAGGCGGTTGTTGCGGTAAAAGCGTTAGCAATAATGAGTGTAATAAGTGTCTTTTTCATAGCTTTCCTATCGTGGACATAGAGTTATGTTTGGAACAAATAAAGTGTCGCTACAATAGGATATTTAGACCATGTTGATAATTGGTTTTTAGTTTATTTTTGGACTTATTTAGAACCCCTCAGGTAATTTGTTGATTGACGTTAGGTACCCTCCCCGTTCAAAGTCAATATACCCCCCTTTTTTTAACGCAGAGACAACATTTAAAACACTACTGCGCGATAAATGTGTACGTTCCTGAATATAATCCAGAATAGAAACGCGCAGTCGGGTCTCTTGTGGTAACAGATTCATTTCCTCTAAATGATTTCGTATCACTGAATAGGTACGCTGTTGCACCACTAAATCGTCACGGTAAAATAAATAGCCGGTATGATAGGCAAGTAGCGCAGCGGCATCTTCCCACAATCCTTGTTGATGGAAGAGTTCCCTGGCTTTATGGGCATCAACACGTAATATTGTTGATTCCGCTTCAGCACGTAGCAAGTGAGCGTGCACGGGTTGGATCATCTCGGCAATACCAAACAAATGAGGCTCATAGACAGTCACAATCAACAGACCATCGGAAGAACGTAAAATAGAGAGCTCGCCTTGCAAAAACAGATAGAGCTGAGGCTGGTTTTTGTATTTCCACATGATGCGTCGTCGCGGAACAACATTGAGTTTTTCCGCAATAGGTTCAAGTGCTTGTGTCAAACGCTGTATGCTTTGCTCTGGGCGTACCGGGGGTAAAATTTGCATGAGAAAACCTGTATTCTTTTAATTTATTGAGTGGCGTGAAACAATGGTTATTCCATGAAGATAGTTCATAAGTCTATTAAAATCATATGTTGCCCAATACTTAAAGCAGAAATGAGTTTTTATTTAAATTAGAACAAATGGAAAAGGCCACCAGCAGATAGCCTGATATGGGTAAAAATGCAGCTATACCGCGCGTGCTAGACGAAAATATGACGGGAGATAGTTCAACGTGGTGATTATTGATAATGCGCGGAAAGCAACCAAATACTAGAACTGATAGCTGTAGTTAACACTGGCAAACCATAGCCACGGATTTTTGTATTCACCGGCAAATGGATCTGATTTTACGTTCGCCGACTGCATATGCAAATATTCGACTGCAAATCCGACATTGCTGGCCGGGGTAATTTGGTACTGCGCTCCGGTGGCAAAACGCCATTCATCGCCGGTTGGTAATGAAAGTGCGACATCGTTTTGCGTTTTGTACGGTGAGCTGTCAAATGCGACGCCTGCATTTATGCGCCACTGCTCATCGGGACGATATTGCACACCCAACGCGGTATGCCATGTGTCCTGAAGCCGGTTTGTTCGATCGCTTGTATGACCATTAACCTGTATCTGCGGGCTACCAAACTGGCTCCAGTCCTGCCAGCCAAGATCGCCCATCACCGACCACTGCTGATTAATATCGTGAACCAGGCTAAACATCACCTGTTGTGGTGCATGCACCTGGGTAGAGAACGGCACATCATACTCAAGATTGGGCTGGTTCGGGAATCGTACCTTACCATCAATATTGAAATGGTAGTCTGTCTTGCTGGTCCAGGTAATACCTGCACGGGTTTGATCGGTTAAATCCATTAATAAGCCAAGATGATAGTTCATCGCCCAGTCATGGTCGTGTTGTGTCTGATCATTGCCATCATTATTCCGGGTCAGAGATAGAAAACCGTAGTTGAGCCCGGCTGCGGCACCAACGGACACTCTATCACTCAGTTTCCATGCCACACCTGGACTTAGCGTCATCGCAACCATCGTACTTTTTTTAATGAGTCGATCGCCTGCCCAGTGACCAAAATCAATACCGAGGCCATAGTTGCTATACAATCCAATTCCCGCAGAAACGGTATCGTTCAGGTGTTGGGTGTAAAACAGACTGGCATTAGGGAATACCTTCATGGCATTGCCGGGACTTTGCTGTTCGACAGACGCGTTATTGAGTGTGTAAGGAATATCACCACCCATTGCCTGCAATCCTGTGGTCACCATATGATCGGGTAAACGTGTCATTCCGGCGGGGTTAGTGAGCAAGGTTGCGGCATCCTGAGCGCGCGCGGCCTGACCTGCCCCCGCCAGTGCGGTGTCCTCGGTGCCTGTTTCATAGAAATAGAGTGCGCTGGCATGCCCGACAGTCGAAAAGAGCATCCCGGAGATGAGAATGATATTTTTATTCATTGAGTTACCTGTTTGGAAGGGTAATCTTTATTGCCAGAGGAGCGTTGTTGTACCCCTGTAAAACGATAGAGTCGCCTCTCTGTTTCACAAAGATTGTTATATTGATTTCCGCAACATCATAATCATTAGCCAGGAATGGTGTCTTGTTGAATTTTATCCAATATTAAATTTTATATTTCACACTACAACGTTACTATTATAAAACACGTTAGCATGGTAATAAACTTTAATGTAAAGAAATGAAAATTTAATCTTTTGATAGAAAAGTATGAGTGAAGTCGGCAAAGGAAAAACCATAGTTATGATCATAACAGAAATGTAATATGAGGTTACCCCCCCCTAACACGTTTAAGCATTGAGAGGACTCGTCCTTCTCAAAACCGTGCGCCATGAGTAAACCTTTTAATTCAATGGCCCACGGTACCAGCTATCCGCCCAAACCTTTATATAAATGAGGTGAGCACCTCATTGTGCGAAGTAAAGTTCAGGAGAACAACTCTAAATACGCTGTGGGTATCTTCTGTATTTTCGGAATGGAATCTAAGCATGTAATAACAATCAGGTATCTAATACTGCCTATTCTTCTGTCAGTTTTTGTAAATAGAAAATGGGTGATGATAGCTAATACAGGTAAAGATAGGGGTAATAACGTATGGCCTCACAATATGACTTTACTGTCACTCTCCACGATCTTGCTTTTATTCTTAAGCAGATAAAAATATCCGAAGCGGCGACTAACCCGGATGGTAGCATCAACGCTGATATGCTACGGGAATTAGTCTCCAGTCCACTGTTACCTTACGGACTGCGTACTGTAGATGGCTCATGGAATAATCTCCTCCCCGGCCAAGAATTATACGGTTCGGCCGATCAGACAATGCCGAGATTAACGGCACTGAACTGGCAGGATGCGGATGAGATGACCAGTTATATTCAGATTGGCGGGACGGTCATTGATGCCGACCCTCGTGTTATTAGTAACTTAATTTCTGACCAAACCGCCTCCAATCCGGCCGCGCTGGAGGTATTTAATGCCTTAAAAGATGCTCCCGGGGGGGGGACGACTACCGGAAATGGCAGTTTATCTATTCCCAACCAATCTCCTGACATTGGCCTTTCTCCGGCGTTTAATGGCTGGATGACTTTCTTTGGTCAGTTTTTTGACCATGGTCTGGACCTCATTCCTAAAGGAGGAAACGGCATCGTCTTCATTCCATTGCAACCCGACGACCCTTTATATGTTGAAGGTTCGTCGACCAACTTTATGTTATTAACCCGGGCAACGGTCGATGAGAATCGAGAAACCGTTAATCTTACAACCCCATTTATCGATCAGAACCAAACCTACACCTCTCATCCGTCGCATCAGATCTTTATCCGTGAATATGTATTAATTGACGGTAAACCTGAGCCGACGGGTAATTTATTAGGAGGGGCTAACGGTGGGCTGGCAACCTGGGCTGACGTCAAGAACCAGGCGGAAACGCTACTCGGCATCAAATTGACCGATCAGGATGTGTTTAATGTGCCGCTTCTGGCGACTGATCGTTACGGTAATTTGATTTTAAGTGAAAATGGAAAAGTACAGATTGTTACCACGAGTGGGCTGGTTGAAGCCAATGGCGGCCTGTTACCTGAGGGCACCTTCCGAACCGGGCATGCTTTTCTCGATGATATTGCGCATACTGCCGCGCCAAAAGCGGGTTTACTGGCAGATGATGACGATGTTATTGGCGGGCAACAGCCTGCGGGCACGTACGATGATGAACTCCTGGATCGCCACTTTATCACTGGTGACGGGCGCGGTAATGAAAACATTGGACTAACTGCCGTTCACGCCGTATTTCACAGTGAACATAACCGGCTGGTTGAGCAATACAAAACCACCCTGCTGGAAACCGGTGATATTGACCTTATCAACCAGTGGCTGATGCCCTCACATCAAATCACTGAGCTCCCTGCTGACACCAGTACGCTGGTCTGGAACGGTGAATACCTCTTCCAGGCGGGGCGATTCTCCACAGAAATGCAGTACCAGCACCTCGTTTTCGAGGAGTTTGCTCGCACCGTACAACCTGCCGTCGATCCGTTTGTCTTTTCAAACACGGCAGATATCAACCCGCAGATCTTTGCTGAGTTTGCGCACGTGGTTTATCGCTTCGGGCATTCAATGCTCACAGAAACCGTAGCGCGTACCGACATTGACATGCAAAACGGTGATATCGGTCTGATTGCCGCATTTCTCAATCCAGTGGCATTTAATGAAATTAACGGTGCCACCGTGTCCGATGAACAGGCAATCGGTGCGATTGTTCGGGGCATGACGCGACAAGTCGGTAACGAGATTGATGAGTTTATTACTGACGCCTTGCGTAATAACCTGATTGGCCTGCCGCTTGATTTGGGGGCGCTTAACATTGCCCGTGGACGTGATACGGCTATGCCGTCGCTGAACCAGGCCCGTGAACAGTTCTTTGCATTAAGCGGAGATAGCCAGCTTCGGCCGTATACCAGTTGGGCCGATTTCACCACATACCTGAAAAACCCGGCCTCCATTATCAACTTTATGGCGGCCTATGGTCAGCACGAACTGATCCTTAATGCCACCAGCCTTGAAGGTAAACGCGCAGCGGTTAATTTCCTGTTATTTGGTGATACCAACAACGCTCCGCCAGCAGACGCAATGGATTTCTTCAACAGTACCGGCGCATGGGCTAGCAAAGAAACAGGTCTGAATAAGGTCGATTTCTGGATTGGAGGGCTTGCTGAACGCAAAAATGAATTTGGCGGCATGCTCGGATCAACCTTCAATTTTGTCTTCGAAACACAGATGGAAATGTTGCAGGACGGCGACCGTTTCTACTATTTGAGTCGGGTACAAGGATTGAATTTACTGAACGAACTGGAAGCCAACTCATTTTCTGCTCTGGTTATGCGCAACAGTGATCTCGGTGAAGAGGGGTCCTCTCACCTGCCTGCTAACCTGTTTCAGACCCCTGACCATATATTCGAAGTAAACCGCGTGCTGCAAACGGAAATCGACCCTAAATGGGGGAATCCGCTGAAAGATCTGCTCTCGCCGTTGTTGGTACGACGCGATCCTGGGGCGGATGTGGACGGTGACAGTTTCGCTGATGGTGGTTATCTGAAATATACCGGCGATGGTCATGTGGTGCTTGGCGGTACCGCAGGGAACGATACGCTCATCGGAGGGAAAGGTATCGACAGCCTGTGGGGAGATGGCGGTGATGACCGTCTGGACGGCGGCGATGAAGCGGATGTGGTTCACGGTGGTGATGGCGATGACATCATTACGGACACCGGTACACCTGTAGGCGATGCTGACTTCCTCCATGGTGATGCCGGGCACGATGTCATCTTCTCCGGGAACGGAAACGATCTAGTCTTTGGCGGCACGGGCAGTGACTTCGTCGTGGTCGGTGAAGATGCCCAGGAGGTTTTCGCTGGGCAGGACAACGACTTTGCACTTGGGGGATCGGGTGGTGATTTCCTGATGGGTAATGAAGGCGATGACTGGCTGGAAGGTGGTGATGGGTTTGACACACTCGCGGGTGATAACTCTGAGCTGTTCTTCAACAGCACCATTATTGGTCACGATGTCCTGAACGGTCAGGGTAACGATACGGACTACGATGGCGAAGCCGGTGATGACATCATGGTTCAGGGCGCGGGTATCCAGCGTAATAATGGTATGGCCGGTTTCGACTGGGCGATCCATAAAGGTGATCCTAATGGCGCTAACTCTGACCTGGGTATCCCGATTTTCGTCAACCAGCAGGAGTTTATTCTGCGCGACCGTTTTGACCTGGTCGAAGGTCTGTCTGGCTGGAAACACAATGATATCCTGACCGGTACGGAACAGCCGATCGGTACTGCACCGGTTCAGGGTATCCCCCTCTCTAATAATCTGACCCAGGAAGGTGCCGACAGAATCGACGGTCTGCAGGCTATTCTCGGTGTCGCGCGTTCAGCCAACCCGGATGCGGTGTTACTCAATCCGGACGATGGTAGTGACATTCTACTCGGCGGCGGCGGTAGCGACCGCATTATGGGTAAAGCCGGTAATGACATCATTGATGGCGACGCCTGGCTGAACGTGCGCATTGCTGTTTCAGGTATGCCGGGGCTCACCAGCGCCGAAAGCATGGCTGAGCTGAAATCGTACATGCTGGCAGGTACGCTGAAACCGAATCAGTTGTCGATTGTGCGCGAAATCTTGCATGAGGGAGATGGCACGGAAACTGACGTGGCAGTGTATCGCGATGTCAGTAGCAACTACGCCTTTACCCGAATGGCAGATGGTAGTCTCAGAGTCGATCACGCCACCCCCAATTCCGCATTGAACCTGAATGATGGTATTGACCGTCTGCTGAATATCGAAAAACTGGAGTTTGGCGATGGTCAACAGCTGTGGGTCACGGCGCAACACGCGACGGGCGACCTGGCAATCAGTAGTGCAAACCCGTCGGTGGGTGACCTGTTACGGGTTAACGTAGCAAACCTGCTCGATGGCAACGGTCTTGCGGCAGATGTTGCAATCACCATGACATGGCAGGCTTTAATTAACGGACAATGGCAGGATCAGGCAACCGGCGTGGAGTTCAGAGTTCCCGGCGCTATCCAGGGCGCTCCGCTGCGTGTTGTCGCCAGTTTCAATGACCGAATGGGCGATGCCGAGACCTTAGTGTCAGCACAAACTCAGGCCGTCTTGCCACGAAATCAGGCAACAACAGGTACGCCGGTGATTAATGATCTCACGCCAACGGAAAGTCTGACGCTGACGGCGGTGGTTTCGGGTATCGCCGACGCGGATGGCCTGAGCGGCGGAAATTTCAGCTACCAATGGAGAATGAGTTCACCGACCGGATTCGTCAACATCAACGGCGCAACATCAGCCACCTTCACGCCAGGCCAGGCTATGGTCGGCCGCACGTTGCAGGTGGTCGTCACTGTCGTAGATGATGAGGGTAATCCCCCGGTTATCCTGACGTCGACAACCACGCAACCTGTTGGCGATCTGATCGTGGGTAATAATGGTGCCAATACGCTCATCGGTACCGCATGGAGTGACATCCTGCGCGGTGAAAACGGCAATGACACCTTACTGGGTGGCGCGGGTGATGACCTGTTAGTCGGCGGTGCGGGTAATGACTCTCTCTCCGGCCAGGCGGGACAAGATACGCTGCAAGGTGACGCGGGTAACGATACCCTGGACGGTGGTCTTGGCGCTGACAGTATGACCGGCGGTACAGGTAATGATACCTACATCGTTGATGATTTTGGTGATGTCGTGATCGAAGATCTCAACGGCGGGACAGATATTGTCCGCACTACTCTCAGCAGCTATGACCTGACCGATAACGTGGAAGAGTTGGTCTTTACCGGGAACGGTAGTTTTATCGGTACTGGTAATTCAATCGCCAATATTATCACCGGTGGTAGCGGCAATGACTATCTGTTCGGTATGGGCGGCAATGACCAGTTGTTTGGCGGTATCGGAAATGACTTCCTGGATGGCGGAGAGGGTGCCGATAACCTGCAGGGTGGAAACGGTAACGACGTCATGATTGGCGGCGCGGGTGCCGATACCCTCTCTGGCGGTAATGGCGACGATATTCTCAACGGTCAGGAAGGAAACGATATTCTGGATGGCGGAACCGGAAGTGATATTTTCGCCTTCGGAGCCAACTTTGGACAGGACCGTATCACGGGTTTCGACAGTAACCCCAATGGCGGGCAAGACTTCCTTGACCTCGTTTTGCTAGGCATTAACGCGGAGAACTTTGCCAGCAGCGTCTCTATCACCGGAAATAACGGCAACACCATCGTGACCATCGGCACTGACACCATTACGTTAGTGGGCGTCAATTCGACCACCGTTAATATGGGTGATTTTTATCTGGAAATGCCGACTACCCTTGCCAGCAACAATGGCAATAGTTCATTGATCGTATAAGGAGAAGACTATGTCGCGCCAGCATACGCCAACAGAACTGAATGATGCATTAAAAGGAACGAAACCCACTTTTCTGATGCTGCTGTTTTTTAGTTGTGTGATTAATATGCTTATGCTGGCGCCGGCAATCTATATGTTGCAGGTTTACGATCGCGTACTGGTGAGTAAAAACACCACGACGCTGCTAATGCTCACCTTATTAATTGTCGGTTTGTACATCATTATTGCCATGATTGAATCTGCTCGCGCACAGGTCATGGTAAGACTGGGAAATCGGCTGGATATAAAGCTCAGCCAATTAGTTTTTAATGCGGCTTTTAGAAGAAAAATGTCCACCGGTGATAACAACCCGGCACAATCTTTAGCCGAGCTCGATCAGATCCGCCAGTTTCTCTCCGGGAACAGCTTGTTTTCATTGCTGGATATTCCGTGGACGCCGATTTATCTGTTTATCGCCTTTCTGGTACATCCCCTGTTGGGATACCTGTCTCTTGGTGGAATCACACTATTATTCATTCTGACACTGGTTTCAGAGTTCTCTACTAAGCGCCCTATTCAACAAGCCCATGCCTTAACCATCAATAATGCCAGCAAGCTGAATAAACAGCTGCAAAACTCCGATGCTATCGAGGCGATGGGCATGCTTTCCACCCTAAAAGCAAACTGGCAGGAACAGCATAATAAAGTGCTGGTACTGCAAACACAGATCGCCGATAAAACGGCGGGGTTAAGCAGCCTGAGCCGGTTTGTTCGCGTGTTGCTGCAATCTGTCGCACTGGGTGCCGGGGCGTTACTGGTAATTGGTGGGCATATTACCCCAGGCCTGATGATCGCCGCCTCGATTATACTTGGACGCGTCCTGAACCCGGTGGAACAAGTCATCGGCAGTTGGAAGCAGTTTGTCCAGTTTCGTAGCGCGTGGCATCAGTTATCGGAGCTGCTAAAGGAGTATCCAGCCCCGAAAGACGTGCTGACCCTGCCGCGTCCGCAAGGTAACATCAGCGTTGAAGGCGTGTTTGCGACAGCTCCCGGACAACACGCCCCGTTGCTGCGTAATATCTCCTTTCAACTCGAACAAGGTGAAGTGCTGGGGATTATCGGTCCTTCTGCATCCGGAAAAACATCACTGGCGAAAGTACTGGTCGGTGTCTGGAAGACGTTATCAGGAAAAGTCAGGTTAGACGGCGCAGATATTTGCCAGTGGGATAAAGCCCTGCTGGGTCCCTCGATAGGCTATCTGCCACAGGATGTTGAACTGTTTGACGGCACTATCGCACAAAACATTGCGCGTTTTACGAAAAATGACAGCGAACTGATCGTGGCGGCCGCACTTCTGGCGGGTGTACACGAGATGATCCTGCGCCTGCCGCAGGGGTACGATACACCGCTCGGCGTAGGTGGATACCAGTTGTCCGGTGGGCAGCGCCAGCGTATTGGGCTGGCTCGTGCTGTCTACAACAACCCTGCATTTATCGTCCTTGATGAACCGAATGCCAATCTTGATGATGCCGGGGAGTTTGCCCTCATTAAAGCCATCAACACGCTGCGAACACAGGGACAAACGACCGTGATTATATCGCACCGTCCTACTCTGCTCGGTGTGGTCAATAAAGTTTTACTGCTCAATGACGGCGCTATTCAGGAGTTCGGCACACGCGATCAGGTCTTCGCCCATCTGCGCCAGGCTAACGTGCTGAAACCAGTGGCAACACCCTCTTCATCCATCAACGAACAGCAGCGCGAGGCATGAAGATGAAAAAGAATCCCAATAACGCGGACGTCACCGGTGTGGATACCAACATCTGGTCCCCTATTGTTCGCGGTGTCGTTGTCATTGTGCTGGGGGTGGGTGGTTTCTTATTTTGGGCAGTGCAAGCCCCTTTAGATGCGGGTGTCGTTGCGGACGGTACGGTAACCGTATCCAATAACCGAAAAACTATTCAGCATCTGAGCGGCGGTAGAGTGACGGATATTTTTATTAAAGAGGGTGACCTGGTTAAGCGAAATCAGGTGCTTGTCCGCCTGGATAAGATGCAACTCGACATGCGCTACAGCGCGTTAAACGCACAGTATATTTCCGCCAAAAGCATTGAAGATCGTCTGTTAGCAGAAAGAGATGGCCTGGAGGCAATCGTATTTAATTCCATGCTGACACAGCAGTTTTCCGGTAATAAACGGCTGGCAGAAGTCAGGAATCTACAGGCCAAACTGTTCGATACGCGACGCAAAACGATGCAGGATGAATTGTCCATGATTCAGGAAACGCTCGATGGTCTGGTCGGGCAAACGGATAATCTCAATAAAATAAAAGGTTACCGCGATCACCAGTTCAACCTGATCAATCGGGAGTTGGGCGCGATTCGGGCGCTGAGTGAAAAAAACTATTACCCCAAGGCACAATTACTGGTGCTGGAGCGCGAGGCGGCCGAAATATCCGGCAGTGTGTCCGAGGATATTTTGAACATTGCTAAACTCAAATCCCAGCAAAACGAATTAAAAATCAAAGCGTATCAGGTACGGCATCAGTATTTACGCGACGTTGAGTCCGAACTAACTGAAAACCAAAAAGAAGTGGCGATGCTGGAGGATGAACTGGTTTCTACCCGCCATGAACTGGATAACACGGAGATTCGCTCCCCAATCAACGGTATCGTTCTGGATGTCAAAGTCAGTACCGTCGGCGGTGTGATTCAGCCCGGTGAGCATCTCATGGATATCGTTGCCGCTGGACAGCCGATGCAAATCGACGCCAGGATACCGGTGCACGCCATTGATAAACTGGCCCCAGGTTTAACCGTTGACGTGCTGTTTCCTGCCCTGAACCATGCGCTGTTACCTTCCGTACCAGCCCGAGTTCTGACCATCTCAGCCGATCGTTTAATTGATGAAGCAACGCAACAGCCCTATTATCTCGCCGAAGTGCAAGTTTCCGCAGAAGGAGCGCGTTTGCTGGGCGATTACAAGATTAAAGCGGGCATGCCCGCGAGCGTGACCATCAAGACCGGCGAGCGAACGTTTTTAAGCTACCTGTTTAAACCGCTGATCGCCCGCCTGGAACTCGCCTTTAAGGAGTACTGAGCGCACATTGCTGGCATGGTGCTCATTCGCAGTGCTATGCCGGTTTATACCATTGCTGGTCGCCTTGCTTTCTTGTAACCTTTCGCTCGCGCGACTGACAAAATCTGGAACTACCGAACTGGACTTCATATGAATGCTCATATTTCTAAAGACCCCTTGCATGGCGTGACGCTCGAAATGCAGGTCAATGCCCTGGTTGATCGTTATGGTTGGGCTGAACTTGGCCAACGGATAAACATCAACTGTTTTAAAAATGAACCGAGCGTTAAATCCAGTTTGAAGTTTCTGCGTCGTACGCCGTGGGCGCGTGCAGAAGTTGAAGCACTGTATCTTGATTCTCTGCATGACGTTGCACCAGAACCCACCGCTCCAGCTATTGATCCCTGGGCTAACAGCCGCAACAAGAAAAAATAAGAGCAAAATCCGATGTCAGCATCCGGTTTTTTTTCAGGTCATTATCAGAAAAAACTGGCGACTCTCCTCGCCCGTTCCCGCAACACGCTACCGCTAACCAATGTGAAATGGTTTGCTGTACTGGTTGGCAGTATGCTGTTACTTGGCAGTTGCTCTTCACAACCGCCAGGGCCGAAGGTGACTCCTCATCCCCCGGTCACAACCCCGCAGCATAGCAAAGAGCCGGTTCGTGGTATCTGGCTGGCAACGGTTTCCCGTCTGGACTGGCCGCCAATCTCATCTGTAAACATCAGTTCACCCGCCATCCGCATCAGCCAGCAGCAAAAAGCGCTGACGGATAAGCTGGATAATCTGCAACGTCTTGGGATCAATACCGTCTTTTTCCAGGTAAAACCGGACGGCACTGCACTGTGGCAATCCAAAATTCTTCCCTGGTCAGACACTCTGACCGGCACCATCGGCAAGGATCCTGGTTACGATCCGTTGCAATTTATGCTCGACGAGGCGCACAAACGCGGGATGAAAGTTCATGCCTGGTTTAACCCCTACCGCGTCTCCGTCAATACGAAACCGTCAACGGTCGCAGAATTAAACAGCACGCTGTCGCAGAATCCCTCCAGCGTTTACGTTCTGCATCGGGACTGGATCCGTACATCAGGTGAACGTTTTGTACTGGACCCGGGTATTCCTGACGCGCGCGACTGGATAACCAGCATCGTGGCGGAGGTCGTTGAGAATTATCCGGTGGATGGCGTGCAGTTTGACGACTACTTCTATACCGAATCGCCGGGTTCGACGCTAAACGACAGCCAGACTTTCAGAAAGTATGGTCAGGGTTTTGATTCAAAAGCAGACTGGCGACGTCATAACACGCAACGGCTGATCGAACAGGTTTCACAGGCCATCAAAAAGATTAAGCCTGACGTGGAGTTTGGTGTTAGCCCCGCAGGCGTGTGGCGTAATCGCTCCCACGATCCGGCAGGCTCCGACACCCGAGGGGCGGCAGCGTATGATGAATCGTATGCCGATACCCGGCGCTGGGTGCAATTAGGTCTGTTGGATTACATCGCACCACAACTGTACTGGCCTTTCGCCCGTGATGCGGCGCGTTATGATGTTCTGGCAAAATGGTGGGCTGGCGTGGTGAAATCCACCAATACCCGCCTGTATATTGGCGTTGCGCTGTATAAAGTAGGTGAGCCGTCACGAAAAGAACCGGACTGGACGGTACAAGGCGGTGTGCCGGAGTTGAAAAAGCAACTCGATCTGAACGAGTCCGAACCGAATATTAATGGCACTATCTTGTTTCGGGAGAACTATCTTAACCAACCGCAAACCCAGGAAGCCGTGACCTATATTCGTGATCGTTGGGGGCGCTAAGTGTTGCCGGGAGCTGGTGACCGGAGATAAACGCTGACGTAACGGATAAATTTCCCGATAAATACACCGGCAAACACGCCACCGGTAATGATTGCCAACGCGCTCATTACCGGCTGGCGTAAAATATCAGGAGCGATAGCATTCAATACACCTTGTACATATTTGATGCCAAAGGCCAACATCATGAACGGTAATGCAGAGTAATCTGCCGGGCGATGAATGCTGCGTGGCGCGGTACTGCGTGCCAGACGGCCGGGGTTTATCAACATATAGCCCACAATCACGCCGCTAATAATACCAACCATCCACTGTAGATACGTGCTGATGGACTGATCGCGGTAAGTGACCAGATCGTAAACATCCCAGAAAAGAAAGAGAGCCGGGATCAGTGCCAGCTTTTCCAGCGTAACGGTTGCGGGTATCCTGGCTTTAATCCCCCGAAATAACAGGAAGACCAACAAGACATATACCCACACCGGGGTGTGCACCAGCATCGCTACGACAAACTCAGCCATACTCTGGCTCCTGACGTGTTAACCACGTTAAGTGTAGCCTGGTGTTATCCGGGCGCAGACGATGCACCCGGATACTTTACGTGGGGTCAGGCCGCTGAAGGCTCCGGTAATTTGAATGAGGAAACCAGTAACGCTAATTGTTCCGCCTCTTCTTTCAGCACCTGGGTTCGTGTGGCGGCATCATCAATCAACGATGCGTTTTGCTGCACGGTGCTGTCCATTTCGGTAACGGCGAGTGTGACTTCGGAAACGCCCTTACGCTGCTCGTCACCCGCGACACGGATTTCCCCCATCAGTTGGCTAACCTGCCGCACGTTGTTGACCAGCTCTTCCAGGCGCTCACCTGCATTGTGGATTTGCTGGCTGCTGCTGCCAACATGTGAAACGGACTCATCAATCAACGCTTTGATTTCCTGGGCAGCAGTGGCACTGCGCTGTGCCAGGGTACGAACTTCAGATGCGACAACCGCAAATCCTCTGCCTGCATCCCCCGCTCTGGCGGCTTCAACGGCGGCATTCAGCGCCAGAATATTGGTCTGGAATGCAATGCTGTCGATGACGGCGACAATTTCCACCATTCTGCCAGACGAGGCACTGACGTTATCCATTGTCGAAATCACACCCTGCATCACGTCGCCACAGCGATTCGCCGTTTGCGCAGTGTTGTCGGAAAGTTCATCTGCCAGTTGCGTGTTGCTCGCATTTTGATGAACGGTCGCATTTAACTGTTCCATCGCCGCCGAACTCTCTTCCAGCGCGGCCGCCTGCTGAGTAACCCGTGAAGACAGCTCCATGTTACTGTCGGCCAGACTGACGGCGTTATTGGCTACCACTACGCTACTGCTTCTGACGGTGATCAGAATGGCGGATATTTTATCGACGAACAGGTTAAAGGCTTCCGCGATATCTGAAATCTCATCTTTACCTCGAACATCCAGACGTCGGGTAAGATCGCCTTCACCCTGTGCGATATCATCGAGCGCGCGACGAGTATCATCGAGGCGAGAGATCAAGCGACGCACCACCAGCCATGATCCGACAAGCAACACGGTCATAATCGGGATCAGCACTTCCAGCACATCCTGCATCATGACTTTAGCGAGACCAACGATGCGCGTTTCCGGTGTCACCAGCCCTACGACCCATCCAGTATCAGCCATTGGGAACAACATTACGCGTGACGGAGCATTCAGTACGTTGTCGCTTTCAAGCGTGATGGTTTTTACGCCATCAGTCGTGCGAAGCGATTTCAGCCCGGCTTCCACCGGGGCCAGCCAGTGTGCGCTTTGCGCCAGATCGCTAAAGGTTTTGTATTTTGTCTGATCGGCCTGGGGGAAATAGAGGATCTGACCCTGTTTATCAACCACAAATGCGTAGCCACCGGTACTGTTGCCCTGCTGCTGCATAAAGGTTGCAACGTTATCCAGACGAATATCGGTGGTGGCCACACCGGCAAACTTACCCGCTAATTGATAAGGAATACTGCAGGTCACCATGTTCACGCCGGAACTGGCATCCTGGTAAACATCAGACCACAGGCAACTGTTCTGTGAGTGACCTTTAGCATGCTGATACCAACTTTCATTGTGATAACCGGCAGATCCTTCGGCATTATAATCATTCGAAAAATCAAGCTTACCCTCAGCATTACGCGCCCAGAAAAAGCTACGTTTCTCTACTCCCGGGGTGAACGCGTTTGGTTCTGGCCAGATCCCGCCGCCGGTAATAATTGAGTGGCTGTCTTCGCCAATCAGGTGTGGAACCACGTTCTGATACAAAGATTCATCATTAGGCAGTACTTCGGCCAGTCGTGACAGACTGACGGTTTCGCCCTCGATACGAGAGAGCACAGTACTCAGTTGACGGGTTAAACCTTGCCCTGTTTCTTCTATCAGGGCGGTATTGATTTCAACGACGCGTGGCTGACCACGCCAGAGCATAATTGCAACAATAACAAGGGTGGTCACCGCAAGCAGCAGGATGCCGCCAATGGTTAACCGCGTTGAAATACGAGTAGGATACCAGGCCATACAAACTCCTTCTGCAAAAGGCTAACTTTTACCCAGTATCGGCACAGGAGTTTATATCTTTATAAAGTTTTCTTAAGTATTACAAAATAAATAAGTGACATTGTCACAAATAGCAAAACCCAGCACTTTGGCTGGGTTTTAATACATGCTTAATCTTATTTAGATAATTCTTTTTTGATTTCTTCTTTTATTTTGCTTAATTCACTTTGCGGATGTTTTTTGCAAAGTTCAACGGTCAGAGGCACAGCTGTAGTGATGGTTTCGTTATAGTCTACGAAGTCACCGCCTTTGAAGTCTTCGTCTTCATTCAGCACCCAGAAAGCAACCGGAGCCATAGTTTGCGGGTTCAAATCAATAAACTCCTGGCAGCTCATGCCTTTCGGAGTGACTTCAGTTTTAGCGTTATCAGTTGCTGCATTGACGCTTACACTGGTTAACAGCGCTGCGACCAGGATGCCTGCTGTAGAAAGGGAGAATTTATTCATTGTAGTACTCCATTTATAATCCAGATAATATCTACACTTGCGCTTTAAACCGTTAATGTAGTTCGCAAAAAATAATACTCCCACCGTCAGAAGAATAAAGATTACGGTCATCGATATGGCTGAAATTTATATTTCACATTACTGATTCTGATGTCTGATAAGAAATGTTGCACACAATGTGATCGTTACGACGAAATCAGCAGATTCATCCCTCACTTACCCTACCGTTGCACCAAAACTGAACTACGCTGCACAAATGTTGATCATTAGTTAATGAAAATTGATATTTTTTAACAAGAAGCCCCGACGCAGCGCTGTCGCTGACCTGGCACGCGTCCTGCATTGTTAATCCGGTAACAGTGAAGCGGTATCTGACAAACAACTAACAGCGAGATGGTAATGACATCAAAACCTGAGTTATTTGCCCGCATAGAACAGACCTTTAGCCAGCTAACGCCCAGCGAAAAGCGCGTTGCCGGTTGGTTGTTAGCGCACGCTGCACAGATCCCTTTTGAAACGGCAGACGGCATCGCAAAAGCAGCAGGAACCAGTGGCATTACCGTCGGGCGTTACCTGCGTAAACTCGGGTTTCGTAACCTGGAAGATGCGAAAGCCAGCCTGCGTGAAATACCCGCTATTCCCTATCAGCCCTGGGGAATGAACGAGCGCCTGGACTCCTGGCACCAGCAGCAAAATCTACCTGATCGCGCACAACAATCGCTGCTGCTGGAAATTGACGCTATCACCCACGTCTATCAACTGGCACAAAGCGAAACATTTTTACGTATTGCGCAGCAATTAGCGCAGGCCGAAGCTGTTTATATTCTTGGGATCCAGTCCACCCGCGGGATCGCCAACGCCTTTTTTAGCCATCTGGAATATCTGCGACCGAAAGTGAGTTACTCCGAAGGACTTTCCGGTAGCTGGGTTGAGTCGCTGAACTCGGGATTTAATCAACCTTATGTCGTGATCACCGATACGCGCGCTTACTCGGCAACATCCCGACAATATTGCCGCATTGCCAGTGAGCGTGGCATTCCTCTCGCGTTAATCACGGATGTATGGTGCCCCTGGGCCAGAGACTATGCCATTGATTTACTTCAGGTGAAAACGGACACCGGGCACTTCTGGGATTCGCTTGCTCCGGTGAGTTGTCTGTTCAACTTATTACTCTCCGCGGTGGTCGCGCAACTGGGCGACGCCCTCGCGGGACGCCTGCAAACCAATCGCCAGTTACAACAACAATTTGGTCAATTCGAACAATAAACAGGAAACGTGCTATGTCAGATACCCCACAACTGGTCGATTTGTCGGTGATATTCCCGTCACTGCATATCGATCTGAAATACGCTACAGCCGATAACATTACCGGCGCGCCTATCTACCAGGAAGCGCGCTGTCTGCTGCATTCCGAGGCCGTCACTGCGCTGGCCAAAAGCATCAGCATCGCGCAGCTGGCGGGTTTGTCATTGGTGGTGTATGACGCGTACCGCCCACAGCAGGCGCAGGCGATACTGTGGAATGCCTGTCCGGATCCGCAGTATGTGGTGGATGTGGCGATCGGTTCGAATCACAGCCGGGGTACGGCCATTGACGTCACGCTGATGGACACTCGCGGTAATGTGCTCGATATGGGGGCCGGTTTTGATGAAATGCATGACCGTTCCCATGCCTGGCACCCTTCAGTTCCTCCGGCTGCGCAGCGTAATCGACTGCTGCTCAATGCCATCATGTTCGGCGGCGGTTTTGTCGGCATCAACAGCGAGTGGTGGCATTTCGAACTGCCGAATGCCGCGCGTTACCCGCTGCTTGACGATCAAATAGCTTGTTACACTGTCACGTCTATAACAACACAACATCCCCTTTAATTCTGGAGCCTGGTTATGAAGACTACACCTGCGTTAACCTCGTTTTTTCGCCCCGCTCTGTTAGCCGTTGCGCTGGCGGTCGCTTTGCCTGCCGCGCAGGCCGCCGTCCCAAAAGACATGCTGGTTATCGGTAAAGCCGCCGATCCACAAACGCTCGACCCTGCTGTAACAATCGATAACAACGACTGGACGGTGACTTATCCTTCATATCAACGTTTGGTGCAGTACAAAACTGAGGGCGGCAAAGGCTCCACGGAAGTTGAAGGTGATTTGGCCAGCGGCTGGAAAGCGTCTGATGACCAAAAAGAATGGACCTTTACCCTGAAAAGCGATGCTAAATTCGCCGACGGCACGCCAGTGACCGCTGATGCAGTAAAACAATCTTTTGAGCGCCTGCTCAAGATCGGTCAAGGGCCGGCTGAGGCATTTCCGAAAGATCTGAAAGTTGATGCCATCGACAACAACACGGTGAAATTTACCCTTAGCCAACCATTCGCGCCGTTCTTATATACGCTGGCCAATGACGGTGCCTCAATTATCAACCCGGCGATCTTAAAAGAGCATGCCGCGGATGATGCTCGTGGATTCCTGGCACAAAATACGGCTGGGTCTGGTCCCTTTATGTTGAAGAGCTGGCAAAAAGGACAACAACTGGTACTGGTACCCAACCCTCATTATTCCGGTCCTAAACCCACGTTTAAACGCGTTTCGGTCAAAATCATCGGAGAAAGCGCTTCCCGTCGTTTGCAACTGTCTCGTGGAGATATTGATATCGCCGATGCACTCCCTGTTGACCAGCTTGCTGCCCTCAAACAGGAAGGTAAAGTCAACGTGGCGGATTACCCATCATTGCGTGTGACCTATTTATACCTGAACAACAGCAAGGCGCCGCTCAATCAGGTGGATTTGCGCCGCGCCATCTCATGGGCCACGGATTATAAGGGGATGGTGAAAGGGATCCTGAGCGGTAACGGCAAGCAGATGCGTGGTCCTATTCCTGAGGGAATGTGGGGTTTTGATGACAAAGCCATGCAGTACAGCTTTGATGAAACGAAAGCAAAAGAAGCATTAGGCAACGTTGCCAACAAACCCGAAACCCTGAGCTTCCTGTATTCCGATAACGATCCGAACTGGGAGCCGATTGCTCTCTCCACTCAGGCCAGCCTCGGCAAGTTAGGCATTAAGGTGAAACTGGAAAAACTGGCAAATGCCACCATGCGCGACCGCGTCGGTAAAGGTGACTATGACATTGCCATCGGTAACTGGAGCCCGGACTTTGCTGACCCGTACATGTTCATGAACTACTGGTTCGAGTCGGATAAGAAAGGCTTGCCGGGTAACCGTTCATTCTATGAAAACAGTGAGGTCGATAAGTTGCTGCGCAGCGCGCTGGCCACTACCGACCAGGTTGCCAGAACCAATGATTACCAGCAGGCGCAAACCATCGTCATTGATGAAGCAGCTTACGTCTATTTATTCCAGAAAAACTACCAGTTGGCGATGAATAAAGACGTCAAAGGTTTTGTCTTCAACCCCATGCTGGAACAGGTCTTCAACATCGCCACCATGAGTAAATAAGCCACGTTAATGCGGAGCCGATTTGGCTCCGCAAGGGGAAGCCAATGACGTTCTGGAGCATTTTACGCCAGCGATGCTGGGGACTTATCCTGGTGGTTGCCGGTGTCTGTGTAATCACTTTTATTATTTCGCACCTGATCCCGGGCGACCCCGCACGGCTGCTGGCCGGCGATCGCGCCAGCGATGAAATTGTCGAAAATATTCGCCAACAGCTGGGACTGAATCAGCCGCTGTATATTCAGTTTTTCCGTTATGTCAGCGATATTTTTCAGGGTGATTTAGGCACCTCCATTCGCACCGGCCGGCCGGTACTGGATGAATTGCGCGTGTTCTTCCCTGCCACGCTTGAATTGGCCTTCTGCTCTCTGCTGCTGGCGCTGATCATCGGTATCCCGTTGGGTATTCTGTCTGCTGTCTGGCGCAACCGTTGGCTCGACCATCTTGTCCGCCTGATGGCTATTACCGGTATTTCGACCCCGGCATTCTGGTTGGGCCTCGGCGTTATCGTGCTGTTTTATGGCCATTTGCAGATTTTACCCGGCGGCGGACGGCTTGATGACTGGCTCGATCCCCCCACGCACGTCACCGGTTTCTATCTGGTTGATGCGCTGCTGGAAGGCAACGCTGAGGTCTTTTTCAATGCGCTGCAGCACCTGATCCTGCCGTCGCTGACGCTGGCCTTTGTGCACTTAGGGATCGTTGCCCGACAGATTCGTTCCGCCATGCTGGAACAACTGAGCGAAGATTATATCCGCACCGCGCGGGCCAGTGGTTTACCGGGTTGGTATATCATTTTGTGTTATGCGTTGCCGAATGCGTTGATTCCGTCGATAACCGTGCTGGGTCTGGCCCTGGGCGATCTGCTCTATGGTGCAGTACTGACCGAAACGGTCTTTGCCTGGCCGGGCATGGGTGCCTGGGTTGTGACCTCCATTCAGGCACTCGATTTCCCGGCAGTCATGGGATTTGCCGTGGTGGTCTCTTTTGCGTATGTGCTGGTCAACCTGGTGGTGGATCTCCTTTACCTGTGGATTGACCCGCGAATCGGACGTGGAGGTGCACAGTGATGCTCACACAAGAAACACCCGCCCCATCACCAGCGACCCGCCGCCGTGTTGACTGGGCAAAGCTATTCTGGATGATGAAGCGCAGTCCGCTGACGCTGATTGGCGGCGTCATTATTGTACTGATGCTATTGTTAATGGTGCTCTCTCCGTGGATCACCCCTTACGATCCTAACGCCATTGATCTGACCGCACGCCTGTTGCCACCGTCGTCCATCCACTGGTTTGGCACCGATGAAGTGGGTCGTGATCTGTTCAGCCGCGTCCTGGTCGGAAGTCAGCAGTCAATTGTCGCCGGTCTGGTGGTGGTTGGTATCGCTGGTGGGCTGGGCTCGCTGTTGGGATGCCTGTCTGGCGTGATGGGCGGACGTGCCGATGCGATCATCATGCGTATGATGGATGTTATGCTGTCCATTCCTTCGCTGGTACTGACAATGGCACTGGCCGCCGCATTAGGGCCAAGTCTGTTCAACGCCATGCTGGCGATTGCGATTGTACGCATTCCTTTCTATGTCCGCCTCGCGCGCGGTCAAACGTTGGTCGTTCGTCAGTTTACTTATGTACAGGCCGCGCGAACCTATGGTGCATCCCGCTGGCATCTGATCAGCTGGCATATTTTACGCAATTCACTTCCCCCGCTGATTGTGCAGGCATCACTGGACATTGGCAGTGCGATCCTGATGGCCGCCACGCTCGGATTTATTGGGCTCGGCGCTCAACAACCCAGCGCTGAATGGGGCGCAATGGTGGCGATTGGTAGAAACTACGTACTTGATCAGTGGTGGTATTGTGCATTTCCTGGTGCCGCCATTCTGATTACCGCCGTGGGCTTTAATCTCTTTGGTGATGGTATTCGCGATCTGCTGGATCCGAAAGCCGGAGGAAAACAGTCATGACACAACCAGTCCTGGAGATCGAGAATTTGCACCTGAGCTTCCCCGGTTATAAAGCGGATGTGCATGCGCTGAATCATGTGTCGCTGCATATCAACCGGGGGGAAATTGTCGGCGTGGTCGGTGAGTCTGGCTCAGGGAAATCCGTCACGGCCATGCTCGCCATGCGTCTGTTACCCGAAGGAAGCTATCGCATCCATCAGGGGCGCGTTACGCTACTGGGTGAAGATGTTTTAACTGCCAGCGAAAAACAAATGCGCCAGTGGCGCGGCCAACGCGTGGCGATGATTTTCCAGGAGCCGATGACGGCGTTGAATCCAACACGACGAATCGGCCAACAAATGGTGGAGGTCATCCGTCACCATCAGGCATTGAGCCGCACGGATGCCCGGCAGAAAGCCATCGCTTTACTGGAAGAAATGCAAATCCCGGATGCCCCGGAAGTGATGTCCCGCTTCCCGTTTGAGCTTTCTGGGGGGATGCGTCAGCGCGTGATGATTGCGCTCGCGTTCTCCTGCGAGCCAGACCTGATCATTGCCGATGAACCCACTACCGCGCTGGATGTCACGGTACAGCTTCAGGTACTGCGATTACTGAAGCTTAAAGCACGGGCCAGCGGTACCGCCGTGTTGTTTATCAGCCATGATATGGCCGTCGTCTCGCAATTGTGTGACCGGTTATACGTTATGTATGCCGGGAGCGTGATTGAAAGTGGTCCAACACAAACCGTTATTCAGCACCCCACACATCCCTACTCTATTGGTCTCCTGAAATGTGCGCCTGAGCACGGTGAACCGCGTGCTTTGCTCCCCGCGATTCCGGGTACCGTACCGAATTTAACCTGTTTACCTGTCGGATGCGCATTCCGCGAGCGCTGCTTTGCCGCGGGGCCTCGCTGTGAAGAAACACCTGATTTATGCAGCCAGGGCGGTGCGGATCAACAATCCGCCTGCTGGTACCCACAACTGGAGACGACACATGTCTGATATTTTACTGGACCTGCAGGATGTTCATATCAACTTCCCCGCGCGAAAAAACTGGCTCGGCAAAGTAACAGAGCGGGTGCATGCACTCAACGGTCTGGATTTACAAATCCGCCAGGGGGAAACGCTGGGGATTGTTGGTGAATCCGGTTGCGGTAAAAGTACGCTGGCACAACTGCTGATGGGGATGATCAAACCGAGCCAGGGGTACTATTCTTGCAGCGGGGGCAACAATGGTATGCAGATGGTCTTTCAGGACCCGCTTTCATCCCTGGACCCGCGCTTGCCGGTATGGCGAATAATCACTGAGCCGGTATGGATCCAAAAGCGTAGCGCTGAACGCGAGCGCCGCGCCCTGGCCGAGGATTTGGCTCGACAGGTAGGGATTCGTCCGGAATATCTCGATCGCCTGCCGCATGCCTTTTCCGGCGGGCAGCGCCAGCGTATTGCCATCGCCCGCGCGCTGTCATCGGAGCCGGATGTAATCGTCCTTGATGAGCCGACGTCGGCACTGGATATTTCGGTACAGGCGCAAATCCTCAATCTGCTGGTTGCATTGCAGGCACGCCGGAATCTGACTTTTGTGCTGATATCGCATAACGTATCTGTCGTGCGGCATATGAGTGACCGTGTGGCGGTGATGTATCTTGGGCAAATTGTCGAACTGGGCGATGCGCAGCAGGTTCTCTCGCATCCGGCACATCCTTACACCCGTCTGTTGCTGGATTCGGTGCCTAAAACGGGTACGCCGCTGGCTGAAGATTTGGTCCTGCGTAAAACCGAACTCCCCGGCAACAGGACGCTACCGCAAGGCTGTTTTTTTCGCGACAGATGCCCGCTGGCAACCCACGGATGTGAAAAAAAACAGGCATTACTGAAAAATGAAGCCGGACGGGAAGTTCGCTGTTGGCAGGCCATTGATATCTGTTGACTGCGCATTTTCAGGCGAGATACGCCTTTTTCAGCGCGTCCACCAGCATTCCCGACGCGGTTGATAATTTATGGTGTGCCGAACGCAGCACCCCGATCCGCCGCTGGATCACGGGACCGTCAAGTTCTATACAGGTTGCGCCAAGTTCTGTCATTTGTGTTCGACACAGTGCGGGAACTGCGCTGCCGCCCAATCCGTTTGCCACCATACGGCCAACGGTCACCAGTTGATGGCTTTCCAGCGCCACGTCCAGCGTATGTCCGCTTTGCACCAGTTGTTCTTCCAGCATCAGGCGCACGGCAGATGGACGTTGCAGCGTAATAAAATCCAGCGTCAGCAATTCGCGCCACGCAATACGCTCTCGCCCCGCCAGCCTGGACGTTGGCGGGACGATCGCCACAAAACGATCGACACCGAGCGGTGTGAAGTGCAGTTGCCCTGAATAATCAGGCTCGAAGGCGATCCCCATCTCCACCCGCCCTTCACTCACCATTTCAATGACCTGTTCGTTTATGACATCGTGAACCGTCACGTTAATACCGGAATAGCAATCCCGAAAGGTTTTCAGTACCTGTGGCAAGACGTTTGCCGCAAACGAGGGCATGGCAGCAATGGAGATTTTACCGCGTTGTAACGTAAAGCGCTGACGCATCGCTTCTTCAGTATTTTCCCAGTCAGCAAGCAGTTGTCGCCCCATATTCAGCAACGTTTCGCCTTCCTGTGTCAGGGTGACTTTGCGCGTCGTGCGCAGCAGTAAGGCCCCACCCAGCGAGTCCTCAAGCCCTTTAATCGCCAGGCTTAACGCAGGCTGCGACATATTCAGTCGTTCACTGGCATGAGCAAAATTCAGAGTGTGAGCTACCGCTAAAAACGCGCGTAACTGTTTGATGCTCATTCCCATTTCGCATTCCTTTAACCTATTGAATACCTTTAATTAACATTAAATTGATAAAAAAACCCAATGAGTGAGTCACAAATTTAAAATTAACAAATCATTTTTCACCCCCAATGATGTCGACAAGGACAACTGGAGGGACAAGTGTATGGCTGGACTGGATAAACGTGTCGCCACGTATCAAGAGGCGCTGGCTGGGCTGACCGACAACATGACGCTGCTGGCAGGCGGTTTTGGTTTATGCGGCATTCCTGAAAACCTGATTGCCGAAGTACGCCGTCGGGAGGTTCAGGGATTGACTGTCGTCTCAAACAACTGCGGTGTGGATGGTTTTGGCCTCGGTGTGCTGCTCGAAACACGCCAGGTACGCAAAGTGGTGGCGTCCTATGTTGGCGAAAATGCGCTGTTTGAAAAGCAGGTATTGAGCGGTGAACTGGAAGCCATTCTGACCCCACAGGGCACGCTGGCTGAGCAGTTACGGGCCGGCGGCGCAGGGATCCCGGCGTTTTTCACCGCCACGGGATACGGTACCCCCGTCGCCGAAGGCAAAGAGGTACGTGAATTTGACGGCCGTCCTTACATCATGGAACAGGCGATTACGGGTGATTTTGCGCTGGTCAAAGGCTGGAAAGCCGACTGGTACGGCAACGTTATCTACCGCCACACTGCCCAGAACTTTAATCCGCTGATGGCCGCCGCCGGGCGCATTACCGTCGTGGAAGTTGAAGAAATTGTTCCTCCCGGTGAACTGGACCCTGCGGCGATTCATACCCCGGGAATTTTCGTAAACCGCATCATTCAGGGGCAGTTTGAAAAACGCATTGAACAACGCACCCTGCGCCAGAAAGGAGCCTGACCATGTTAACACGTGAACAAATGGCGATGCGTGTCGCCCGGGAACTGCGCGACGGTTATTACGTCAACCTCGGGATCGGTATTCCAACCTTAGTGGCCAACTATATCCCCGAGGGTATGGACGTGATGCTGCAGTCGGAGAACGGTCTGTTGGGGATGGGGCCGTTTCCGACCGAAGACGAACTGGATGCCGACATGATCAACGCCGGGAAACAGACCGTGACGGCACGTAAAGGCGCGGCAATTTTCGATTCAGCACAGTCTTTCGCCATGATCCGCGGTGGTCACGTTGACCTGACGGTGCTTGGCGCATTTGAGGTGGATACCAATGGCAACATTGCGTCGTGGATGATCCCCGGAAAGATGGTGAAAGGCATGGGCGGCGCAATGGACCTGGTGGCCGGGGCTGAAAACATCATTGTGGTGATGACGCATGCGTCCAAAAACGGTGAGTCCAAGCTGCTCCCCGCCTGCACCCTGCCATTAACCGGCGTGGCCTGCATTAAACGCGTGCTTACCGACCTGGCGCTACTGGAGATCGCCAACGGCGCATTCATCCTGCGCGAACGTGCGCCGGGCATCAGCGTCGAGGAGATTGTTGCCAGGACCGCTGGAAAACTGATCGTTCCCGACACCGTGCCCGAAATGCAATTCAACTGAGGATCTGACCATGCAGGATGTTGTTATTGTCGCGGCAACGCGCACACCCATTGGCAGTTTCCATGGGGCCCTGGCACCGCTCAGTGCCGTGGAGCTGGGGACGGTAGTGATCCGCTCTTTGTTGGAAAAAACCGCCGTCGCGCCGGAGCACATTGACGAGGTGATCCTGGGACAGGTTCTGACGGCGGGCAGCGGCCAGAATCCGGCCAGACAGACAGCATTACGGGCAGGTTTGCCGGTGACGGTCCCTGCGCTAACCATCAACCTGGTATGTGGTTCAGGCCTGAAAGCGGTGCAACAGGCGGTGCAGGCTATCCGCTGCGGTGATGCGGACATCGTCATTGCCGGAGGTCAGGAAAGCATGAGCAATGCGCCCTATTTTCTCGACGGCGCACGTTCGGGCCTGCGTTTGGGGCATGCCAGTCTGAAAGACAGCGTGGTACACGACGGACTGTGGGATGCGTTTAACGACTACCACATGGGCATTACTGCTGAAAATCTGGCAGATAAGTTTGTTATCAGCCGCGAACAACAGGATGCCTTTGCGCTGCAGTCTCAGCAGAAAGCCGCAGCGGCAATTGAATCCGGTCGATTCAACGCGGAAATCACGCTGGTCAGCGTTCCACAAGGGAAAAAACCACCACGTTTGGTTGAGCATGATGAACAGCCACGCCCGGATACTCAGGCTGAGAAACTGGCACAACTGAAACCGGCATTCCGCCCTGGTAATGGCACGGTTACCGCAGGGAATGCCTCATCAATCAACGATGGCGCGGCGGCGGTGATGCTGATGAGCGCCACCAAAGCCGCAACGCTCAACCTGCCGATACTCGCCCGGGTCGCGGGATACGCCGTTTCCGGTGTCGACCCGTCTATCATGGGTATTGGCCCGGTAGAAGCCTCGCTCCAGTGTCTGAAACGCGCCGGGTGGACACTCAATGACGTTGATCTGATCGAAGCTAACGAAGCATTTGCCGCACAGGCGCTGGCGGTGGGTGAAGCTCTGAACTGGGACAGCAACAGAGTTAACGTCAACGGCGGCGCGATTGCACTGGGTCATCCGATTGGCGCCTCTGGCTGCCGCATTCTGGTGACCCTGTTACATGAAATGGCACGCCGCAACGTCACCAAAGGACTGGCCACATTGTGCGTAGGGGGTGGTCAGGGTGTCGCACTGGCGGTAGAGCGTTCAACAGGAGAACAGCATGCAAAATAATCACTTTAGCGTCCTGGGCGCGGGTTTAATGGGCGTCGGCATTGCCACCCATTTTGCCCGTTTCGGCCATAATATCTGGCTATTTGATACCGATAGCGACCGGATAGCTGAAATTACCGCCGTTGCCGAGAGTATTCTCGATGAGCTGATCGCGACGGACCAGTTTCATGCAGAGGAAAAAAAATCGGTTCTCGCGCGACTACACGGTACGACCTCGCTGCAGGATATCGCCACCACGCAATTACTGATTGAAGCGATCCCGGAACGACTCGAGCTTAAGCACGCACTGTACGCACAACTGGAAGCATTAATCGCCCCAGATGCGGTGATTGCCAGTAATACCAGCGGCCTGCCGCCGGATGCGCTGGCAGAAAAACTCACCCACCCCGAACGGTTGCTGATCGCCCATTTCTGGCACCCACCCCACTTTATTCCGCTGGTTGAAATTGTGCCGGGCACGGCAACCAAACCTGAATATCTCAGCGAATTGCAACGTCTGTTGCTCTCTATGCAACTGGAAGCGGTGGTGCTCGATCGCGCCGCGCCGGGTTTTGTCGGCAACCGCTTGCAATTCGCACTGCTGCGTGAAGCGCTGCATATCGTCAAAAGCGGGATCGCCAGCGCGGAAGTGGTGGATCAGGTGATGCGCGCCTCCCTCGGACGTCGCTATGCCATGGTCGGCCCGCTGGAAGCGGCAGACATGACCGGACTGTCCACCGTGCAGGACATTTGCCGCCATCTGCTCCCAACACTCGCCACCGGCAGTGACATGATGTCACTTGTTGCTGACAAGGTTGCCAACGGCGACACCGGCTTGCGCAGTGGCCAGGGCTTTTATCGCTGGGATGATTCGCGCAAGGAATACATTCAGCAACGCCGTGAACATCAACTGCGCTTTGCCCTGAAGCCATAACGTCTCTTTCTGTACCCCACTATAATAATAAGGAGTCATGATGAGTGTATTAATCGCCCTGGCAGCGCTGGGCTTGCTGATGCTGGCAGCCTATCGCGGATACAGCGTTATCCTGTTTGCCCCCATCGCGGCATTAGGTGCTGTTCTGCTTACGGAACCGAGCGCCGTCGGCCCCGCCTTCACCGGCCTGTTTATGGAAAAAATGGTCGGTTTTGTAAAGCTTTACTTCCCGGTGTTCTTGCTGGGAGCGGTGTTTGGCAAGTTAATCGAGTTATCCGGTTTTTCCCGTTCAATCGTAGCGGCTGCCATTAATATTCTCGGGCGACGCCATGCAATCCCGGTCATTGTGCTGGTATGTGCGCTCCTGACCTACGGCGGCGTGTCATTGTTCGTGGTCGCCTTTGCGGTGTATCCGTTCGCGGCTGAACTGTTCCGCCAAAGTAATATCCCCAAACGTCTGATCCCGGCAACTGTCGCGCTGGGGGCATTCTCCTTTACGATGGATGCCCTGCCGGGTACGCCGCAGATCCAGAACATCATTCCAACCAGCTTCTTTGGGACTAACGCCTGGGCCGCGCCGTGGCTGGGGCTGATGGGTTCGCTATTTATTATCTTTGTTGGTCTGGTGTATCTCGAACGCCAGCGCCGGAAAGCGCAGGCTAAAAATGAGGGCTATGGCACTGAACTGTTAAATGAACCGGAAACACCGGATAACATTAATCTGCCAAACCCGATTATTGCTATTTCTCCGCTGATCCTGGTGGGGGTATTTAACCTGCTGTTTACCCGCTGGATCCCGCAGTGGTATGGCGCGACGCATCAATTGGAACTCCCGGGACTTGCCAAACCTATTACCACTGAAGTGGGAAAAATTACGGCTATTTGGGCCGTAGAAGCAGCATTGATATCGGGGATCCTGCTGGTGGTGCTATTCGGCTATCGCAATATCAAAGGTCGCCTGGCTGAAGGCAGCAGAACGGCGGTTGGCGGCGCTATCCTCGCGGCGATGAATACCGCATCAGAATACGGTTTTGGCGCGGTTATCGCCGCCCTGCCGGGATTCCTGGTGTTGTCAAAAGCACTGGCGGCCATTCCCGATCCGTTGCTCAATGAAGCGATCAGCATTACCACTCTGGCCGGGATCACCGGCTCGGCATCCGGCGGGATGAGTATTGCGCTTGCGGCAATGTCCGATACGTTTATTGCTGCCGCACATGCCGCCAATATTCCACTCGAAGTCTTCCACCGCGTCGCATCGATGGCGAGCGGCGGCATGGACACTCTGCCACATAACGGCGCGGTCATTACCCTGCTGGCGATTACTGGCCTCAGCCACCGTCAGGCGTACGGCGGGATTTTTGCCATCACCGTAATCAAAAGCCTGGCCGTGCTGTTTGTTATCGGCGTCTTCTACACCACAGGAATCGTTTAAGGAGAATCATCATGAACTTAACGGGTAAAACCGCTCTGGTTACCGGCTCGACCAGCGGTATCGGTTTAGGTATCGCTCAGGTACTGGCACAAGCAGGAGCCACCCTGATTCTTAACGGTTTCGGTGATGTGGAGGCCGCTAAAGACGCGGTTGCGCAGTACGGTAAAACCCCAGGTTTCCATGGTGCGGATCTGAGCGATGAAGCGCAAATTGCCGATATGATGCGTTACGCTGAAAGTGAGTTTGGCGGTGTGGATATTCTGGTTAACAACGCTGGGATCCAACATGTTTCACCAGTAGAAACGTTTCCGGTAGCCAAATGGAACGCGATTATCGCTATTAACCTCTCCTCCGTTTTTCACACCACGCGTCTGGCCCTGCCCGGGATGCGCAAGCGTAACTGGGGTCGCATTATTAATATCGCTTCGGTGCACGGGCTGGTCGCGTCAAAAGACAAATCGGCGTATGTCGCAGCCAAGCATGGCGTGGTGGGTTTAACCAAGACGATTGCGTTGGAAACCGCACAGACCGGTGTCACCTGTAATGCACTGTGCCCCGGCTGGGTGTTGACCCCGCTGGTCCAGCAGCAGATCGACAAGCGTATTGCTGAGGGTGCTGAGCCCACTGCGGCACGCGATGCCTTATTGGCAGAAAAGCAGCCGTCACGCGAATTTGTCACGCCGACACAGTTGGGTGAGCTGGCGCTATTTCTGTGCTCAGACGGCGCGGCGCAGGTGCGAGGCGTTGCGTGGAATATGGATGGCGGCTGGGTAGCGCAATAACATCATCTGGTGCCGGATAAGACCGACTTACATCCAGCACTGTCGTAGGCCGGATAAGACGCAGTCGCATCCGGCACGCCACGATTAAGACTTCAGCTGATAATCCAGCGTAATTTCCGCGTTCAGTACCTGCGACACCGGGCATCCGGCTTTCGCTTTCTGAATAATCCCGTCAAACGTAGCGGCGTCTATCCCCGGCACGCTCACCTGGCTGTGTAACGCCACTTTGGTGATCGCAAAACCGGCATCCACCTTATCCAGAGAAACATCGGCAGTCGTATCAATGGCATCGGGTGTAAAACCGGCTTCGCCCAACATCAACGACAGTGCCATCGAGAAGCAGGCAGCATGTGCTGCTCCAATCAACTCTTCAGGGTTAGTGCCTTTGACGCCTTCAAAACGCGTATTAAATCCATACGGTTGCTGGTTAAGTACGCCACTTTCGGTCGACACGGTACCTTTGCCCCGTTTAATGTCGCCTTCCCAGTGGGCCTGACCTTTCTTATGGATAGTCATTACCGCTCTCCTGTGTTGTCATTGGAGTAACAAGTATAGGCCTCATGGGAAAATGCATGACCCATAATGGAAAGTTCTGCATTTCCTGCTTAAGCATTGACCTTTCAGATAAAATGACCGACCATCCAGAGAGCCGTTAATTGACTCATCGGCTTTTTGTCAGGTTGTATTTCGTCCGTTCTTACGCGGGCTCGCCCTTGAAACCAGTAACAGGATTAAGGAGTTAGAATGAAATCGAACCGTCAGGCCCGTCATATTCTTGGACTGGACCACAAAATCTCCAATCAACGTAAAGTCGTGACCGAAGGCGACAAATCCAGCGTGGTCAACAATCCTACCGGAAGAAAACGCCGCGCTGACAGCAAGTAGTTTCCCGCACGACATACTGATTAACGAGATAAACACCATTGCAACCGCAGTGGTGTTTTTGCTTATAAAACCCCTTAACCCATTCACAATGCTTTATACTTCGCCCGTTTCCCTGGCAGACAGGCTACATACGATCATAAAGAGTGCCAGGGACGGTTATTCAAAAAAGAGTGAGTGACATGGAAAACGAAACTAAAAAACTGCGTTCCCTTTACATCCCTTACGCTGGCCCGGTACTGCTTGAGTTTCCCCTACTGAACAAAGGGAGTGCCTTCAGCATCGAAGAACGCCGTAACTTCAACCTGCTGGGGTTACTGCCGGAAGTTGTCGAGTCGATTGAAGAACAGGCTGAACGTGCCTGGATCCAATATCAGGGATTCAAAACAGAAATCGATAAACATATCTACCTGCGCAACATCCAGGACACCAACGAAACCCTGTTCTATCGACTGGTACATAATCATCTTGATGAGATGATGCCGGTTATCTACACCCCAACGGTGGGTGCGGCCTGTGAGCGTTTCTCCGAGATCTACCGTCGTGCACGCGGTGTGTTTATCTCGTATCAGAACCGTCACAACATGGACGATATTCTGCAAAACGTTCCGAACCACAATATCAAAGTCATCGTTGTCACCGACGGTGAACGCATCCTTGGTCTTGGCGATCAGGGTATCGGCGGCATGGGTATTCCGATCGGCAAGCTGTCTCTGTACACCGCCTGCGGTGGGATCAGTCCGGCGTACACGCTGCCCGTGGTGCTGGATGTGGGGACCAACAACCAGCAATTGCTCAACGATCCTCTGTATATGGGTTGGCGTAACCCGCGCATTACTGATGATGAATACTACGAATTCGTCGATGAGTTCATCCAGGCTGTGAAGCATCGCTGGCCGGACGTACTGCTGCAATTCGAAGACTTCGCGCAGAAAAACGCGATGCCGCTGTTAAACCGCTATCGCGACGAAATTTGCTCATTCAACGATGATATTCAGGGCACCGCGGCGGTCACTGTGGGCACGTTGATTGCAGCCAGCCGTGCGGCCGGCAGCCAGTTGAGCGAGCAGAACATTGTTTTCCTTGGGGCCGGTTCCGCAGGTTGCGGGATCGCCGAGCAGATCATCGCGCAAATCCAGCGTGAAGGATTGAGCGAAGAAGCCGCGCGTCAACGCGTGTTTATGGTCGACCGCTTTGGCCTGTTAACCGATAAAATGCCAAACCTGCTCTCCTTCCAGACTAAGCTGGTGCAAAAACGCGAGAACCTGCAACATTGGGATACGCAGGAAGATGTGCTGTCACTGCTTGATGTTGTTCGCAACGTCAAGCCAGACATCCTGATCGGCGTTTCCGGCCAGACGGGCCTGTTTACCGAAGAAATCATCCGTGAGATGCACAAGCACTGTCCGCGTCCGATCGTCATGCCGCTGTCAAACCCGACCTCGCGCGTAGAAGCGACGCCACAGGATATTATCGCGTGGACCGAGGGTAACGCGCTGGTCGCGACCGGTAGCCCGTTCTCTCCGGTAGTGTGGAAAGATAAGATCTACCCCATTGCCCAGTGTAACAACGCCTATATCTTCCCGGGTATCGGCCTTGGCGTTATTGCCTCAGGCGCAAAACGCATCACCGATGAGATGCTGATGTCAGCCAGTGAAACCCTGGCGCAGTATTCACCGCTGGTACTCAACGGCGAAGGGCTGGTGTTACCGGAGCTGAAAGATATTCAGACCGTATCTCGCGCCATTGCCTTTGCCGTCGGTAAAATGGCGCAGCAGCAAGGTGTGGCGGTGAAAACGTCCGCCGAAGCGCTGCAACAGGCAATCGACGACAATTTCTGGCAGGCAGAATATCGCGACTACCGTCGTACTTCTATTTGACGGTTTGCCCGGTGGCGATCCTGTCGCCGGGCGCTCAACACTTGCACAACGGTGTCAGTTGCGATTACACTTTCACCATCGATTAACATTCGGAAATATAAAAGGAGGATACTTATGCTGTACTGTGAACGTTTCATCGTTTCACATGCTTTTGGCGATCGCCAGTGCTCAAGCGTTATCGGTATCGTGCTGCGATAACTTCTGCTTGAGCGAAGCTAACTTCTAAATCCCCTTCTCTCGGGCTTACCGGGTTATCGTCAGCGATGTTTGACGAGGCGTTTTTACGCCTGTAACTCTTGAGTAAGCAACAATGAGCACATTACTAACCGCACAATCCTTACACGTTGATACGGCATTCGGCACCCTGTTCGACTCTCTCTCTTTTACCCTGAAAAAAGGCGACCGTATTGGGCTAATCGGCTACAACGGCTGCGGAAAAAGCACGCTGTTAAAACTGCTTGATGGCACAATCGCCCCCACCAGTGGAACCATTGCGCAAGCGAATCACTGCCACCTCGCCCGCGTGGAGCAGCACTTGCCGGACGATATACTGCCACTTACGTTGCAGGAGGCTGTACTTGCTCAGCTTCCCGAACATGAGCGCGCCAGCCAGCAGTGGCGCGTTGAAGCGTTGCTCGCCGAAATGGGCTTTACGCCGGAAAATTTGCATCTCACTGCGCAAACGCTGAGCGGTGGACAGCATACTCGCCTGCTGCTGGCGCGTGCGCTAATGCGAAACCCTGACCTGATGCTACTGGACGAACCTGGCAACCACCTGGATTTGCCGACATTGCTGTGGCTGGAGCAGTTCTTACAGAACTGGTCTGGCAGCTTCGTCGTGGTGTCCCATGATCCACAACTGCTTGATGCCGTCACGCAGGGAACATGGATCCTGCGCGATCGCACACTGCACGCTTTTGATCTTCCCTGCAGCGCCGCCCGTCAGGCGCTGGTTGAGAGAGATGCCAGCGATGCACTGCGCTATAAGGCGGAACAAAAGGAAATCGACCGCGTTACCGCCAGTGCCAAACGACTGGCAACCTGGGGGCGTGTCTACGACAACGAAGATTTGTCCCGCAAAGCGAAGCAGATGGAAAAGCAGGTGCAGCGCCTGAAGGATGTTCAGACGGAAGTGACCGCAGGAAGTCAGTGGACACTAACATTACAGGGTGATGCCCTGCGTGCCGATCGCCTGCTGGAAATGACAAACCTGGCTGTCGCGCCAGCGCCTGACGCCGCGACGTTATTTTCCATCGCCGGTATCAGGATAAAAAGTGGTGACCGGGTGGCAATTGTTGGGCGTAACGGCTGTGGGAAATCATCGCTGCTACGGCTTATCTGGCAGCAGTTTCAGTCGGAAATAACATCGCATTCACTGGTGTTGCACCCTCGCGTCACACTGGGGTATTACGATCAGACGTTACATCAGCTCGCAGATGACGACACGTTGTTTGATGCGCTCGAACCGTTTGCTCCGCAGCCTGATGTTCGCAAGATGGCGCTGATCAGTGCGGGGTTCCCGTGGGTTCGCCATCAGCAGCGGGTCAATACCTTAAGCGGTGGAGAGCGCTCGAGGCTACTGTTTGTCGGGCTTACGCTGGCGCGTTATAGCCTGCTAATGCTCGATGAACCGACCAACCATCTGGACATGGAAGGTAAAGAAGCGCTAGCGCAGACGCTACAAAGTTTCAGCGGCGGCGTGCTGCTGGTCAGCCATGACCGTCAGCTTATCAGCCAAAGCTGTAATCGGTTCTGGTTTATCGATAATGGCGAACTTAGCGAATGGCACGATCTGGACGCGATTAACGCTCGTATTCGGGAAACGTCTGAGGAGATGAGCGTTCCCAAAACGGTGGTCGAAGCGAGAGCCGAAATACGCGGTGACAGCGATAGATTGCTGGAACAACTCCTTGAGCTGGAGCAGCGTTTGGCCGACGATCTCGCCCGCAAGCCGAAACATCAAAAGCCGTTGTTGCAGGCGCAATGGCGTAAGGAGATTGAGCGTCTGAACTCACAACTGGAGTAATCTCTATTGCCGGATGGCGCAAGCCTGTCCGGCCTACATCAGCAAAATGCGCGTGTAGGCCTGCCATCCGGCGATTCTTGCGTGGCGCTTTCCAGATATGCCCCTTCTCCCTTTTCCTTTTTGTGCATTCGCCGCACAATTTTAAATATCGCAATCCTGGTGTTGCGCTAAAAGGAACATTAATGGTAGTGTTCCTCTTGAAGGAACAAGGATGATACGGATGATCATGAACTTCAGGCACAAGGGATTGCGCGATTTGTTTCTTCATGGACGAACATCAGGCGTTATGGCGAAACATGTCCGACGATTACGACACAGACTTGCCGTTATTGATGCGGCAAGCAAGGTTACAGATATCAATATGCCCGGTTATCAGCTACATCCTCTGGCGGGCGAGCGTGACGGCAGATGGGCAATTTCTGTTTCAGGTAACTGGCGTATTACGTTTGAATTCGTCAATGGCGACGCGTACATACTGGACTACGAGGACTATCATTGATGAAGATGGCAAATCATCCCCGTCCTGGGGATATCATTCAGGAAGCGCTGGACGAACTCACTGTCAGCCTGCGCGAGTTTGCCAGAGCGATGGAGATTGCACCTTCAACGGCAAGCCGGCTATTAACCGGGAAAGCGGCCCTGACGCCTGAGATGGCAATTAAACTCTCCGTGGTGATTGGCAGTTCCCCCGAAATGTGGTTAAACCTGCAAAATGCCTGGAGCCTGGCAGAGGCCAAAAAAAACGTGGATATTTCACGCCTGCGTAAGCTGGCAGCACAGTAACGGGTATTGTAGGCCGGATAAGCTTGCGCCATCCGGCACTTTTATTATTTCTGCGGTGATTTCGCCTTCCAGGCATCCCATGCCTGCTTGATCTCTTGTTTCGCGGTGGCCGCATCGTTAAAGCCATTTAACTCTACTTTCTTACGTCCTTCCGGCAACGCTTTGTATACGCGGAAAAATGACTCCAGTCGTTGCACTTCGATCTTCGGCAAATCGCTCAACTCTTTGATGTCGTCATAGGTGGGGTCAATTTTGCTGGCCGGCACGGCGACAATTTTATCGTCCTTTTCCCCGCCATCGATCATCTTCAGCACGCCAATCGCGCGCAACTTGATCAGCGTTCCCGGTGCCAGCGGTGCCCGGGTATAAAAAATCACATCCAGCGGGTCACCGTCACCTGCCAGGGACTGGGTCAATGAGCCGTAGTTTGCCGGATAGGCAACCGGCATCGACTGGAAGCGATCGGCGACGATAAAGCCGGTTTTCGCATCGGTTTCATATTTGATGATCCCGCCTGCCGGGATTTCGGTCACGGCATAAAACTCTTCCGGGTTATTCTCCGGCTGCGGAAATTCGAGGATATTCTGCGCCTGAGCGGACGCACAGAGAAATACGCTGACTGCGAGTAATTTTTTCACCAGATGCATTGTCTTTTAACTCTTCTCTTATTGGAAAGACAACACCTTACGTTTACCAGATGACAGAAACATGACGTTTTTTTGGCAAAAAAAATGGCGCTACATCCGCAGCGCCATTGTTGTCAGAAAGCGTCAGGTTTACTTAACCCCTTCTTCACTCTCTTTCTTCGCTTCCAGCTTTTCAACATCGCGATACCAGCGTGGGTGATGTTTCTTCGCCCAGCGACGGCTCACTTTCCCTTCAACCATGCCTTTAATTGATCCTTTCACCCAAAATGCCATATACATATGGATGAGGATAGCGTGCATCAGAATTATGCCCGCCGCAGCGTGGATTAGCAGGCTGTAACGCACTACCTGCATCGGGAAATACTGCGCAAAGTATGGACGCCAGATAATAACGCCCGTGACCAGCAGCACAAAAATCATGCTCATGATCGACCAGAACATCATTTTCTGTCCGGCGTTGTATTTGCCCACATCTGCCACTTTGTGTTCATTGCCCTTCAGCACTTCCACAATGTTTTTCAGCCACGGGATGTCTTTCTTATCCGGGATGTTGTGGTGAACAAAGCGCACAAACATGAACATCAGCGCAACGAAGATCAGCAAACCAAAGAAGGGGTGTAGAATACGCCCCATCTGCGGCGTACCGAAGGTTTGCGTCAGCCATTGTAGGGTCGGGAAGAAAAACGAAATCCCCGACAGCGCCACCAGGAAAAAGCAGATCACCACCGTCCAGTGACAGGCGCGATCGATAAATTTCGTGCGCACAATCATTTTCGACTTACTCATGATGATCCTCCTCGTCGTCGTCCACTTCCTTATTCGGGCCGATGCCAATGTAGTGGTAAATCAGTCCGGCGAAGGTGGCGATAAATCCGGCGGCTGCCAACGGTTTCAGTGCCCCTTTCCACAGATTGATAGAGGTATCTATCTGCGGATCTTTCGGCAAACCGTGGTACAGCTCCGGCTGGTTGGCATGATGCAGAACGTACATGACGTGCGTACCCCCCACCCCCTCTGGGTTGTAGAGTCCGGCATGTTCGAAACCGCGTGCTTTTAGTTTCGCCACACGCTGTTCGCCCATTTCCAGCATCTCTTGCTTAGTGCCGAAATGTATTGCCCCGGTCGGACACGTTTTCACGCAGGCAGGTTCTTGCCCAACGCTGACGCGATCCACACACAGCGTACATTTATACACGCGGTTATCCTCTTTATTGAGGCGCGGAATATTAAATGGACACCCGGCAATACAGTACCCGCAACCAATGCAATGCTCTGACTGGAAATCAACAATCCCGTTCGCGTACTGGATGATTGCCCCGGCAGACGGGCATGCCTTCAGGCAGCCCGGATCTTCACAGTGCATACAGCCGTCTTTACGGATCAGCCATTCCAGCTTGCCGTTCTGTTCGGTTTCGGTAAACCGCATGACCGTCCAGGACTTGGCGCTGAGATCGGCGGGGTTGTCATACACCCCGACGCAATGCCCCACTTCATCACGGATATCGTTCCACTCTGAGCAAGCCACCTGACAGGCTTTACAGCCTATACAGGTGGAAACGTCGATCAGTTTCGCGACTTCGGCTTTGTAATCACGAGCCTGCGGTGGCGGCGTGATGGAGTTTGTTGCGGACCTTTTGATGATGTCCTGCGTTTCCATAGACATATATTCGCCCCCTTACGCCTTCTCGATGTTAACTAAAAACGCTTTGTATTCCGGCGTTTGCGAGTTTGCATCACCGACGTTCGGCGTCAGGGTGTTGGCGATAAAGCCTTTACGCGCGACTCCTTCAAAGCCCCAGTGGATCGGGATCCCTACGGTTTCGACCTTCTGGCCGTTGACGTTCAGGGTTTGCAGACGGCGGGTGACCACCGCAACTGCACGAATAAATCCACGTTTGCTGCTGACTTTCACGTAGTCGCCGTTGCCGATACCTTTTGCTGACGCCAGCGTTTCGCTGATTTCCACAAACTGCTCTGGCTGGGCAATCGCATTCAACAATGCGTGTTTGGTCCAGGTGTGGAAATGTTCGGTCAGACGATAGGTGGTTCCGACGTATGGGAAGTCCTGCTTCGTCCCCATGCGCAATGCATCCGCCTCGTACAGACGCGCTGCCGGGTTGGAGATCACGTTCGGGTGCAGCGGGTTAGTACCCAGCGGCGTTTCCATCGGCTCGTAATGTTCCGGGAACGGCCCTTCCGCCAGCTTATCGATGGCAAACAGACGCCCCAGCCCTTCCGGCTGCATGATAAACGGATTGGTGCCACTGCCCGGCGCAGCGTTGTTGAAGTCAGGGATATCGTTACCGGTCCACTTAGTCCCGTTCCACTGGATCAACATTCGTTTCGGATCCCACGGTTTACCCTGTGGATCTGCCGAAGCGCGGTTGTACAGTACACGGCGGTTCAGTGGCCATGCCCATGCCCAACCCAGCGTATTACCAAGACCTGATGGGTCGGCATTATCGCGGTTGGCCATCTGGTTGCCCTGCTCGGTCCAGCTACCGGTATAAATCCAGCAGGAGGATGACGTTGTACCGTCATCACGCAGGAGCGCAAAGCTGTTGAGCAACTGACCTTTTTTCGCCACCAGTACGCCATTGGCATCATAGAGATCTTCCAGCGCATAGCCGTTGTTCTCTTTGGCCACTTCCTCGGAATGCGGTTCGTCCGGTAGCTTATAGTTCCAGCTCATTTTCAGCACAGGCTCTACAGCTTTACCGCCTTCGGTGCGATACATTTCGCGCAGACGATGGTAAATACCGGCCAGAATTTCGCCGTCATTACGTGCTTCACCCGGTGCATCCTGACCTTTCCAGTGCCACTGCAGCCAACGGCCAGAGTTAGCAATCGAGCCGTCTTCTTCTGCAAAACAGGTGGATGGCAGACGGAAAACTTCAGTCTGAATCGACGCCGGATCGACATCGTTGGATTCGCCGTGGTTTTGCCAGAATGTGGACGTTTCTGTGACCAGCGGATCAATAACCACCAGATACTTCAGTTTGCTAAGGCTCTGCACCACTTTGTTTTTGTCCGGGAAGGACGCAACCGGGTTAAAGCCCTGACAGATGTAGCCGGTGACTTTCCCGCTATCCATCATGTTGAAATATTTGATGACGTCGTAGGACTGATCCCACTTCGGCAGCCATTCAAAGCCCCAGTCGTTTTCTTTCTGCGCCGCATCGCCGTAGAAAGATTTCATCAAACTGACGAAGAACTTCGGATAGTTGCCCCAATAGTTAACCTGGGAGGCCAGCGTCGCTTTGGGTGTATTGGCGGCCAGATAGGTTTGCAGATCAGTCTGCTTTTCTGACGGTAGCGTCAGATACCCGGGCAGGCTGGTCGATAACAGACCCAGGTCAGTTAAGCCCTGAATGTTGGAGTGACCGCGTAATGCGTTTACGCCGCCACCGGCCATCCCCATGTTACCGAGCAGCAACTGGATCATTGCCATGGTGCGGATGTTCTGCGCACCAACGGTATGCTGCGTCCAGCCCAGCGCGTACAGGAAGGTGGTGGTACGATCGGCCGCACTGGTGGAGGCCAGAACTTCACACACTTTCAGGAAGTCGGCTTTCGGTGTACCGCAGATGTTTTCCACCACATCCGGCGTGTAACGGGAAACGTGCTGTTTGAGCAGGTTCCAGACGCAGCGTGGATGACTTAAGGTTTCATCGCGTTTTGCGTAGCCATTTTCATCGAACTGGTAGTTCCAGGACGACTTATCGTATTGACGTTTTTTAGCGTCGTAACCGCTGAACAGACCGTCTTCGAAAGCAAAATCATCCCGCACCAGCAGGCTGGCGTTGGTGTAGTGCTTAACGTATTCAGCATTGATTTTGTTATTTTCAATCAGATACAGCAATACGCCGGACAGGAACGTAATGTCCGTGCCGGAGCGAATCGGCGCATAGATATCCGCAACCGACGCTGTACGTGTAAAACGGGGATCGACAACAATCAGCGTAGCATCATTGTTGTTTTTAGCTTCCATCGCCCAGCGGAATCCCACCGGATGTGCTTCAGCGGCGTTACCGCCCATTACCATCACGACGTTAGCGTTTTTGATATCAACCCAGTGGTTGGTCATCGCACCGCGACCAAATGTTGGAGCAAGACTTGCTACCGTTGGTCCGTGTCAGACGCGTGCCTGGTTGTCTACTGCCAGCATGCCGAGTGAGCGCACGAATTTTTGCGTCAGCATGCCGGTTTCATTACTCGCCGCAGATGCACACAGCATCCCGGTTGAAAGCCAGCGGTTTACCGTAACGCCCTGCTCATTCTTCTCAATAAAGTTGGCATCACGGTCTGCTTTCATCAGTTTTGCAATGCGGGAGAACGCTTCACCCCAGCTGATGCGTTGCCATTTGTCGGAACCAGGAGCGCGATATTCCGGGTAGCGTAAACGGCTTTCGCTGTGCACGTAATCCAGTAATCCTGCGCCCTTAGGGCAAAGTGCCCCACGGCTCACCGGATGATCGGGATCCCCCTCGATATGATAAATCGACTCTTTGGCGTTTTTTGCTCCATCACCAAGGCTATACATTAATAGCCCGCAACCTACGGAACAGTATGTGCAGGTGTTTCGGATCTCTTTCGCGCGTAACAGTTTGTAGTTTCGCGCCTGAGCCAGTGCCATTTTGGGTGCAAAACCCAGTGCTGCCACTGTTGTTCCCGCCATACCGCCCGCGCAGATTTTAAAGAATTGTCTGCGGCTGACGTCCATTGCTTTCCTCTTTTTTACAGGGGTTCGTACAAGACATCTTTCACCTTGCGCCAGCGCGGCAGTCTGAAAGATGACATGTACAACTTCGCGTCGAAACTAACAGCTATATCCATATTTTTTTTGCGTCAAATCAATAACGAAACGGTTCCGCTACTAAATAGTGCAGTTTGTGTAACCTTTGTACCCACAAGGAGTTAGCTAAAAGCTAATTAGTTAGCCCGTACTGACGTAAAAGTGCTATAAATTTCAGCTTCATTTTTGCCAGGACGACGGACAGACAAACAGCATGACAAAACAAAAAGCAACGTTAATCGGACTCATCGCCATCGTGCTGTGGAGCACGATGGTGGGGTTGATGCGTGGAGTGAGTGAAGGACTGGGGCCGGCGGGCGGCGCAGCGATGATTTTCTCATTAAGCGGTATTCTGCTGATATTTACCGTCGGATTTCCGAATATCAAAAAAATTCCGCCTCGCTATTTAATCGCGGGTAGCGTGCTTTTTGTCAGCTATGAAATTTGCCTGGCTCTGGCATTAGGTTATGCCGCTACCCGACACCAGGCAATAGAAGTAGGAATGGTCAATTATCTCTGGCCAAGTCTGACGATTTTGTTTGCTATATTATTTAATGGTCAAAAAACAAACTGGATGATAATTCCAGGATTAATTCTCGCATTGACCGGAGTCTGCTGGGTTTTAGGTGGCGAGAACGGTCTAAATCCAGGTGAAATTATCAGCAACATTGCCAGTAGTCCGCTGAGTTATTTTCTCGCATTTTTTGGTGCTTTTATCTGGGCAACATATTGCACCGTCACTAATAAATTTGCGAAAGGGTTTAATGGCATTACCGTTTTTGTTTTACTGACCGCGACAAGTTTGTGGGTCTACTATTTTATGACACCACAACCAGAAATGGTTTTTAGCACACCGGTGACCATTAAGATGTTCACGGCTGCATTAACGCTAGGATTTGCCTACGCAGCATGGAATATCGGAATTTTACACGGTAATGTCACTGTCATGGCGGTAGGCTCTTATTTCACCCCTGTGCTTTCTTCTGCACTGGCTGCCGTATTGCTCAGCGCCCCGCTGTCGTTCTCGTTCTGGCAAGGCGCACTGATGGTCTGTGCTGGCTCACTACTTTGCTGGCTGGCAACACGTCGGGCATAGAAATCAGGCCGGGTTTCTGGCATAGAGATAGAACCCGGCTACACTCTGGTCAGTTAACGGATAATTATTGTACATTTCGCTTGTGTTTTATGTTTTTATTTGTTTAATTAAATGTTAAATGACTGGTAGTTAATAAACACCCGAAAATATTATATGTTCACCTATAACCCTCCGGTTGTATATATTTTACATAGGTTACTAACGATTAGTAAACCATAATCAGCACAATAGTCCCCGTCGAAAATATATCCCAACAAAAGGTCACATATTAAGATTAATATAATCAGCTGTATTATGTAGATCTGGATCACACAAATTCAAATATTCCGCAATATTATGAAACTTATTATTGAACTAATACCACATCGTCATTTAAAAATAGTTCGTCATTGATGAACGGCCTCGTTTAGCAATGGTTTAGGAAACACACCAAGAAAAAATTATAAGGATTATTTAGAATGAAACTTAAATTAGTTGCAGTGGCAGTGACTACCCTGTTGGCAGCGGGTGCGGTAAACGCAGCTGAGATTTATAACAAAGACGGTAACAAACTGGATCTGTACGGTAAAGTTCACGCTCAGCATTACTTCTCTGACGATACCAGCAGCGATGGTGACAAAACTTACGCGCGTCTGGGCTTCAAAGGCGAAACTCAGATCAACGACCAACTGGTTGGTTTCGGCCAGTGGGAATATGAATTCAAAGGCAACCGTTCTGAAGATCAAGGTTCCGAAGCAGACAAAACCCGTCTGGCATTCGCTGGCCTGAAATTCGCTGAATACGGTTCTTTCGACTACGGTCGTAACTACGGCGTAGCTTACGACATCGGCGCATGGACTGACGTCCTGCCAGAATTCGGCGGTGATACCTGGACCCAGACTGACGTCTTCATGACTCAGCGTGCTACCGGCGTTGCAACTTACCGTAACACTGACTTCTTCGGTCTGGTTGAAGGTCTGAACTTTGCTGCTCAGTATCAGGGCAAAAACGACCGTACCAACGAAGATGAATTACATGAAGCGAACGGCGACGGTTTCGGTCTGTCTTCTACTTATGAATACGAAGGCTTCGGCATCGGTGCAACCTATGCGAAATCTGACCGTACTGATGACCAGATGCGTAATGGTAACAACGAATTCTACGCTTCCGGTAAAAACGCAGAAGTATGGGCTGCTGGCCTGAAATATGATGCGAATAACATCTACCTGGCAACCACCTACTCTGAAACCCGCAACATGACCACCTTCGGTAAAGTTAACGGTATCGCTAACAAAGCGCAGAACTTTGAAGCTGTTGCTCAGTACCAGTTCGACTTCGGTCTGCGTCCGTCCATCGCTTACCTGAAATCCAAAGGTAAAGATCTGGGTGTTTACGGCGACCAGGATCTGGTTGAATACATCGATCTGGGTGCGACCTACTACTTCAACAAAAACATGTCTACCTTCGTTGATTACAAAATCAACCTGCTGGACGACAACAAATTCACTTCTGACGCCCGTGTTAGCACTGACAACATCGTGGCAGTTGGTCTGAACTACCAGTTCTAATTTTGTTGTAAGTTGAATACAAAGCCAGTCCATCCAGGGCTGGCTTTTTCTCTTGATGTAGACTCGGTCATAAGGAGTATGCCGTGCAGACGTTCACTGGTCGTTGTCTTTGCGGACAGAGTCATTTTACCGTAAACGTCGAAATGCTTGATGTCTATGCCTGCCACTGCACGCTGTGCCAGAAGTGGTCCGGTGGTGTCGCCATGTATCTGGAAGCCTGCGGTCATCCACTACTGTCCCCTGATTCAGCAGAACCTTCGCACTTTCCCTCATCAACGCGCGGAGAACGTTTCTTCTGTTCCGGCTGTGGATGCCCCTTATGGTTTACACTGACCGATAGCGATCGCTACTTTATTCCGTGGACATTGCTGGAGCTGAATGAGGTCGATCGTCGCCGTCTGATTCTGGCGGCTGAAATCTATACCGAAACACAGCCTGCTTTCTGGAGGTTGACGGGGCAATACGCTCGCCTGAGTGGAAAAGAAGTCGAAGCGATGGATTACCCCTGTCATTTAGCTCACTAGTTATTGACGGTTCACTTTTGCCAGGCTGAACCACATCCCTACCGCTAATACGATAAGCATGCTGCCAGCGCTGCTCAATGCCACGCTGTGCGACCAGGTAAATGCTTCTCTGGCAGCTGCAAGCAACGCGTCGCTAAGGGTCGGCGAAAGGGAATGTGCTAATTGCACCGCCTCACCCATTGACGATGAAGCACGTTCCAGCTCCTGCGCATTGAGGCCGGCAGGCGGTAGAATCGACGCGGAAAAACTACGGCTTAGCAAGAGACCAAAAATCGCAATCCCAAGACCGGCACCCAGTTCATAGGCCATGGTTTCGATAGCCCCCGCAGCAGCGGCTTTTTCAGCCGGGGCTGCCGCCATAATGGCTGCCGTTGAAGCCAGTAGCGCGCTGGCGGCACTGAACCCCAGTAACGCCATTAATATCCAGGCCTGGATCTGCTGAGTGCTGAAATCCGTCATTGCCAGGCCGTAGAAACTGACTGCACTCAACGCCATACCTGCCGTTGCCACGCAGCGCAATCCCAGCCGTGAAACCAACATACCGGCAATCGGGCCGCTGAAGCCACTTGCCAGCATGACGGGTAGCATAAACAGCCCCGCCTGATACGGCGTTAAACCGTGAACAAACTGTAATTCCTGGGCCATCAGCAACTCGAACCCTACCAGGGTGATCATCGCCGTCATCGCCATGACCACGCCACTTAAGATAATGCGATGGGTGAACAACCGCATATCAATCATTGGGCGTGAGGCCGCGAGTTGAATACGCACAAATTTCCACAACAGCACTGCTCCGGTTAGCAGCGTCAATACGATAACCCCGGTCGCCATATGCCCTTTTAGCGCCGTTTTAGCACTGTAAACCAGCAGTAAAATCGCCACGATCAACATAATCGCATGGCCAAAATTTAACGACTGATCGCGACGTCCGCTCTGGCGTGGCACGTAACGTGCGGTCAATGTCATCACCACCAGAACAATGGGCACATTGATTAAGAACACAGAGCCCCAGTAGAAATGCTCCAGCAACATACCACCGACTAAGGGACCAAATGCCGCACCGCCGGAACCGACGGCAGCCCAGACGCCAAGCGCCATATTGCGATGACGTTGTTCGGCAAAGGTGGCACGAATACCTGCCAGCGTCGCCGGAACGATCATCGCTGCACCAATGGCCAGCACGGCCCGGGTTGCGATTAGCCAGCCGGCACTGTGAGCAAACGCGGCAGCCAGCGAAGCCAGACCAAATAGCCCACCACCCAGCATCAACAAACGTTTAAAACCGATGCGATCGCCCAACGCCCCCATCGGTAACACCATACCGGCCATCACCAGAGAATAGATATCAATGATCCACAGCAGCTCGTTACCACTGGCACCCAGCGTCATACTCAGCGTGGGCGCGGCAACGTGCAGCACCGTTGCATCAATCGCAACAGGGATGTAGACCAGCACAATAATCACTAACGTTAACCACTGACGAAACATAAAACTCCCTACAAAACTGAAACTGGACACATGTCCAGCTTTAGCGATCCTACGGAAAATTGAACGCATGTCCAACTTTTTGTTAAACTGCCAATAATGTGAATATAGGGAGGATGTATGAGCTATATGAATCGGGATGAACGTCGGGAATTGATCCTGCAGGCGGCAATGCGCGTGGCGCTTGAAGAAGGATTTTCCGCCATGACCGTGAGACGCATTGCCACGGAGGCTCAGGTAGCGACCGGGCAACTGCATCATCATTTTACCTCTGCCGGTGAGCTCAAATCCCAGGCCTTTGTCCGCCTGATCCGCACCCTTCTTGATGCCGAACTGGTCAGTGAAAACGCATCTTACCGTGAACGACTTCATGCCATGTTGGGAAGTGAAGACGGTGGGTTCGAGCCGTATATCAAGCTGTGGCGCGAAGCGCAGATCCTGGCCGATAAGGACCCGGAAATCAAAAGCGCTTACCTGCTCACAATGCGTATGTGGCATGAAGAAACCGCTGCAATCATTACCCACGGGCAGAAAGCGGGTGAATTCTCCTCAGCGCCTGATGCCGCCGACGTCGCCTGGCGTTTAATTGCGCTGGTTTGCGGACTGGATGGGATGTATATGCTGGGCTTTGCAGAAATGGCCGATCCGGCTTTCGATCGCCACCTGGATCGCATGATAACGCTGGAGTTATTTATTTGATGTTATACATGAATTAACAATACATCTTTTCTATTTACAATTAGTAACACTTAAGCAACGTGTTATTCCTCTGACACGCCGCGTTATTGCGCTTTTTTATCTATCCTTTCAGTCAATATTCCTAAAACTTTTCAATAATTTCTAATTAGCACCAGTGCGGAACCCCAGGCGTTTATTTATTGACCGACGTGCGCATGTGAGGAAAATATGTCATCACCAAATGAGAAGAATAATCGTTATCTTTTGACTGACTGGAAACCAGAAAATCCCGCTTTTTGGGAAAATAAAGGCAAACACATTGCGCGAAGAAACCTCTGGATATCAGTGAGTTGCTTACTACTCGCATTCTGCGTCTGGATGTTATTTAGTGCGGTTGCGGTAAACTTAAATAAAATTGGTTTTAATTTCACCACCGATCAACTCTTTTTATTAACGGCATTACCCTCTCTGTCTGGCGCAATATTACGCGTCCCCTACTCCTTTATGGTACCTATATTTGGCGGCCGCCGTTGGACCGTTTTTAGTACGATAATCCTGGTTATTCCCTGTGTATGGCTCGGTTTCGCTGTGCAAAATACCGCTACTCCTTTCGGTGTATTTATCATCATTGCGCTGATGTGTGGTTTTGCCGGTGCCAATTTTGCCTCCAGTATGGGTAATATCAGTTTCTTTTTCCCGAAAGCGAAGCAAGGCAGTGCGCTGGGCGTGAATGGCGGTCTCGGTAACCTTGGTGTCAGCGTGATGCAGTTAATCGCGCCGTTAGTCATTTTCCTACCCCTATTCACCTTTTTAGGGGTACAAGGCGTACCGCAGCCTGATGGTTCGTTATTGTCACTGGCAAACGCCGCATGGATTTGGGTTCCGCTGCTGCTGCTCTCAACGCTGGCTGCGGGCGTGGGAATGAATGACATCGCCAGTTCCAAGGCCTCAATCGCCTCTCAGTTACCGGTCCTTAAACGCTTTCATCTGTGGCTGCTAAGCCTGTTGTACCTTGCCACTTTCGGTTCGTTTATCGGCTTTTCAGCCGGTTTTGCCATGCTAGCGAAAACCCAGTTCCCCGACGTTAATATTCTGCAACTGGCGTTCTTTGGGCCGTTTATCGGCGCACTGGCACGCTCGGCGGGTGGCGTCATCTCTGACAGGTTCGGCGGAGTACGGGTCACGTTAATCAACTTTATCTTTATGGCGCTGTTCAGTGCGCTGCTGTTTCTTACCCTCCCCGGCTCAGGAGAAGGAAATTTTGTTGCCTTCTATCTGGTGTTCATGGGCTTGTTCCTGACCGCGGGACTGGGCAGCGGTTCAACCTTCCAGATGATTGCGGTGATCTTTCGCAAAATCACCATCTACCGCGTGAAGCTACAGGGTGGAACGGAAGAACAAGCCCAGCGTGAAGCGGTGACCGATACCGCAGCGGCACTGGGTTTTATCTCCGCCATCGGCGCCGTGGGTGGTTTCTTCATTCCAAAAGCCTTTGGTTCTTCTCTGGCGCTGACCGGTTCGCCGGTAGGAGCAATGAAAATCTTTTTAGTGTTTTACATCGTCTGCGTGCTGGTGACCTGGTTGGTCTATGGCCGCAAATCGCAAAAAAAATAACAACTATTTGGCCTGCAGATCGTAGGCAGCGTCCATTAGGAGCAGGAGAAATGTCATGAGTAAACTGTTGGATCGCTTTCGCTACTTTAAACAAAAGGGCGAGACGTTTGCCGAGGGGCATGGGCAAGTGATGCACACCAACCGGGACTGGGAAGACAGCTATCGTCAACGCTGGCAGTTCGACAAAATTGTGCGGTCTACCCACGGCGTGAACTGTACCGGCTCATGCAGCTGGAAAATCTACGTTAAAAACGGACTTGTGACCTGGGAAACACAACAAACTGACTACCCGCGAACCCGTCCCGATCTGCCCAACCATGAGCCACGCGGCTGCCCGCGCGGTGCCAGCTATTCCTGGTATCTCTACAGCGCTAACCGCCTGAAATACCCGCTGGTACGTAAACGTTTGATCGAACTGTGGCGCGACGCCCTGTCCCGCCAGCCCGACCCGGTGCTGGCCTGGGAATCGATCATGAACGACCCGCAAAAATGCCAGAGCTACAAACAGGTGCGCGGGCGCGGCGGGTTTATTCGTTCCAACTGGAAAGAGCTAAACCAACTGATTGCCGCCGCCAACGTCTGGACGGTAAAAACCTATGGCCCGGACCGGGTGGCCGGATTCTCACCCATTCCCGCCATGTCGATGGTTTCCTACGCGGCGGGTACGCGTTACCTCTCGCTGCTAGGTGGAACCTGCCTGAGCTTCTATGACTGGTACTGCGATTTACCGCCGGCGTCACCCATGACCTGGGGTGAGCAGACCGACGTTCCGGAGTCAGCCGACTGGTATAACTCCAGCTATATCATTGCCTGGGGCTCAAACGTCCCACAAACCCGTACGCCAGACGCCCACTTCTTTACGGAAGTGCGTTACAAAGGCACCAAGACAATTGCCATTACACCGGACTACTCGGAGGTCGCCAAGTTATGCGACCAGTGGCTGGCACCGAAACAAGGGACCGACAGCGCACTGGCCATGGCCATGGGGCACGTGATCCTCAAAGAATTCCACCTCGACAAACCCAGCGATTACTTCCTCAATTACTGCCGCCGCTACACCGATATGCCCATGCTGGTCCTGCTGGATGCCCGCGAAGATGGTAGTTTTGTCCCTGGTCGAATGATGCGTGCTTCAGACCTGATAGATGGTCTGGGTGAAACCAACAACCCGGAGTGGAAAACCGTAGCGTTTAACAGCAACGGTGAACTGGTCGTGCCGAACGGTTCGATTGGCTTTCGTTGGGGTGAAAAAGGGAAATGGAACCTGGAGCCGCTGGCGGCTGGCGCGGAAACAGAACTGTCGTTGTCATTGCTCGGACAGCACGATAACGTGGCCGGTGTCGCTTTCCCTTACTTTGGCGGCAATGAAAACCCACATTTTCGCAGCGTGAAGCAGGAACCGGTACTGATTCGACAATTGCCGGTAAAACGTCTCACCCTCGCGGATGGCAGCGTTTGCCCGGTGGTCAGCGTCTATGATCTGGTACTGGCAAATTATGGTCTGGACCGTGGACTGGATGATATCCATAGCGCGAAAGATTACACCGAAGTTAAAGCCTACACACCGGCCTGGGGCGAACAAATTACGGGTGTTCCGAGCCGTCATATCGAACAAATCGCCCGTGAGTTTGCCGATACCGCACACAAAACCCACGGTCGCTCGATGATCATCCTCGGTGCGGGTGTGAACCACTGGTACCACATGGACATGAACTATCGAGGGATGATCAACATCCTGGTGTTCTGTGGCTGTGTCGGACAAAGCGGCGGCGGCTGGGCACACTATGTGGGTCAGGAGAAACTGCGCCCGCAAACCGGCTGGTTGCCATTGGCCTTTGCGCTGGACTGGAACCGTCCACCGCGCCAGATGAACAGTACCTCGTTTTTCTACAACCACTCCAGCCAGTGGCGTTATGAGAAAGTCACCGCGCAGGAGCTGCTCTCTCCGTTGGCCGATGCCTCGAAGTTCACCGGACATCTGATCGACTTCAACGTCCGCGCCGAGCGGATGGGCTGGCTACCGTCTGCTCCGCAACTCAACCTTAACCCACTCACGGTAAAAGCAAAGGCACAACAAGCCGGATTATCCCCTGCTGAATATACCGCGCAGGCACTGAAATCCGGTGATATCCGCTTTGCCTGCGAACAACCTGACAGCGGCAAAAACCATCCACGTAACCTGTTCGTCTGGCGTTCTAACCTGTTGGGCTCTTCCGGTAAAGGGCATGAATACATGCTCAAATATCTGCTGGGTACTGAAAGCGGGATTCAGGGTGAAGCGCTTGGCGAAACCGATGGCATTAAACCGGAGGAAGTGGAATGGCAGTCGGCGGCGATTGAAGGCAAGCTCGACCTGTTGGTGACGCTCGACTTCCGCATGTCCAGCACCTGTCTGTTCTCCGATATCGTGTTACCTACCGCCACCTGGTATGAAAAAGACGATATGAATACCTCGGATATGCATCCGTTTATTCACCCGCTGTCGGCTGCAGTCGATCCTGCCTGGGAGTCAAAAAGCGACTGGGAAATTTATAAAGGCATCGCCAAGGTGTTTTCTGAGGTGTGTGTCGGCCATCTGGGACAAGAAACCGATGTGGTACTGCAACCGCTGCAGCACGACTCCCCAGCTGAACTGGCGCAGCCGTTTGATATTTTGGACTGGCGTAAAGGCGAATGCGACCTTATTCCGGGTAAGACCGCGCCCAATATCGCCGTTGTGGAGCGTGATTATCCCGCCACTTACGAACGCTTCACCTCGCTCGGGCCGTTGATGGACAAGCTCGGCAACGGTGGGAAAGGTATTGCGTGGAATACCCAGGCAGAGGTCGATTTCCTCGGCAAGTTGAATTACACCAAGCGCGAAGGTCCGGCGAAAGGCCGCCCGCTGATCGACACCGCGCTGGATGCCTCGGAAGTGATCCTCGCACTGGCGCCGGAAACCAACGGTCAGGTGGCGGTGAAGGCGTGGGAAGCGCTGGGGGCAATGACCGGTCGGGACCATACGCATCTGGCGTTGAACAAAGAAGACGAAAAGATTCGTTTTCGCGACATTCAGGCGCAGCCGCGCAAAATCATCTCCAGCCCGACCTGGTCGGGTCTTGAAAGCGAGCACGTCTCCTATAACGCCGGTTATACCAACGTGCATGAGCTGATCCCATGGCGCACCCTGTCGGGTCGTCAGCAACTGTATCAGGATCACGCGTGGATGCGCGCCTTCGGGGAAAGTCTGGTGGCGTATCGTCCACCCATTGATACCCGTAGCGTCAGCGAAATGCGTGAGATACCGCCAAACGGCTTCCCGGAGAAAGCACTCAACTTCCTGACGCCGCACCAGAAATGGGGCATCCACTCTACCTACAGTGAAAACCTGCTGATGCTAACGCTGTCACGTGGCGGGCCGATTGTCTGGATCAGTGAAACTGATGCTAAGGAGTTAGGTATTGAAGACAACGACTGGATCGAAGCTTTCAATGCAAACGGAGCACTAACCGCACGCGCGGTGGTCAGCCAGCGTGTACCGCCAGGCATGACCATGATGTACCACGCACAGGAACGAATCATGAATATACCCGGCTCCGAAGTCACCGGAATGCGCGGCGGTATTCATAACTCCGTCACCCGTGTGTGTCCTAAACCGACCCACATGATTGGCGGCTATGCGCAGTTGGCGTACAGCTTCAACTATTACGGAACAGTCGGCTCTAACCGCGATGAGTTCATCATGATTAGGAAAATGAAAAATATTAACTGGCTGGATGATGAAGGTCGCGATCAGGTACAGGAGGCGAAAAAATGAAAATACGCTCACAGGTAGGCATGGTTCTGAATCTGGATAAGTGCATCGGCTGCCACACCTGCTCCGTCACCTGCAAAAACGTCTGGACCGGGCGTGAAGGGATGGAATATGCGTGGTTTAACAACGTCGAGACAAAACCCGGCATTGGTTACCCGAAAAACTGGGAGGACCAGGAAGAGTGGCAAGGCGGCTGGGTGCGCGATGTTAACGGTAAGATCAGACCGCGCTTGGGCGGCAAGATGGGGGTCATCACCAAAATTTTCGCCAACCCTGTCATTCCGCAAATCGATGATTATTACGAGCCGTTTACCTACGATTACCAGCACTTGCACAGTGCGCCGGAAGGCAAAAATCAGCCCACTGCCCGCCCGCGCTCGCTGATTGATGGTAAACGGATGGACAAAATTATCTGGGGTCCAAACTGGGAAGAATTACTTGGCGGTGAATTCTCAAAACGTGCCCGTGACCGTAACTTCGAGAAGATGCAAAAGGAGATGTACGGTCAGTTTGAAAACACCTTCATGATGTATTTGCCACGCCTGTGCGAACACTGCCTGAACCCAAGCTGTGTCGCCACCTGCCCGAGTGGCGCTATCTATAAGCGTGAAGAAGATGGCATCGTGCTGATCGACCAGGATAAGTGCCGTGGTTGGCGTTTGTGCATCAGCGGTTGTCCGTATAAGAAAATCTACTTTAACTGGAAGAGCGGCAAATCAGAAAAATGCATCTTCTGCTATCCACGTATTGAATCCGGCCAACCTACCGTGTGTTCCGAAACCTGCGTCGGACGTATTCGCTATCTTGGCGTGCTGCTGTACGATGCCGATCGCATCGAGGAAGCGGCCAGCACCGAACATGAAACCGATCTTTATGAGCGTCAGTGCGATGTGTTCCTTAACCCGCACGATCCGGCCGTCATTGAAGAAGCGCTGAAACAGGGTATTCCGCACAACGTGATTGAAGCGGCCCAGCGTTCACCGGTTTACAAAATGGCGATGGACTGGAAGTTGGCACTGCCGCTGCACCCGGAGTATCGCACCCTGCCGATGGTCTGGTATGTGCCGCCGTTGTCACCGATTCAGTCTTACGCTGATGCCGGTGGTCTGCCGCACAATGGCAACATTCTGCCCGCGGTTGAGTCACTGCGAATCCCGGTCCAGTACCTCGCCAACATGCTCAGTGCAGGTGATACCGGTCCGGTACTGCGCGCCCTGAAACGCATGATGGCGATGCGACACTACATGCGCTCGCAAACCGTGGAAGGCGTAACCGATACCCGTGCAATTGAGGAAGTGGGCTTAACCGTTGAACAGGTTGAGGAGATGTACCGCTATTTGGCCATTGCCAACTACGAAGACCGCTTTGTGATCCCAACCAGCCATCGTGAAATGGCACGTGACGCTTTCCCGGAGAAAAACGGTTGCGGCTTCACCTTCGGCGACGGCTGTCACGGCTCGGATACCAAGTTCAATCTGTTTAACAGTAGCCGCATTGACGCTATCGATATCACCGAAGTACGCGATAAAGCGGAGGGTCAATAATGCAAATCCTCAAGGTTATCGGTCTGCTGATGGAATACCCGGACGCGTTGCTCTGGGAGTGCAAAGATGACGCCTTCGCGCTGGTCGCCAGCGATGCGCCCATGCTAAGCGGGTTTACCCACGAACTGCTCAATGCTCCGTTACTGGATAAACAAGCCGAATGGTGTGAAGTATTTGACCGTGGACGCGCCACCTCACTGCTGCTGTTCGAGCATGTGCATGCCGAATCCCGCGACCGCGGTCAGGCGATGGTCGACCTGCTGGCCCAGTACGAAAAAGTTGGGCTACAACTCAACTGTCGCGAACTGCCGGATCACCTGCCGCTGTATCTGGAATATTTAAGCGTGCTGCCTGAAACAGAAGCCAAAGAGGGATTGCAGAACGTTGCACCGATACTGGCGCTGCTCGGCGGTCGATTAAAACAGCGCGATACCCCCTGGTATCAACTGTTTGACGCCCTGCTGCTGCTTGCCGGAAGCCCTCTATCAAGTGACAGTGTCACGAAGCAGGTTGGGGCTGAAACCCGCGATGATACCCGTCAGGCACTGGATGCCGTCTGGGAAGAGGAACAGGTGAAATTTATTGAGGATAATGCGACTGCCTGTGACAGTTCACCGTTACAAAACTATCAACGACGCTTTAGCCAGGACGTGGCACCACAGTATGTCGACGTCAGCGCGGGAGGCCCGAAATGATACAGTATCTGAACGTCTTTTTTTACGACATCTACCCGTATCTGTGCGGCACGGTGTTTATCCTCGGGAGTTGGTTACGCTACGACTACGGACAGTACACCTGGCGTGCCTCCTCCAGCCAGATGCTGGATAAACGCGGTATGGTGCTATGGTCAAACTTGTTCCATATCGGCATTTTGGGGATCTTCTTTGGACACCTGTTTGGCATGTTAACCCCACACTGGATGTATGCCTGGTTCCTGCCAGTTGCCGTGAAACAACAGATGGCGATGATTGCCGGCGGTCTGTGTGGCGTATTGACGCTGGTAGGCGGCGTGGGTCTGCTGGTGCGCCGTCTGACGAACTCGCGTATTCGCGCAACGTCCTCCACTGCAGATATCCTGATCCTGTGTATCCTGTTGATTCAGTGTATCCTCGGCCTGACCACTATCCCGTTTTCGGCACAACATCCGGACGGCAGTGAAATGCTGAAACTGGTGGGCTGGGCGCAGTCGGTCGTCACCTTCCAGGGCGGTGCGTCTGCGCATCTGGATGGCGTGGCGTTAATCTTCCGGGTACACCTGGTGCTGGGGATGACGATTTTCCTGCTGTTCCCGTTCACTCGTCTGGTTCACGTCTGGAGCGCACCGGTTGAGTATTTCACCCGCCGTTACCAGATAGTACGTTCTCGCCGATAATTTTCTCTGCTGTCCGGTAGCGCGTGCACTTACCGGGCAGCATCGCTATCCCACTTTTTGTACGTTATGATGCTTCTCCATTCCAGGAGAACGCCAATGAAACCACAGGTTTACCACGTTGATGCCTTTACCTCAGAACCCTTTCGCGGCAATTCAGCGGGAGTTGTGCTGCATGCGGATGGGTTGAGTGACGCCCAGATGCAGCTGATAGCACGTGAGCTGCGCCATTCGGAAACGGCTTTTCTACTGACCAGTGACGACAGCGATGTGCGTATTCGCTACTTCACGCCAACGGTCGAAGTGCCCATCTGTGGGCATGCTACCGTCGCCGCGCATTATGTTCGCGCCAACGTGCTGGGGCTGAGTGATACGACCGTCTGGCAAACGTCACTCGCCGGTCGCCACCGGGTCGACGTACGCACGCACGGCGCTGACTACCGCATCAGCCTGGAGCAAGGGAAACCTGTTTTTGAGGCGCCGCTGGATGGGGCCATTCGCCGTGCGATTATTAACGCGCTGCACCTAACTGAAGACGATATGCTGCCTGGGTTGCCGATTCAGGTGGCATCTACCGGGCATTCAAAAGTGATGATCCCACTGAAGCCCGAGGTGAATATTGACGCCCTTTCCCCTGACCTGCCCGCGCTGACGGCAATTAGCAAAGAGATTGGCTGTAACGGCTTCTTCCCGTTTCAACTCCGTCCGGGCGAAAACGCAACCGATGGCCGCATGTTTTCACCGGCTATCGGAATTGTGGAAGATCCGGTTACCGGCAACGCGAATGGTCCAATGGGGGCCTGGCTGGTACACCATAACCTGATGGCCCATGATGGCAAAACGTTGCATGTTCAGGGGCACCAGGGGCGTGCGCTGGGACGCGACGGTGTGGTTGATGTGGCGGTAACAATCCGTGATAACCAGCCAGAAAAAGTGACGATTTCCGGCTCTGCAGTGATCCTGTTTCACGCCGAATGGGCGATCGATTTTTAAATCTTCAGGTAGGCCGGATAAGGCGATTACGCCGCATCCGGCATTAATTCTGATGCCCCTATTTTCCCGCCTCCGGATGCGTATCAAACGCCGCCATTACTGTCGCCAGTTCCTCCTCGCTAAAGCCGTGTTTTACATCGTCAACGCCCAGGCCGAAGCGTTCCTGCAACAGCGTATACAAGCTGGCAACGTCAGGCAGATTAATCTGATCTACCGCGTGACCATCCTGATAATGAGTAAAGTGGAAATTGGTCAACGTCAGCTTGCCGCCGTCGGGTAAATGGCGACACATCAGCAAATGGTGGCGGAAATGCGACTGCGGCCAGTGTGCAGACCAGAAATTACCCATCAGATAATCGCTGTGATGTTGCACCACCAGATCGAATCGGTACATTGACTGCCAGTGATCATGATGGCGGAACTGCAATATCCAGTCTTCCCCCTCCTGAATCAGGCGATATTCGCCGTGTGGCGTCTTCTGCTCAATGTTAGCCTGCAGACGAATCGGCGCTGTCAGCGTTTGTCCGCCAAATCCAACATCAGCGATCCACTGTTCACCCTGTAATTCAACCAGTAACAGGCGATGTGTACGCGGCGGTAGGCTTGACGGATTCGCCAATACCACGCGTCCCAGCAAACTGCGTACGGTAAAGCCGATGTCGCGCAGCGCCCGTTCAAATACACCATTTTGTTCAAAGCAATAGCCACCGCGGCGAGCAGTGACCAACTTCTCTTCAAGGGACACATCGTCAAGCTGCATTTCACGCGGCAGCAGCACATCAAGATTTTCAAAGGGTATGGCACCGTTATGCAGTAAGTGCAGCGCTCTCAACGTTTCAATGTCGACGTTGGGCACACCTGACCAGCCAATACGGGCAAAATAAGCGTTTAAAAAAGGCGTCATACGGGATTCCTGTTTGTTGAATGTTGTACTTATAACGCATTTTTAATTTTACGCTGTCGTTTTTGTGCGCTGTTCCCCCCGGCGAGGCGACAAAATCGCTAATCCCGTTACTATCTATGTTTATTGTGATGTCATTTTTATTCTGCCGAGGAGTCGCTATGAGTCATTTTCGTCCGGTTGAATTACAACACGCCAGCCGACTGCTTAATCACGGCCCCACCATTTTGATAACCAGTCGTGACGCGAATACAGAACGGCGTAATGTGATGGCGGCCGCGTGGTCAATGCCCGTGGAATTTGATCCGCCGCGGGTAGCCATTGTTGTCGACAAGACTGCCTGGTCGCGCGAACTGATCGAACGTAGCGGTCAATTTGGTATTGTTATTCCAGGTGTTGCCGCGACGAACTGGACCTATGCCGTAGGGAGTGTTTCCGGTCGAATAGAAGATAAGTTCAACTGCTACGGCATTCCGGTAGTCAAAGGCCCGGTATTGGGGCTGCCGCTAGTAGAAGCCAAGTGTCTCGCCTGGATGGAATGCCGCCTGCTTCCTGCCACAGCGGCTCAGGACAAATATGACACCTTGTTTGGCGAAGTGGTCTCGGCTGCCGCTGATGAGCGAGTCTTCGTGGAAGGTCGTTGGCAGTTTGATGATGGCAAACTCAATACCCTGCATCACCTTGGTGCCGGAACATTTGTCACCAGCGGGAAACAGGTTACTGCCGGTAAATAATCACCGACAAATGGATGGCAGATCCGCCTGTCATCCCTATCAGCCTTCTCAAAACTTCCGAAAAACCAGTCAGATAAATCGTTTCCCTTACCTTGCCGAATCATTCATGTGAATTATAGTTAATCGTGCACTAAGTCAAATATTGGTTCAAAACGCAATCCGTTAAAGCAGCATCCCCCCAGAACTGGACTTATGAAGTGTCAGAGAGGTTTTACGATGCAACTTAATAGAATCGCACAAAGCTTTATACTTGCTGGGTTATTAACGTCTTTTGCTGTTCCCGTCATGTCTGCTGAAGCCCCAAAAGAGGCGACGGCAGCCACGCAACAAGCCAACAATGCACTCTACAATCAACTCCCCTTTTCTGATAACACCGACTTTACCGACGCGCACAAAGGCTTTATCGCCCCGATTCCTCAGGACGTGATCAAAGGTGAACAAGGCAACGTTATCTGGAATCCGCAACAGTACGCGTTTATTAAGGAAGGCGATAAGGCACCGGATACGGTAAACCCGAGCTTGTGGCGCCAGTCTCAGTTGATCAATATCAGCGGGTTGTTTGAAGTCACGGAGGGTGTCTATCAGATCCGTAACCTCGATTTGTCGAATATGACCATCATCGAAGGTAAAGAAGGTATCACCGTTGTTGACCCATTAGTGTCGGCAGAAACGGCCAAAGTCGGCATGGATCTCTACTTTAAAAACCGTGGCAAAAAACCGGTTGTCGCGGTGATTTATACCCACAGCCACGTCGACCATTACGGTGGTGTGCGCGGTGTTGTTGATGAAGCCGATGTTAAAGCAGGCAAAGTGAAGGTCTATGCGCCTGCCGGTTTTATGGAAGCAGCGGTTGCTGAAAACATCATGGCCGGTAACGTCATGAGCCGCCGCGCCAGCTACATGTACGGCAACCTGCTAAAACCGGATGCTAAAGGCCAGGTCGGCGCGGGACTGGGAACCACCACTTCCGCAGGGACGGTTACACTGATTGCGCCAACGAATATCATCGAGAAAGATGGGCAAAAAGAGGTTATTGATGGCCTGACCTATGACTTCATGTTGGCTCCAGGCTCCGAAGCGCCTTCAGAAATGTTGTGGTACATCGAAGAGAAAAAACTCATCGAATCGGCTGAAGATGTCACCCATACCCTGCACAACACCTACTCTCTGCGCGGTGCAAAAATTCGCGAACCGTTGCCGTGGTCCAAATACATCAACGAAGCAATTGTTCGCTGGGGTGATAAAGCGGAAATTCTGATGGCACAGCACCATTGGCCAACCTGGGGCAATGACAAGGTGGTGAGCCTACTGAAAAGCCAACGCGATCTATACCGTTATATTAACGACCAGACGCTGCGCATGGCCAACGAAGGTCTGACCCGTGATGAAATCGCGGCGAACTTTACGTTGCCGGATTCACTGGCACACACCTGGGCGAACCGCGGGTACTATGGCTCCGTTAGCCATGATGTGAAAGCCACCTACGTGCTGTACCTCGGCTGGTTTGACGGCAACCCAGCCACACTTGATGAACTGCCGCCGGAAGAAGCGGCGAAGAAATTCGTCGACTATATGGGCGGTGCGGATGCCATTCTGCAAAAAGCAAAAGCTGACTACGATCAGGGCAACTATCGCTGGGTTGCACAGGTGGTGAGCAAAGTCGTATTTGCCGATCCGAACAACCAGGCCGCGCGAAACCTGGAAGCCGATGCGCTGGAACAATTAGGCTATCAGGCAGAGTCTGGTCCGTGGCGTAACTTCTACCTGACGGGCGCACAAGAACTGCGCAACGGCGTGGTGAAAGGCCCGACGCCGAATACGGCCAGTCCGGATACTGTCCGCGCCATGACGCCAGAAATGTTCTTCGACTACCTGGCGGTACATATTAACGGGCAGAAAGCGGGCGATGCGAAATCAGTATTCAATATCGACCTTGGTAGCGATGGTGGTAAATACAAACTGGAGCTGGAAAACGGTGTTCTGAACCATACCGCTAATTCCGAAGCGAAAGATGCGGATGCCACTATCGCGCTCAATCGCGATACGCTGAACAAAATCATCCTCAAGGAAGTGACGCTGAAGCAGGCGCAAGACAGCGGTGACGTGAAAATTACCGGAGACGCCGCCAAGCTCGACGCCATGCTCGGTTACATGGACAAATTTGAATTCTGGTTCAATATTGTCACGCCATAATGGCATCAAAAACGGGCGAATGACTCGCCCGTTTTTTCTCACATACTGTAACCGGGTTTTTTAATCAACGTGTCCATCTGCGGCACGATTTCCGCATCCCATACGGCTTGCCACGCCTCAGGCTCAATCTCATTCAATGCCACGCTGACTGAGCTGTCTTTGCTTTGCAAATGACGAATAATGACATCTGTAATATCCGCCGCCAGCGCGGTTTTTTGTTCATCGGTAAGGGCGCGAGGAAAACATTTAATATCGATATGCGGCATTGCAGGTTCCTTATTGTTTTGGGTAAAACAGCGATAACGTAATATGCGCCAGTTAGCAAAATTCCTCCAGACGTCTTTGGTCTACAATGATGCTCAGATGCACAACGTTACCGGCCTGGCAAACGTTGAAAGCCGATTTCGACGATCGGCTTTTTCAAAACCACCACGGTTAATTCTTACAAACAAACCGCTCACCAAACGCAATATCTTTCCGCAGTTCGCTTTGCATTGCCTCGAGTGCATCCTGCTCAATGCGGCTCAGGTCAGTTAGCGCAATAACGCGAGATACTCCGTTGACGCCCAATTCTACTGGCTGGGCAAAAAAACGGGCGTATTGGCTGCCGCTTTCTACATATGCGCATTCCACAATGCCTTGTTCCCCACTCAGTGCACGGAGTAACGACAAACAAAAACGTGCGGCTGCCTGCCCCATTGATAATGTGGCCGACCCGGCTCCCGCTTTAGCCTCGACGACCCGAGTCCCGGCATGTTGTACCTGGTCTGTCAGCGCACGGATCTCGTCATCGGAAAGTTTTATCTCCGTAAGCTGCGAGAACAACGGCAGGATCGTGACGCCTGAATGTCCACCGATGACCGGAACCTCAACGTCCCGCACGCTGCAGCCTTTCATTTGTGCAACAAACGTATTTGCGCGAATGACATCCAACGTGGTGATGCCAAAGAGCTTGCTTTTATCGTAGACGCCAGCCTTTTGCAGGACATTAGCGGCAATCGCCACTGTGGTATTAACCGGGTTAGTAATAATACCAATACAGGCATCCGGGCATATTTTTGCGACATCACCAATAAGCTGATGAATAATATTGGCATTAATACTGAAGAGGTCAGAACGATCCATTCCCGGCTTACGGGCAATACCAGCACAGACAATAACAATATTTGCACCATCTAACGCATGTTGGATCTGAGTGCCACAATATCCGTGAATATGCACATCGGTTGGGATATGGCTTAAATCAACAGCAATCCCTGGGGTTGCTGTTGATATATCGTAGAGTGCGAGTTCAGACCCCTCTGGCATGTTTAATTTAAGGAGTAACGACAAAGCTTGCCCTATTCCTCCGGCAGCGCCAAGAAGCGTAACTTTCATATAATATCCTTTACAAGGTTATCGACAGATATAATCAACCACGCGATGTTTCAGATAAACATCACGGTAAAATAATCGCTAATAACAAATCAATAATTATTCCTAAAAATCAAAATACGCCAAGCATTGGCCAATAATACAATGCGCATAATGCATAAATCAGACAAGCAATCGCACACAGTACAATACCGACGCGCGGATAATCATTGATAGCAACCTTCCCGGTACCAAAGACCAACACGCCCGGAATGGTGTTATAAAACATCAATAATGGATAAGCGCCAATAATCATCCCACCCGGTAACGCCAGCATTGCCGGTGGCAGACCTGCCGCATGGGCAATACCAATCAGTACAGGCAACATTGCTGCCGCCATCGCGGTCGTGCCCACAAAGAAAATATGCATGTATTGCACGACGATAAGCACGACAATCAGCAAGGCGATGGTACTCAGCGTGGATAAACCCAGATGGTTAAAGATCAACATCGATATCCATTCTGCCGCACCGGTTTTCATCAAAATAGCCCCCATACTGACACCACCGCCGCAAATGAACAGCACTTGCCACGACACGCCTTTATTGGCTTCCGACCAATTAATCACGCCAATTTTAGGGAAGAAGAGCAGGCAAGCCCCCAGCATACAGGCCGTGGTAGAATCGACACCTATCCAATCACCGGTGACCCACAGGAAGACCACGCCGAGGAAAATCCACAACGTTTTCCACTCGGCCGCAGACATTTTTCCCATCCCGTCCAGACTGTCTTTAATCAGTTGCTCTCCACCGGGGATATGCGATTGCTCAGGCGGATAAGCAAACTGCAGGTAGATCCAGGTAATAAACGTCATCAGTAATGCTGGCGGGAATCCGACTATCAAAAAATCCAGATAGGAGATCATTGGCCCACCGGCATTATGAATAAATTCAACGGTAATGGGGTTTGGTAAATTGGCTGTCAAAATACCGCCGCTGATCGTGGAATTAGTAAACGACATGGTGAGCAGCAAATTAACTGCAAATTTTGTTCGCCCTTCTTCTTTAAATAACGCAATCAAATTCAGACAAATGGGTAGCAGTATCGCGACTCTTGGCGTGGACGACGGAATAAAGAATGCCAGCACAATATTCGCAATGGTCACCCCCAGTGTTAAATTACGCACGCTACTGCCGGTAACTTTAAGTATTAAAAAAGTAATCCGTTCCGCTAAGCGTGTTTTGGTTAGCGCCACAGCCATAATAAATGCGCCAACCAGAAGATAAGAGGAAGATGAAGAAAATCCCGACAGTGCCATTTTTAAGCTGCATACTTTTAATAATACGGCAGCAGGAACAATCAGTAAGCTTGAAACAACAATGGGGATGGGTTCGGATAAGAACAGGATAAAAACACCCGCAAACAATACCAGCGCATGCTTCCCCTCCATGGAAAGTCCTGCCATGGGAAATGTATAGGTAATCGCCATCGCCAGGATCGCTAACGGAATTCCCCACCGTTTCTTAAACGACAACGCTTTTATTTTTTCTGCCATTATTATTAGCCTATTTGAGCAAGCCAGCCACAAACGTGGCTGGCATCTGTAGAGTTAACCCGGATAAACAGCGTCAATCGTTTCGCAGCCTTTCGCCGCGAGCGCTTTATCCACCCAACTGCGATCGGCTTTTCCGGTCTGCGCCGCAACCAGTTTTGCATGGTCGTTGGCAGAAAACTTGCGAGCTTCTTCCAGCAATTTTGCCGCATCATGTTTAGGGATCACAATGACGCCATCACTGTCACCGACGATAATATCGCCCGGCGTAACGTGAATATTGCCGCAGGCTACAGGAACATTGACTTCGCCTGGACCTTCTTTGAATGGGCCGCCTGGGGTATGACCTGTCGCATAAACTGGAACCCCCATTGCATAGATGGTATCAAGATCACGCATTGGTCCGTCCAGCACGATGCCCGCAATGCCTTGAGATTTGGCGTAGGCGACCATGATCTCGCCCATCAGCGACTGGCTGCTGTCCCCTTCGTTGGAAACGATCAGAATGTCGCCAGGTTTAATCATGTTCAGCGCTTTATGCATCATCAGATTGTCGCCAGGACGCGCTTTTACCGTCAGCGCAACACCAACCATATTTTGTTCCGCAGGTGCCGTCATGCGTCGGATGCGGCAATTCATCGCGCTCAGCCGCCCCATACAGTCGGCAATATTTGCTGCTGGTATGGTTTTGAAACCTTCGATAACATCAGCTGTAGGCAGTTCACGTTGAGTAAAGACTCTGAATCCAATAGACATTTTATTCTCCAGTACGTCGTAAATATTATTTAATCAGGTGGTTAACACACAGACTCGGGGATAGTGGTTTTCCGTTAAGGAAATTAATCACGTTGTCAGCGGCATGCGCAGCCATCGCGTCTAACGCATCAGGCGTGGACCCGCCAACATGCGGGGTCATAACAACGGTGGGTTGTGAGGCAATAGCATCGCTGAGGGGCAGTGGTTCATTAACGAAAGTGTCCAGACCTGCACCTGCAATTTTTCCACTCTGCAAAGCCGCTACCAGCGCATTTTCATCAATCAGCGGCCCTCTGGCGGTATTAACCAGAATTGCACCATCAGGCAGTAGTGAAAGCGCCTCTTCGTTAATCAGATTTCGGGTAGCGGGAACCAGCGGACAATGTAGGCTGAGCACCTGGCTTTGGCGAAGCAACGCCGGTAAATCGTTGACAAGTGTGACCTGTTCGATTGGGCTGGCCTTGAGCATGGGATCGTAAGCGACGACCTTCATGCCCAGCGCTATACAGAATTGCGCCAGCGTTTGTCCTATTTGGCCAAAACCCACCAATCCCAAAGTGCGTCCACTTAATTGTTGGCCGTTTCCGGCGCGGCTCCAGTTCCCTGTGCGTAAATCTCGGTCATAGGATGCAATGCGCCTGGCGGCCGCCAGCATGAGCCCTAATGCCAGTTCGGCAACCGATTGTGAGTTTGTTCCCGGCGTCACGAGGACGGGAATATTTCGTTCCGTCGCCGCATCGACATCAATGTTGCTTACGCCTACGCCATGTTTGGTGATGACTTTCAGCGTTGGACAAGCACGGATAGCTTCGCCCGTTAGCGCCATCGTGCGTGAAATAACAGCATCAACAGGCTCAGTGGATAAAATCGACAGGATCGCCTGCGGATCCGTTGAATCATTTACATAGATTATTTTACAGTCAGCATCTATTAGTTTTTTAACACCCTTCGGCGCCAGTTTTGGTGCCGTCATTAATACGGTAAAACGCATCCTCTTCTCCTTGCCATAGTCGGGATGGGAGATTTTTACCCCAGGACAAGGCGACGCAACAGGCAATAATATTGATAGCGGCAATAACTTTTCGTTAAATAGCGTAAAAACAAAATTCGCTTATAAACATCATAAAATACAGTTAGTTGTATTAATTCACCAGGATGTTATTGCGTAATAATGCGGAACTGACAGGCGGCATGGTTCACACATTTCGCCGTATTTTCTTACTTTTTATGCAAGAGAAAACGTCATCTTTTTGCTGTCAGGTCAAAAAATAATGGCGCGTCATTCTCTACCATGCTGTGACGCTAATACCGGGCGGATGGGAAAAGGTGCTGTAGAGTCATGAATCTCAATATTCGCGATTTGACGTTTTTTTATGTTATTGCAGAAGTGGGTAGCCTCGCTCAAGCCTCAGAACGCCTTGGGCGCTCGCAACCTGCGCTGTCAAAATGCATCCAGCGTCTGGAAGAGGAAGTGGGTACACAATTATTGACCCGCAGCGGGCACGGTATAACGCTTACCGCCGCGGGTGAGTTACTGCGCGAACGGGCCAGAAAGCTCTGCTTTTTTATGGAGCAAACGGAACAGGACCTCGAAAACTATGTTCGCGGAGTGTCAGGCAAAATACGTATAGGCTGTGTACCGACTGTCGCTGAATATCTCATTCCTAAGCTTTGTCAGGCTTTTCTGACAGAAAACCCCCTCGCTATGCTCGAAATTGTTCCCGGAGTAAATAATTATCTCTGGGATAATCTGCAGAATTATCAGTTAGATATCATTATTGTTACTAAAACGATTAGCTATGAGAACGCTATTATTTACCCGATAATGGAGGATGCTGTGGTTTTAGTCGGCAGCTGCGAACATCCTATTTTTACAAAAGAGTTGAAGTCAATTACGCCTCAAGATCTTGTCGAATACAGATGGTTGTTATCGGGGAAAAATACGGCCTCCCGACGCTGGATTGATCAGTTTTTTATTAGCCGGGGGCTTCCGCCACCGCAAGCCCAGATAGAAACATCATCGTTTCATCTCATGCCAAAAATCCTTGCGGCAAATAAAGAATTACTGGGCTTCATACCCCGGCGTAATTTGACCAAGGGCGGCGTGGTATATAAACAATTGAAGGAAATCCCGCTGGAAGGAACAGCAAATTCCCGTCATTTTATTCTTGGTCGACTCAAGGATCGCAGCCCCTCTCCCATCACAGAACGACTTATCAGGATGATCCGCGAACAGGGGCAAGACATGTTTTAAGCGTTCATCGCGTCAAATAATTCTGTTATTTTTCAGTACAGTACGCAGCCGCGGGATTTGACAAACCGCGTCCGCGATGGCGCTGATATTGGGCGTATTGTCCTGAAACCAGTCATGTCCTGGCCCCCAGGTGCGCATAACAGCAATATAAACATCCAGCAACGTGAGCTGATCGCCAAACGCGTACGGTTCGGCGCTTAGCTGGTCATTCAGCCACATATAAAGCGATTTACGGTACTCAATGCAGCCCTTTTTCAACTGCGCCGGGGCGTCCGGTGCCCAGCGTTGTGGATAATCGGCATAGGTAAACGTGGGATAGACATTTGCCACCAGCCAAATCAACAGGCGCTGAAATTGTTGACGTTCCACATGTCCGACAGGCGGCGCCAGTTCGGGCCTGCTGTCCAGAATCATCAGCGCAACAGCCGCCGTTTCCGTCATCACATTGCCATTTTCCAGTATCAGTGTGGGCACCTGACACAGCGGATTCATAGTTTTTAGCAACGCCCGCGACGGCCCGTCGCTGTCAAAGCCGTCCACATTAATAAAGCTGTAAGGGATCTCCGCCAGTGTAAGCATCACTTCACTGATGGCCGATCCCCAGCCCGGTACCCCATAGACCTTAATCATGCTGCAACCCCTCAATGTTAAAACCCTAAGTGTAGAGCAGCATTCGACAATCTATGCAGCCGGAATTATTACTCTCATAATAACAATGCCGGAGACTACAACCGTCATAACGGATACGGGAGAGAATAAGAGATGCGTTCGAGTATGTTTGAATATATGAGCATTTTTGTGCAGGTTGTCGAACAAGGTGGTTTTGCCAAAGCCGCTGATGTGTTGCACCTGCACCGCCCCGCGGTGACGAAAGCAATTCAGCATCTTGAGGACGATCTGGGGACGAAACTCCTAAACCGAACGACGCGGAAGGTTACCCTGACCGAAGAAGGTGACGCATTTTACCGGCGGACCAAGGCACTGCTGGGTGACGTGGATGACATCATGGCCTCTTTCTCACCAACACGGCCTCCGCGTGGAAAGCTCAGGATCAACGCGCCACTGTCGTTGGCTCACTCGATTATCGTTCCCGCGCTAAGCGACTTTCAGTCACGCTATCCGGACGTTGAGATTGTTCTCACCTCCACTGACCGCAAAATTGATCTGCTTGCGGAGGGGATCGACTGCATGATCCGCATTGGAGAATTGCAGGACTCCTCGCTAATATCCCGACGACTTGGCGAGGTTAAAATGGTGACCTGTGCGTCCGCAGATTATCTGGCTACACGGGGCATCCCACAGACACCGGATGATTTAGCTCAGCATCAGGCACTCAACTTCTTTAGCGAACGTCATCGTGACGCGCTGGAGTGGTCCTTTATCAACGACGGGAAAACGGTATCGATCGTGCCAGCAAGCCGAATGAGCGTAGACAACTCCGACATTCTGCTAACCGGTTGTTTATCTGGGCTGGGAATCATACACGGCGTTCACGCCGTACTGGCGCCCTACCTCCAGTCGGGACAACTGATTGAGGTGCTGCGTGACTATGCGGGAGAAGCTAAACCGGTGTCTGTTCTCTACCCGGACAGGCGCTATTTGGCCCCGCGCGTGCGGGTTTTTATTGACTGGCTGAGTCAGCTTTTCGTACAGCAAAAACCACGACTTCAGGGATTATTACAATTTGAGTAATAGTGAAGTTCCGTAATGGCGGTTTTTCACCCTCACCAGAACCAATACATTGTGCGGACTCAAGTCAGAACAATTTACCGAGGTCCGCTATGTCTAAAGTCGTGGTTTTCAATCAAATGGGTGGCGCTGATGTGCTGAATATTCAGGATATTCAGACCCCGGCACCGCTTGCAAACGATGTTCAGATCCGCGTTCGTGCAATAGGTATTAACCGGGCGGAAATTATGTACCGTACCGGTCAGTATATTTACCAACCCAATTTTCCTGCTCGCCTGGGCTATGAAGCCTCCGGCATTGTTGAAGCCGTCGGTGACAATGTGCACGAGTTCGCACCAGGCGATCGCGTGAGCGTCATTCCGGCATTCAGCTTTCATCAGTACGGTATGTATGGCGAAATCGTCAATGCGCCCGCTCATGCGGTCGTCAAACATCCGGAAAACCTGAGCTTTGCCGAGGCCGCCGCCAGCTGGATGATGTATGTGACTGCTTTTGGCGCGCTGGTGGAGTATGCCAATATCGGACCTGGCGATAACGTGCTGATCAATGCCGCGTCCAGCAGTGTTGGTCTCGCCGCAATTCAGATCGCCAACATGGTCGGTGCAACACCTATTGCGATGACGCGAACCCATGAGAAACGCGACGCCCTGTTACAACTGGGTGCCGCTGAGGTCATTGCCAGTCAGGAGCAGGATCTAGTCGCAGAAATTAACCGTATAACTGGTGGCAAAGGTACCCGCGTGGTCTTTGATCCGGTCGGCGGCCCCGGTGTGGCGAAAATAGCCCAGGTAATGCCTGCCGGAGGGTTATTTTTCCAGTACGGTTCGCTGGACGGTCGCGATTTGTCGATCCCGGTGATTGAGATCCTTGGCCGCCATTTGACCTTCCGCGGCTATGAGCTTTTCGAAATCACCACTGATGCTGAAAAACTGGCTCGGGCTAAACGTTTCATCTTTGAAGGATTGCAATCTGGGCAACTCAAACCACTGATTGATAAAACCTTTGCGTTTGATGACATCGTTAAGGCACACCAGTACATGGAAGCCAACGGCCAGGTAGGCAAAATCGTCGTTACCCTGTAATCGCTGTGCGGCACAACCCTGTGCCGCAACGCCCTTTTCCGCGTATTTACAGAACCTTCGACAAAAACTGCTGCGTGCGCGTGTGGCGTGGATAATTTAGCACCTGTTCACTGCTACCCTGCTCGACGATTTTGCCGTCAACCATAAACACCACCTGATCGGCCACTTCCCGCGCAAACCCAATTTCATGCGTCACCACAACCAGCGTGGTTCCCGACTGCGCCAGTGACTTAATCACGTCCAGCACTTCGCCCACCAGTTCAGGATCGAGTGCGGACGTCGGCTCATCAAATAGCATCACGCGCGGATTTAACGCCAGCGCGCGGGCAATGGCGATACGTTGCTGCTGGCCTCCGGATAAATGCCGCGACCAGGCATCGGCTTTTTGCCGCAGTCCGACAGCATCCAACAAGGTAAATGCCCGCTCAATAGCCTCTTTGCGCGAAGCCAGTCCGTGTGCAACAGGCGCTTCAATCAGGTTTTCCAGCACCGTTAAATGCGGGAATAAGTTAAAGTTCTGAAATACGTAGCCCACATTGATACGCTGGCGCAGGATTTCCGCCTCTTTCAGCTCATACAATCGGTCTCCCTGAAGGCGGTAGCCAATATAATCACCGTCAATCTGAATAAACCCCTCATCGACACGCTCCAGATGATTAATCGCCCGTAATAGCGTTGATTTACCTGAACCGGAAGGCCCGAGAATAACCGTGACCGTACCGGGTGGGATCTCCAGCGATACGTTGTCCAGTGCCTTATGGCGACCAAAATATTTGCTGACGCCGGTAATGGAAATATGACCTTCAGGCGAGTGGGACATGGATAGCCTCCTGCTGTGGAGCCTGGCGGCGACGTTTAACCGTGCGACTCACCCTGGCGGTGTTAATAGCGGATCGTCTCTCACTGCGTGCCAGCGCGCGTTCAACCAGATGCTGAATTAATGACAACACGCTGGTGATCACCAGATACCACACGGCACCAACCATCAGCAGCGGAATCACTTCCTGGGTGCGGTTGTAGATCATCTGGATGGTGTAGAACAGTTCCGGCATGGCCAGCACATAAACCATCGCCGTTCCTTTTGCCAGGCTGATAATTTCATTGAACCCGGCGGGCAAAATAGTGCGCAATGCCTGTGGCAGGATAATACGCAGCGTGCGGCGCCAGGCAGGCAATCCCAGTGCGGCGGCCGCCTCATACTGACCATGATCAACCCCAAGAAATCCGCCGCGAATAATCTCAGCGGTATAAGCACTTTGCACCAGCGTCAGGCCAACAACCGCAGTGGAAAACTGTCCGAGGACATTGATAGTCTCAAAGCTGCCCCACTGGAGAGCAGTGAACGGTATGCCGATCGCCAGCGTGTCGTACAAATAGGAGAAGTTGTACAAAATGATCAACACCACAATCAGCGGGAGTGAGCGAAACAACCAGATGTATCCCCACGCCAGGCTGTTTAGTAGCCAGGATGATGAGAGTCTGGCCAGCGCCAGCAACCCACCAAATACCACGCTCAGTAATGTCCCAATGAGCGTCAACAGCAACGTTTTCCCAAGTCCAGACAAGATAACCGGGTCGAAGAACCAGCGAGCAAACACGCCCCATTCCCAGCGCGGATTAAACGCGACAGACTGAATAATCGCCGCCAGCACAAACAGGGCAATAATCGCCCCTACGGTGCGCATCGGGTAACGTGCCGGGACGACTTTGATGGTTGCAGTCGTTTTCATCTTCTCTCCTCAGGCAATTTTGGCCTGACCTGCGATAGTCAACAGTTTGGTGAAGCGCAGTCGTCCATCAAAAGGCGGCTGGCTGTACTCTTCTGGATTACGTGTGGTATCGAACTGAGGATCGTACCCCTGACTCAAATAAAGCCGGACAGCCTCTGGCTGGCGAAAGCCCGTGGTCAGGTAGATACGGCTATAGCCCGCCAGTAATGCCCGCCGCTCCAGTTCCTGCACCACGTGCGCTGCCAGCCCCTGCTTACGCAGGCTGCTTTTCGTCCAGATACGCTTAATTTCAGCGGTGTCTTTGTCATAGGGTTTGTAAGCCCCGGTGGCGATAATTTCGCCGTCGCGCTCCAGCACCACAAAAATCCCCTGTGGAGCCAGATACCATTCGGTTAGCTCTACTTCAGCATCACGAGAAAAATAATCGCCATAGCGGGCGGCATATTCACCAAACAGGCCGTTGAGGATCGGCTGTAGCTCAATGGCTTCGGGCGAGACAACGCGGAATTGATCGCTCACATTGACCTCCTTAGTCGCCTAAACCGGCAGGGTTAACTTCAGATTGCGGGATACGTTCTACCCCTTCCCCCCAGCGGTTCAGCACCTTGTCATAGTCACCATTGCCGATCACACCGTTGAGGGCAGTTTGCACCGGCAGCACCAGGCCACTGTCTTTTTTCAGCGTGACGGCAATATGTGCGGCTTTCGGCCATCCGCCATCGACGCTGCCCACCAATTGCGTTTTACCATTGAGCGCCGCTTTCCAGGCCCCAATGACATTCGGACCAAAGTAAGCATCTGCACGACCTGACTGTAGAGCCAGCGTCTGAGCAGCATCATCTTTGGTATACACTGGCGTAAACGGTTTTAATCCTTTCTTCAGATTCTCTTCGTTCCACGCCAACAGAATGGCCTCCTGATTCGTCCCTGAACCGACGATAATGCGCAGCCCGGCAATATCTTCCGCCTGTTCAATTTTCGTCAGCGTGCTGCCGGTTTTGACATAAAAACCCAGGGAGTCCTTACGATAAGTGGCAAAATCGAACTTCTCTTTCCGCGCTTTGGTCACGGTGATATTGCTGATCGCAGCATCGTATTTCCCGGACGCCACGCCCAGTGGCCAGTCTTCCCATGACGTGGGTACGACATTTAGCTCCAGCCCCAGGCTATCGGCAACCAGGCGAGCAATATCGGCCTCACTGCCGATGAGCGTTTTATTATCATCGGCAAATACAGTCAGCGGCGGCTGGCTCAGTCCGGCAATAGCGACCGTGAATTTACCCGGTACAGCCAGGTGCAGGTTAGCGGGTAACTGCGCAATCGCCTGTGGATTTTTAGCTGTATTAATCGGTGTTTTATTGGCTTCCAGGCTCACGCCGGTGCCGTTGATAGTGACGTCATTTGCCCAGACAGTCGCGCTGAAAGCCAGTGACAGCGCAAGAAGTAGTGATTTTTTCTGCATAGCGTTTTTCTCTTATTGTGTGAATTGATTTGCAGGTGTTGCCAGCCCCAGGCTTGCACGCAGCGTCGTGCCGGGATAGTCGTGGCGAAATAAACCGCGCGCCTGAAGCACGGGAATAACCTGTTCGACAAACCGTGGAAAGGTATCTGGCGTTCCCCCCTGAATGATGAAACCGTCGGCGGCTTTCTCCTCGAACCACTGCTGCAGACCATCAGCAACGTGTGCCGGTGTTCCACTAAAACGTGGTCGTGGACTGGCAGCTTCCAGCGCCACCTGACGCAGGGTTAATCCCCGCTCCCGCGCATTGCGCTTGATCTCGTCAGTGGTACTACGAAAACTGTTTTCCCCGAGGGTGCCAAGATCCGGGAACGGTGCGTCCAGCGGGTACTGGCTAAAATCGTGATGTTCAAAATAGCGTCCCAGGTAATTCAGCGCGTCGGTGATCGACACCAGTGCTGCGGTCGCCTGATACTGTTGCTCTACGTCAGCATCACTGTCGCCAACAATAATGCTGACGCCCTGGAAAATATGCAGTTCATCGGCATGACGTCCGACTGCTTCAAGCTGATTTTTTACATCCTGATAAAATGCTTTGGCTTCAGACAGCGATTCCTGATGGGTGAAAATAGCGTCCGCATGCTGCGCCGCCAATTTTTTCCCATCTTGTGATGCGCCTGCCTGAAATATAATCGGGCGACCTTGTGGGGTACGGCCAATATTTAGTGGCCCTGCCACCTGGAAATAATCACCATGATGGTTCAGGGTATGTAATTTCTGCGGATGAAAGAACTCGCCACTTGTTTTATTGCGGACAAACGCATCGTCTTCCCAGGAATCCCACAGACCTTTCACTACCCGTAAATATTCATCGGCAATGCGATAACGTTGCGCGTGCTCAGGATGCTGGGCACGGGAATAGTTTTTAGCAGAACCTTCCAGTGGGGATGTCACCACATTCCATCCGGCCCTGCCCTGGCTAAGATGATCCAGACTGGCAAACTGTCGTGCGGTAGTAAACGGCTCACTATAAGAGGTAGAAACCGTGCCCACCAGGCCAAGATGACGGGTAACGCTTGCCAGTGCAGATAATACCGTCAGCGGCTCAAAACGATTTAAAAAATGTGGAATAGACTTTTCATTAATATACAGGCCGTCAGCGACAAAAATAAAATCCAGTTTCCCTTTCTCCGCAATATGTGCAGTCTCTTTTACAAAATCAAAATTAATACTGGCATCAGCACGCGCTGCCGGATGACGCCATGCTGACATATTCCCGGAAGCACCATGCAAAATAGTGCCCAGACGTAGTTGCCGATTTTCAGCCATAGTACCCCCTACCCAACAGGTAAATTAAAGGTGTGCGAATGCCGTTTTTGCTAAATGTGCAAAGTAGTGTGCGGCAGGTTCAATTAACCGTTCATCCGGATTAAACCCCGGATGATGTAATCCGTATTCACTGGCACTACCGATGCTAACAAACGCCCCAGGCGTATTTTGCAAATAAACGGCAAAATCCTCCCCGCCCATATGCAGGTCGGCATGATGCGTCGTGTAACCGGATTGTCTGGCGACTTTGGTCGCAATATCGGCCCAGTGCGCGTCATTGACCAGGGCCGTGGGCCCGGCGTGCCAGATAACATCGATCTGTGCGCCAAAGGCGTGGGCAAACCCCGCGGCAATATCACTGACGCGTGATTTGACCTGTTGTTGCACCTCTGCGCGATGTGTCCGGAGCGTCCCTTCCAGCTCAACGGATTCCGGTAGTACGTTCCATGTATTTCCCCCCTGAATTCGGGTGACGCTAAGCACCACCGAATCCAGCGTATTGACCTCACGGCTGGCGACGCTTTGTAAAACCGTCACCAATTGACTGGCGAGCAGGATGGCATCTTTTCCCTCGTGCGGACGTGCCGCATGCGCGCCTTTTCCGGTAATACGCAACACAAAGCGATCCACATTGGCGTAAAACGCCCCACCTCGGGTGGCAAAATCGCCTACCGCCAACCCGGGCTCGTTGTGCATGCCAAAAATCGCGGCCACATTTTGCAGGGCTCCGGCACGGATCAGCGTTTTAGCTCCACCGAAGCTTTCTTCTGCTGGCTGAAACAAAATACGCACGCGCCCCGGTAGCGTGTTTTCCTCCTGCTTAAGCAACAGTGCGGCGCCGAGCATCACGCTGGTGTGAATATCATGTCCGCAGGCATGCATCACCCCCGGTGTGACGGAGCGAAACGGCACATCGGTATTTTCTTCGATCGGTAAAGCATCGATATCCGCCCGCAGAGCGATGACATTTTCTCCCTGACCGATTTCGGCAACGACACCCGTTTTCAGATTGAACGGCAATAGTGTGACATCTGCAGCATGCAACCAGTCACGAATACGCGCGGTTGTCGCGACTTCCTGGAGGGACAGCTCCGGGTGCTGATGTAGCTCGCGACGCCAATCGATAAGCTGTGAGGCTAATGACATCAGACAACCTCCATCGTACTGTGGGCCTGTGCCAACAGGCGTAGCGATGTCAGGCGTGCATGACCTTCAGCCACCGGCGTATCGATAATGAACTCATCAATACCGTATTGCGCCTGCAATGAACGCAGTGTTGCCACCACCTCCTGGGCGCTCCCCTGCAGTAGCGCCTGCTCACGCCGGGCAATTGTTCGCGGTGCGCTGCCCGCCTGCGCGGCGAAAGCCAGCGCCTGCTCTTCACTGGCGACGGTGACGCGTTGTCCGTCCTCCAACTCGACACCCCAGATTTGTACCTCTTCCGCCAGTTGCGCAGCTATATCACTGCTGTCAGCCACAATAACCTGCACGGCGACAATCGTTGGACGTGAACTGTTGGCCTGCCAGAAGCTCAGCACCTTATGCAATAATGCTTTGTCGCCGTTCAGGTGCGCCGCGAAAATAAAGTTCCAGTCGGACTCTGCCGCCAGGCGTGCACTTTCTACGCTCGCGCCCAGCACAAATCTTTGCGGCGGCGCAGGCGGGAGCGGTGTCGGGAATACTGTCTGCCCGCTTTCTGTCCCGGTCAGCGCCAGCCAGGCGTTCAGTTGAGTAAGCTGGTCGGCAAAACTGCCTTTTTCTTCCTGATGCAGACCCAACTGCAGTGCCTGTGTTGACAGCGGTAAGCCGCCTGGTGCTTTCCCAACCCCAAGATCGACACGTCCCGGTGCCAGTGAGGCCAGAAGATTAAAGTTTTCCGCTACTTTGTAGGGGCTATAGTGTTGCAGCATGACGCCACCGGAACCCACGCGAATGCGCTGGGTTTGTCCCAGTATCCAGGCGATCACCAGTTCCGGTGATGGGCTGGCAAGCTGCGGCGTATTGTGATGCTCAGCTATCCAAAAACGATGATATCCCCACTCTTCTGCCCGTTGTGCCAGGCGCAGCGTGCGGGCCAGCGCGGTTGCGGCAGTTTCACCTTCCCCGATGGGGCTTTTATCCAGAATACTCAGGCGATATGACATGTTGCAGGCCTATATTTGTTAACATGTCAGTATTATTAAATTATCAAATAACCATATAGAAACATTTAATTCACATTTGCTCAGCTAAAAAACAGATAACCAACCCCGCAGCGATCAGGGATAACGTTCATACCAACAGGAGTCAAACTTCCGGTTTTTAACGCGGCACTATGCAGAAAAAATGGCTTGTATTTGCATACTACAAAATATAATAGGTTTTTTATTGATACCGGAAACACGGCAACATCCTTTTCCGTTTGATTTATTTTTACACACGCGTTCAGCAATGAATTTACTTTAAGTCAGTCTAAATATCTGTCTGTGTTATGCGCTTGTATTGATTGTTTCATTTTTATGAAAAAGACATTAGTTCCACGCATTAATTTTTTTATTTTAAATACTTTCACAGAACTGATGATTAGTAGAGAATGCAGCGTTTCTTATTAAAATGGTTTAAAACAGCTTTTTAATATCCCCTGGCACTATTACGGGGATCTTTGTATGAATTATACATACCATCATGGGGCCTTTATGAAAAGTAACATGCCCGTTACACAAATTGAGCACACACTTAACGGCAAAGCGACGCTGCTATCGACAACAGATAAAGAGAGTCATATTACCTATGCAAACTCCGCGTTTATCGATGCCAGTGGTTTTAACGAAAGCCAATTAATGGGTGAACCGCATAATATTATTCGCCATCCGGATATGCCGCCAGCCGCGTTTGCTGACATGTGGTACACGTTGCAGCAGGGTGACAGCTGGACGGGAATGGTGAAAAACCGGCGTCAAAACGGCGACCACTACTGGGTACGCGCCAACGTCACGCCCGTTTGGCACAATGAAAAGTTAACGGGCTACATCTCAGTGCGTACTGTTCCTTCGCGAGACGAAATATCTCAGAGTGCGCAACTGTATGAAAAAATAAATAATCAACAACTTAGCGGCTTCCGTCTTTTTAAGGGTATTATCATTCGCCGTGGCATATTGGCATGGACTTCAATGTTTAAATGGTTGAGCATTAGTCAACGCGTCAATTATGCTTTGGGAGTCGTTGCCCTGCTCTCTTTGTTATTAATCTTCGTCCCTGTAAACCACTTTATTCAATCCGGCGGGTTACTGGCGTTATTTCTGTTATTCGCTATTTACCTTAAGTGCCAAATTTGTCAGCCAGTTAATACACTATTGACTCAAATGAAGAAAGTCGTATCCGGACGAAAACCCGATAACTGCCATTTAAATCGCGTAGATGAAATTGGCATGTTAATGCGACTGGTTAATCAGTCCGGACTTAATCTAAATTCACTGGTTGATGACGTCAGTACGCAAATATCCGGCATTCGGGCCATCAGCCAACGCGTTTCAAAAGAAGGTATCGCGTTACATACACGTTCTGAAGAAACATCCGCAGACCTTCAGCAAACCGCTGCCGCCATCGAAGAAATTGGTAGTGCAGTGCAGCAAACTGCAGAAACGGCGGCTCACACCATGACGATGGCCGATAAAACCAGCACCAATGCCGCTGAAGGCGGCGATATTATGAAACAAACTATCGCCATGATGCAGGCGATCTCTCGTGATAATGGTCAGATTGTCGACATCATTGGCGTAATTGATAGCATCGCCTTCCAGACAAATATTCTGGCGCTCAACGCGGCTGTTGAAGCGGCGCGAGCCGGAGAGTCCGGGCGCGGTTTTGCCGTCGTGGCCGCGGAGGTGCGCAATCTTGCGCAACACTCTGCATCAGCGGCAAAAGAGATCAAACAGCTTATTGAGAAGAACGTCGCTAACGTCAATACCGGCGTAAAAATGGTTGAACAGACGGAGACGCATCTCACCGGGATGATCAGCGATGTGTTACAGATGTCGATGATGATTAAAGACATTAGTCTGGCAACGCGGGAGCAAACTCAGGCGCTGGATCTGATTAATGATTCCATTTCGCGTGTCGGTACCATGACACACAATAATGCCGAGATGGTGGAGCGTGTCACTGACGCGACTGCCGATTTAACGCAGCGCTCATCGCGATTGCAACAGGCCGTACAGGTCTTTGGCGTGTCGGCGTAAAGCAAACAGCGCTCATTCTGCTGACGATCAGGATGAGCGCCTTCTTTCACATCGCCCACCGCCTCTATTTTTACTGAATCGAGTCCACATCCCGTCAATTCAGGCCGCAGAAAAAAACCACTTCCCCTGTGTCCAGGCTTTGCGTCACTTATCAATTGAATGTAGGATGCTCGGCCGACAGTTTTCCCGCGGTAACACAATGAAGGGTAACGCTGTTTTCGCCGCAACTGCTGCGGCAAAAAGGATTTTGTAAATTAGTCAGGTTAACAGGAAACGTAATGAACACACACAACACGCAAGCCGCGGAACAACACGCGGCGAAACGACGCTGGTTGAATGCTCACGAAGAGGGGTATCACAAAGCGATGGGGAACCGGCAGGTACAAATGATCGCCATTGGCGGTGCTATTGGTACCGGGTTATTTTTAGGGGCTGGCGCACGTTTACAAATGGCCGGACCCGCTTTAGCACTGGTCTATCTGGTCTGCGGTATTTTTTCATTCTTCATTCTGCGGGCACTCGGTGAACTGGTTTTACACCGCCCTTCCAGCGGCAGCTTTGTCTCTTATGCCCGCGAATTTTTAGGTGAGAAAGCAGCCTATGTAGCTGGCTGGATGTACTTCATCAACTGGGCGATGACCGGAATCGTGGATATCACGGCCGTAGCCTTGTATATGCACTACTGGGGCGCATTTGGTGATGTACCGCAATGGGTGTTTGCCCTCGGCGCGTTGGCCATTGTCGGCACCATGAACATGATCGGCGTAAAGTGGTTTGCGGAGATGGAGTTCTGGTTTGCACTGGTCAAAGTGCTGGCTATCGTTATCTTCCTGGTCGTCGGGACTGTTTTTTTGGGCACGGGAAAACCGCTGGATGGTAACGCCACGGGCTTTCATTTGATCACCGATAATGGTGGTTTTTTCCCGCATGGCCTGCTGCCAGCGCTGGTACTGGTCCAGGGTGTCGTCTTTGCATTTGCCTCCATTGAACTGGTAGGCACAGCGGCTGGTGAGTGCAAAGATCCGCAGACGATGGTACCAAAAGCGATTAACAGCGTTATCTGGCGAATTGGCCTGTTCTATGTGGGTTCAGTGGTGTTGCTGGTCATGCTGCTGCCGTGGAATGCCTATCAGGCAGGTCAAAGCCCGTTTGTTACCTTCTTTTCCAAACTCGGCGTTCCCTATATTGGCAGTATTATGAATATCGTGGTGCTTACCGCTGCGCTTTCCAGCCTCAACTCGGGGTTGTACTGCACTGGTCGTATTTTGCGCTCAATGTCGATGGGCGGTTCCGCGCCAAAATTTATGGCCAAAATGAGCCGTCAACACGTACCTTATGCCGGGATACTTGCCACGCTTGTCGTGTACGTCGTTGGGGTTTTTCTCAACTACCTGGTGCCCTCGCAGGTGTTCGAGATCGTGCTTAACTTTGCCTCACTGGGCATCATTGCATCGTGGGCATTCATTATGGTGTGCCAGATGCGTCTGCGTCGGGCCATTAAAGATGGCAAAGCGGCAGACGTTCACTTCAAACTGCCTGGTGCGCCGTTTACGTCCTGGCTGACACTGTTGTTTTTACTGGCTGTGCTGGTGCTGATGGCGTTTGACTATCCGAATGGGACCTACACTATCGCCTCATTACCGCTGATTGCCATTCTGCTGGTCGCTGGCTGGTTTGGTGTACGTAAACGCGTCGCGGAAATCCACCGTACCGCGCCGTAACGCTTTAAGGTAGGTCAGATTTCTGACCTACCCATTTGAGCGACTTAGTTTGCTTCAATTAGCTGAGCAACATCATTGCTGTTAATTTCCCGCGCATTCCCGTCCTGATCGGTATAGCTGGTCATTCCCGTATCTTTATCCAGTTTTGGTTTGCCCTGGGTGGTAATAGTTTGTCCGCTTTTCGTCGTCATGACGTAATCGGTGGTACAGCCAGCCAGCGTAAACAGCATTACGCCCGCACAAAGACAGATTAATGGCTTTTTCATGGTATTCCTGTGTTATTCAGTTAGCCGTTGAGGGCGTAGTGTAAGTCTCTGAAGTTTGTCAGGCTACCGATGGGGTGTAACGAGGCGTATCGTGGGGTATAGAGAAATGACAGGAGGGGTTGCCCCCTCCGAATAATTACAGGGCGATACGAATAACATCGTCCGGTTGAGTCGCTTCCTGCTCGCGTGTGGATTTCTGTTTCACACTCACGTACAGGGTTTTGCCATCGGCAGAGAGCGCCAGGCTGTTTGGGAACGTCGGGGTATCGAAGGTTTTAACCACTTTATAGCTTTTCGCATCGATCACGCTGACTTTACCGGCCTGACGGTGGGTTACATAGGCTTCATTGCGTGTCGGGTTGAACAGTACGGCCAGAGATTCCGGTGCGGCAACTTTTGCCAGCACATTGCCGTTACGGGTATCGATAACCAGCACTTCCGCCGCTTTGGAGTCAGTGACAAACGCACGATGACCGGCCGTATCCAGGCTCAGGTTAATGAAGAAGTGCTCTTTGCCATCGTCCAGCAGTTTTTTGCGGCTGAGAATTTTGTTGGTGGTGGTATCGATGGTAATGAATTCGCCATCGGCATTGGCGGTATACAGGCGTTTAGCCTTGCTGTCGACGGCCAGTGCGGTGCTCATTTTTCCGGTATTTTGAATCGTGTCCTGAAGCTTAACCGTCTCACCATCCACGACCCAAATCACGCTCTCCTTACCAATTCCGCTGATGTATACCTTGTTGGTGGCGTCATCGGCGACCAGTTCACGAGGCTGCAGCGGACGGACATCTTCAGAACGTTTACGCGCATCCAGTACCAGACGCCCTTTCACCTCACCGGTTTTCGCATCAATCGCCGTCACCGCGCTATTCACGGTATTACCAAACCACAGCGTTTGCGTCGCGTTATTGATGGTCGCGCCAAACGGTTTGAGATCGTTATGAATAACCTGAGTCACTTCAAGCGTCACCGGATCAAGACGGTAAACTATCCCACCTTTATCCAGCTTACGACTCTGCGAGGTGGCCAGCCACAGTGCGTTTTCCTGCTGGCTGTACGCCATTTCGTAGGCGCCTTTACCTACGCCTTTGCGCAGCAGTTCTTCCGCAGCCTGCGTGCTAAATGATGATGCAACGAGCAGTGAACCTAACAGTAAAGAACCACGCAGGCGCGGTGAAAACAGATGACGTAAAGACATGACGACTCCCTTTGATAAATTCAGTTGTTACTGCTTCACATAGCTTCAATGAGCAAAATCATGGTTTTGCCTTTTTAAGAATGAGAATAGTAATCATTATTTATCGCAAAGTGGAGTGTTTATTCACTTTCGGTGAAAACCTTCTTATTTTCTCCATGAATACTCGCTTGCGGCGAAATCAGTGTTACAACAGATTGACTCTATACCCCGTGCCGGATGGCGGCGTTGACGCCAAATCCGGCCTACATTTGAGTACTGTGTAGGCCAGATAAGCGAAGTGCCATCAGGCTGTTACCGCCTTTAACCCCTTCGTATCACTCTTCAGCAAGACGAATCACGACCTTGCCAAAGTTTTTACCGGTCAGCAGACCAATAAAGGTCTCCGGTGCATTTTCCAGCCCCTCAGTGACTTGCTCACGATAGTGGATCTTGCCTTCCTGAACCCAGCGCCCCATTTCTCGCTGAAATTCATGAATGCGGTGACCATAATCCTGACCAATGATAAAGCCCTGCAAGCGGATACGTTTTTTCAGTAACGTGGCCATAAGCAGCGGTAAACGGTCTGGGCCCGCCGGCAGTGATGTGGCGTTATAACCGCTCACCAGGCCACACAGCGGAATACGCGCGGAGGTGTTAAGTAACGGCAAAACGGCGTCAAAAACTTTGCCGCCGACGTTTTCATAATAGATATCGATACCCTGCGGACAGGCTTGTGCCAGTTGGCGTGCGAAATCGGGGGCATGGTGATCGAGACAAATATCAAAGCCCAACACGTCGGTAGCATGGCGGCATTTCTCAGCCCCACCTGCCACACCAACGACCCGACAGCCCTTCAGCTTGCCGATCTGGCCCACGGTTGCGCCAACAGGTCCGGTTGCCGCAGCAACAACCAGTGTCTCACCGGCTTTGGGCTGGCCAATATCCAGCAGCCCCATATACGCCGTAAAACCCGGCATCCCCAGCAGACCAAGCGCCCAGGAAGGATGCTCAGGGTGATCGCCTAACTTTACCAAATCAGAACCATTAGAGATGGCGAAGTCCTGCCAGCCGCTATAGCTCAGCACCCATTCACCGGGTTTAAAATCCGAATGATTCGATGCCACGACCCGACTGACCGTGCCACCCACCATCACGGCACCAATCTCAACCGGAGGCGAATAAGACGGCTCGTCGCTCATACGTCCACGCATATAGGGATCGAGTGAGAGGTAGACGTTACGCAGTAGTACCTCTCCGTCACCGGGCGTCGCGATGGCCTCTTCTTCAAGACGGAAGTTACCGGGCACCGGTGCGCCATGCGGGCGTGACGCCAGAACCCAGCGACGATTGCGTTGCATTTGTTGACCCATTGATGTTCTCCTCTGCTTTTGGCATGAATCCATCAATAGTAGACGCGCTATCTCTGTGATGCTTTCACATTAATTGCCTGCATGGTTTAACCGCACGACCAGATAAACGCAGGACTGTGCGGTTTCATTGATAAACCGACAGTCGTTTGGCGGCCCCAGCTCCAGGCAATCCCCGGCTTTCATTTCGTGGCGTGTATCACCTTCCACAAACACCAATTCTCCCTGCTGCAACCAGAGAAGCTGTCGGGCCTGCACGTAGGAAGAGGCGGGCATCGGGATATCACTGCCCGCCGGTAATTCGATTTGCACCAGATCGATAGGCAGATCGCTGCGCGGAGAAACGTGGCGGCGCAAATAGTGACTTTGCGGATCGTGCCAGACCGGCTGATCGGCAAAACGCAGCAGTTTACCCTCCTGCATTTCGGCCCGGGCAATCAGCGTGGACATGCTGATACCAAACGCACCGGAAAGCCGTCCCAGTAGCGTCGCCGTTGGACTGCTCTCTCCGCGTTCTATTTTATGGATCATCGCCCGCGACACCCCTGCACGTTCGGCAAGTTCCGTCAGCGACCAGCCGCGAGATTCCCGCTCAATGCGAATTCTTGCACTGATCCGTTGATTTATGCTGTCTTCAATAGTATTCATATTGTAATACTATAGTGAACAACCCCTGAGGTTCAACATGTCAATTCGATTTGCCAGCAAAGACGACTGCGCCGCCATCGCAGAAATCTACAATCACGCCGTACTGCATACGGCCGCTATCTGGAACGATCAAACGGTCGATGCCGAAAACCGCATCTCCTGGTATGAAGCTCGCCAACTGATGGGGTATCCGGTGCTGGTAAGTGAAGAGAATGGCGTCGTTACGGGGTACGCCTCTTTTGGCGACTGGCGCAACTTTGACGGTTTCCGTCATACCGTCGAACATTCAGTGTACGTGCACCCGGAACATCAGGGAAAAGGGCTGGGGCGCAAGCTGCTCAGCAGACTCATTGAAGAAGCGCGCGCGTGTGGCAAGCATGTCATGGTGGCAGGAATTGAGTCGCAAAATCAGGCATCGCTCCACCTGCATAGCACACTGGGCTTCTATATTACCGCGCAGATGCCCCAGGTCGGGACTAAATTTGGTCGTTGGCTGGATCTGACTTTTATGCAACTGCAGTTAGATGACCGCAGCGAACCGGATGCGCGTGGATGAATCAGACGCTGACCCTCTCCTTTCTGATTGCCGCAGGTATTGGTCTGGTGGTGCAAAACACGTTGATGGTGCGCATTACCCAGACGTCTTCGACAATCCTTATTGCTATGCTGCTTAACTCACTGGTCGGGATCGTCCTGTTTGTCAGCATACTGTGGTTTAAACAAGGTGCGGCGGGGTTTGGCGAACTGGTTTCCAGCGTGCGCTGGTGGACATTGATCCCGGGTTTACTGGGATCGTTCTTTGTTTTTGCCAGTATCAGCGGATACCAAAACGTAGGTGCCGCCACCACCATCGCGGTGCTGGTCGCCAGCCAGCTTATTGGTGGTCTGGTGCTGGATATTCTGCGTAGCCAGGGTGTACCGCTTCGCGCGCTGGTGGGTCCGGTATGCGGTGCGATACTGCTGGTCATCGGCGCCTGGCTGGTGGCGAGGCGCTCATTTTAATTGCCTGATAGCGTTTCGCTTATCAGGCCTACGGAACGCCGGATAAGGTGTGAACACCGCCATCCGGCAAGGAAATATCAAAGAATAGAGCCGCCTTTGGTCAGTTGCTCACGACGCGCTTCCATATCTTCTTTATGCTGCCGCCCATGATGTGCAATTGCCGTACGCAAACGTTGTTGCTGGGTGTAACGATCTTCCCGGCTCAACGCAACATCATCGCTCAGTTCAATCAGCAATTCATTCATATGCGTAATGACGCTGTCTTCAATGGCGGCATCAACACGTGCGCTGACCTCATCCAGATGCGACATACTCCCTCCTTAACGTATTAATTTAATTTCGCTTTTGAAAAATCACTGCCCATCAGGCTAACGCTGTATCCGCTGACGTTACTGCGTGTGGCATAGAAGGTTTTGCCATTCGCCAGCGCAATCCACGGAGCCTGCTGATAGAAAATTTCCTGCGACTGCTGGTAAAGCGCGGCGCGCTCTTGCGGCTTGCTCACCAGTTTCGCCTTTTGAACCAGTGAATTATACTCTTTATCACACCAGCGCGCGGCGTTTGATCCGGTTTTAATGCTGTCGCAACCCAGCAGAACATCAGCAAAGTTATCCGGGTCACCGTTATCTGACATCCAGCCAAACAACGCAGTATCGTGCTCGCCTTTGCGCATCCCGGAAAGATATTCCCCCCATTCCCAGGAGACGATTTTCGCTTTCACACCGACTTTTGCCCAGTCGCTTTGAATCATCTCAGCAATACGACGAGAGTTCGGGTTATAGGGTCGCTGCACTGGCATAGACCACAATGTCGCTTCAAAACCGTTTTCCAGCCCTGCTTTCTTCAGCAGTTCTTTCGCTTTCTGTGGGTCGTAATCATAATCTTTCAGGTCTTTATTGAAGCCCATCATATTCGGCGGGATTGGCGATTTCGCCACCGTGCCGGAACCTAAAAAGACCGCGTTAATAATGGCTTTTTTATCTGTCGCATAGTTCAGCGCCTGGCGCACCAGTACGTTATCAAACGGTTTTTTCTCCGTATTAAACGCCAGATAACCGACATTCAACGCTTCGACCGAATGCAGCGTCAGATCCTTGTTCTTTTTGATTTCATCAAACTGCACCGGTGCTGGCGCAGGAATAATCTGGCATTCGTTGGTTTGCAGTTTCGCCAGTCGCGTCTGTACGTTTGGTGTGATGGAGAAAATCAGATGTTTCGTTGGCACCGCACCATCCCAGTAGTTCGGGTTTGCCAGATAGCGGATTTGTGAATCCTGCTTGTACTGCTGCAAGACATAAGGCCCGGTACCAATCGGCCAGTTATCGACGTTTTCCGGCGTGCCTTTTTTCAGCATCTCATCGGCATATTCTGCCGAAAGAATAGAGGCAAAATCCATCCCCCAGTCAGCAAGAAATGCGGCGTTGGGCTCGTTCAGGACAAACTGAACATGATAATCATCAACCTTCTTAACCTCTTTAATCAGTTTGTCCAGGCCAACATCGTTGAAATATTCATAGCTACCCTGTGAAACCTTATGGTACGGATGATCAGCATCTTTCTGGCGTAATACCGAGAAAACGACGTCATCGGCATTGAAATCACGGGTAGGTTTAAAGAACTTATTACTATTGAACTTCACGCCCTGACGCAGGGTAAATGTGTAGGTCTTGCCGTCGGGGGAAATTGTCCACTCCGTTGCCAGAGACGGGACCGGGGTATTTTTGACCGGATCGAAGTTGATCAATCGGTTGTACAACACCTGTGAACTGGCGACAAACGACGGACCTGAACTGGCAATTTGGGGGTTAAATGATTCCGGCGATGCTTCAGAACAGTAAACAATGGTATCAGTACTGGCGGCATAGGCAGCGCCTGTTGGTAAGACGGCGCTGAGTGCCAGCGCGAGCAGCGTTTTCCTTGCAATCATGGTTATAAACCTTCTTCTTTTATTATTTACTCGTCTATCAGAGCATAGCTGGCAAAGACGCACTAATAACAAATCTCTATCAGGTTATTCTAATCTGGTGGTTTTCGCTGATTAATTCATCATCGCAGGCGAAATAATTTACCTTAAGTCTTTTTCAAAACGTCAAGATTTTTCCCGATACTCTATGCCATGAAAATTCGCCCCTTTTTGCCTCTCTTCCGACGTTTGCTTACTTTTATTCCCCGTAAAGTAGATGTGTGAAGAAGTCTAAGGGGCAATTACGTGGCAAAAACTCTCTTGCGCAGCGGCAATTTGGATGACTATCAGGCCGTGGGTGGCGGTGGTCAGGCCGTGTTTGATTCAGCACTACAAATTCGTGAAACGCTTCGTCTGCGTAAACAACAGGCGATGGTGGATTGTCTGGCAATCCCACAAGTTAACGACAGTGGCGATCGGGTGGACTGGTACTCCCCGATTGAAGGAAAGGCTGTCGCGTGGAAAGCCGCTGATGAAGATGCGCGCTTTCGGGCTCTGCGCTATCTGTCCAGTACGCTGGAGAATGCCGCGGCCCTGAGTCGAAAAAGCCTGCAATCAGGTAAAACTTCCCTGCAACTGTTTGGTTCACTACTCGACAAAGCCATCCAGTTTCCAGGCGAGAACCACGTGTTCCTGGTTGATGGCAAACCCGTCATTACGTTCTGGGGCTTCGTCAATCTAAATGAAAACACCCGTGACGATGTACTCGATTGCCTGCGTCATACCGATGTTCCGCCAGTTGTAGTGGCACCTGAACCGGAGCCGGAAGCCGAAGAAATCCCGGCGGAAATCACTTTCGCCGAGGCCGATACCCCGCTGCTTACAACGGCTATTGAGCTAGCGAAACCCGCTGAACCCGAACCACAACCCCCGGTCATCGTGAGTGAACCAGAGATCGTGCCACCGCCAGTTCAGCGTAAGCCCACGCGTCGCCTGCCGCTGTGGAGCCTGCCCGTTGCTGCGGCAGTCATTGCCGCCATTGCAGGGCCGCTATTGTGGAAACAGTACGCAGAATCTCCCGCACCTGCGGTTGCCCCCATTGACGTGGCAAAGGTAGACAGTACCCCCCAGCCTGAACTAACACCTTCACTGCCGCTGCATCGGGCTGAAGTCATTCCACCGGTGAAAAAAGAGAAGCCCGTAGAAGGACCGGTGGTAATTGCCGCCATCCCGAAAGATGCGTTGGTAATGGATGCCAACCAGATGAAGGCTGGTACAACACGTTTTCTTAACGGCAACTGGCGTGTGCTGGTCGATATAAAAGATCCGGTCAGTGGTAAGGCCCCGTCGCTGCGTTATCAAATTCAGGCCAATAAAGGCACTGCGCGCGTGGTGCATGGCAACAATATCGTTTGTCGCGCCGAGATTTTCTCTGGTTTGCATCAATCGGGCGAATTAATGATTAAGAGTCGCGGGAATGCCCGTTGCACGGACGGTTCGCGATACCCCATGCCTGAGATCACCTGTAAAGCAGGGACAAACGACGTCGCAGCTTGTACCGCGCGTTATGACGAACACGCGGATATCCCTTTGACGATCAAAAAGATAGGTGCCTGATTTTATGTTGGTGAATCTGTGTGATTACAAACAGAGCGTAACGCTCATCGCCAATAGCGGTGTGCAATTTCTGGATTTTGGGCTGACACCACAGGAATCTGCGCACCACGGCCGTTTTGTGCGTAAAACGGCAAACGGTCCCCTACTGCGTCTGGATTTCGATCTGGCGTCGGGACGCTATACCCTGCCGGGCAATACCGGTGGTCAACCCGAAGTCGTGAAACCGGAAAGCACGCAGACGCTGCATTATTCTCTGGACGTACTTGACGGTGTCTGGTTGCCGCTGCCGTTCCTGCGTTTTAACCCGCCCCGCACATTTGTTGAAGGCCCGGATAACTGGGCGCGCGTACAGGTGCGAAAACTCGCACAACCGGACAGTGCCGGCAATACTCACCGTGTCACGGTGGCGCTGGACAGTCAGTTGACTGAAGCCCCGGCAGCATTGACGCCAAATGAGAACGATCTGCTGAATGGCACGCGATTTGCGCTGGCCTGGCACGATAATGAGATCGCAGATTTCCTCGACCAGACGTGGATTGATGGCTGGCTACGCGAGTCCTTTTTGCAGCACGTCACGCAGCAAGAAAACCGTTCAGAGCAGGAGATCCAACAAGCGCTACGAAACTTTGAATACCAGGCGCACTGGCTGAATTTGTTGACCCTGCTAGGCGAACAACTTTCCGTCCCGGAAGTGAAGCTGGTGACCCATACGCTCAGCACACCCGCGATTCCTGTCGATCTGATTCTGGATATTGGCAATACCCATACCTGCGGCGTGTTGATTGAAGATCATGGCGATGCCAATGACGGTTTGCGTCAGACGGCCGAATTACAGGTGCGTTCATTAAGCGAACCACAGTTCCTCAACGATCCCCTGTTCACCAGCCGACTGGAGTTTTCCGAGGCGCGCTTTGGAAAGCAACATTTCTCCGTTGAGAGCGGTCGCGATGATGCATTTATCTGGCCGTCGATTGTCCGCGTTGGGGATGAAGCCCGTAAGCTGGCGATGCAGCGAATGGGAACGGAAGGCAGCAGTGGGATCTCCAGCCCACGTCGGTACTTATGGGATGAAACCCCCGTTTTACACGACTGGCGCTTTAGCCAGATGAACAGTAAAACGCAGCGCGAGCCGCTGGCTACCGCCTTCCCGCTGATGAATCTGATGAACGATGACGGTCAGCCGCTGTTCAGCCTGCCACAAGATGATCGCCTGCCGGTGTTCTCACCACAATACAGCCGCAGTACGTTGATGACGCATATGTTGTGCGAGATTCTGGCCCAGGCACTGGGACAAATTAACAGCGTAGCGACACGGCTGCGTCTCGGTTTCCCGGCCTCTCCACGCCAATTGCGTACGCTGATACTCACTCTGCCGTCAGCCATGCCAAAACAGGAACGTGAGATCTTCCGTCTGCGTATGTTTGAAGCCATTGCGCTGGTCTGGAAAGCAATGGGCTGGCACCCGCAGGACGAAGACTTTACCACCCGCAAACAGCAAGAAAAAAGCATCGTTCCCGTACCTGAGATCCAGATGGAGTGGGATGAGGCCAGCTGCGGGCAGTTGGTTTGGCTGTATAACGAAGCGATTTCACACTATGACGGGCACACAGAATCGTTCTTCAACGCCCTCGCCCGTCCGGACCGTCAGCCAGAACCCGGTGAAGTTAAAGGTCGTGCGCTGCGCGTCGCCTCCATCGATATTGGCGGCGGCACGACGGATATGGCCGTGGTCCATTATCAACTGGATGACGGCGTTGGGGCGAATGTCAAAATCACCCCGCATTTGCTGTTTCGTGAAGGCTTCAAAGTCGCTGGGGATGACATGTTGTTGGATGTCATACAACGCTGCATACTGCCCGCCCTGCAAACCCGCTTACAACAGGCTGGCGTGACCGATGCCGCCGCCCTGCTGGCCACACTGTTTGGTGATTCCGGGAGAATCGATACTCAGGCTATTTTGCGACAACAAACCGCATTACAACTCTTTATGCCACTGGGTCATGCGGTGCTCAGTGCCTGGGAACAAAGTGATATTAACGATCCCGTAGCGGGGTTGCACGCCACCTTTGGCGAACTGCTTTCACAGCGTCCAACGCGCAATGTGATGAACTATATCCAACAGGCTATCGATCATGCATTACCGTCTGGTTCACCGGCTTTTGATGTGCTGAGCGTTCCGTTGCAGGTGCAGTTCAGACAGTTGCAAGAAGCGCTGCTGGCAGGGCAATTTACCCTGACATCCCCTCTGCACGCCGTTTGTGAAGCGATTTCCCACTATCGTTGCGATATTTTGTTAGTCACTGGCAGACCCGCCTGTTTGCCGGGGGTTCAGGCGCTAATCCGCCATCTGCAACCCGTTCCGGTCAACCGCATGATCTGGATGGACAGCTATCGCGTACATGAGTGGTATCCGTTCAGCCAGCAAGGGCGTATCGGCAATCCAAAATCTACCGCTGCCGTTGGTGCGATGCTGTGTAGCCTGGCGTTGGATTTACGCCTGCCGCGCTTTAACTTTAAAGCTGCGGATATCGGCGCGTACTCGACGGTCCGTTACCTCGGTGTACTGGATAATACGGTCAATACGTTGCGCGATGAAAATATCTGGTATCACGACATCGATCTGGATAAACCTGGAGCAAAACTGGATACCCGTTTGCACTTCCCGCTGCGCGGTAACGTGACACTGGGCTTTCGCCAGTTAGCAAACAGCCGCTGGCCAGCCACTCCGCTGTATACACTGAGCATCAATTCTGCTGAGCTGGCAAAAACAATTGCCGGTGACGGTGTACTAAATGTACGGCTGCAACTGCGCGGCGGCAGCAAAGAGACGGGACCGGAATTTTTCGTTCTCAGTGATGCCTGGCTACAGGATGGCACGCCCGTTGCTGCCAATGCCCTAACGTTAAAACTGAATACACTGGCAGATCGTCGCCATAGCGGCAGCCATTACTGGATTGATAGCGGGAGTGTGTACCTGAAATGAGTAAGATGTTTAACACAGCACATGCCGCTATCGAATGGGTGAATGACACACGCCAGCGTGCAGCACGTCTTGATGATGAAGCGGATTCTCTGCTCGCTCAGCTCACCATCGCCGCGGTTACTGAGTCTGCACTGCACACGGCGTTTTCATCGCGTGGCTGTGTGGGGCTGTACGGTCATTCGCAGCCAGCAAAAGCACATCTGTTGTCCGCACTGTGCAGCGACACCAGTGGGAAATTGAATATTGCTACACCGGATCGCAGCTTTGATTACTTTTCGCATATCAATCCGGGCCATGCGCCGACCAATATGGCGATCCGCTTTACGCGTGAAGATAATCCCGTTGATAGCGAGTGGCCTCTGCGTCTGCGCTTACTGAGTGAAGCGGAACTGGTGCAGCTGTTTATCACGCAGTTTTGCGCAATGCCTGACAGCCGCCAGGTTGAAAAATCAATTATTGAAGCCCGGTTAGAAAAATGGCAAACGCTGCGTCAGCGTCATCCGATTCAGGGCGTCACGGCACATGACGTCGCCGCCATCGGCCGTTTCTGGCGCTCTTGTGTTCCTGCGAACCAGCAGCAAATTGATGATGCGCTATGGCATCAGTTTGCTACGTTGCTGCCGGCACTGGATCTGACCACCCGCGCTCACGCCTGGGCGCTGTTGTGGGGAGAACAACCAGAGTTAACGCAGCAATGGCTGGCATTAGCGCACACTTTGCAACAAACCGGACAGGCACACGAGCTAGCCGCACCGCTGAGTTTGCTGGTCGATCATTTTGGCTTACCTGCCGAAAGCTTCCTGACCCAGGTCGCATTAACCGGGAACGACGCGCAAAGCGATGTGGTGGTTCATCCTGTTGAAAACCATCAGTTGCTTAACGCGGTCAGTCTGTCGCTGGAATCGCTGGCGCTGCTGACGCGTGAACTGGTGCTGACTGTTGAAGACTCAGTTTTGGAAAACGTCGACCTGCTCGATATACCCCTCGCACCTGATGCTCACCCCAATCCGCTGTGGCGGGCCAAATTAGGCTGGATGCTGGAACATTACCGCCAGCATCTGCAACCCGATGTCCTGCTGATCTGCAACGCAGTGTCTTCACGCTCGCAGACACCGGCCATCACGCGCAAATTAATGAGCTGGGCCAACGATACCCAACCCGTACATGATGCGGCATTACCGGGGGTTGTGTGGGCCATTACGCCACAAGATGCTCGTTTTAGCACACAGCAAAACCTTGATGAGGCCGTGCAGCAATTAATGGGCAAGCCCGGGTTGCGCTGGGGGACATTGCAGGCACTGGATAAACACAGCTTGTTGCGCCTTGCTGAATGGTTGTCCCAGGCGACATCAGCGCAACAACGCCAGTCTCGGCTAACGTCCCTGCATGAACAGCATCAACAGCATGTTCGGGAAACGCTGATGAGTTGGCTTAACGACAGCGAAAGCGTGCCAGACGCCAGCGAGACAGTGATCCGCCAGCTTCAGGCCCAGGCAGCAAAGCATGGTGAACTTCTGGAGGGGTTACTACCACCGATGCGCTGCTTTGAGTCGTTGCTGCGTATCCAGCAGCCACGCGAAGAACAAGTCAGTGGACTCTTTAATGAAGAGATTGACCTATTTGCCGATATCCGGGAGCCATTGCACTCATCCGAAAGCAAAGAGACCGGGTATCAAGCGCACAAAATGTGGATCAACCATGTGCGTCAGTGGTGTCGTGATGACAATAATGCGCGCCGATTGCGGCTTGATCCGCGAACGCTTAGGCAGGTAGCCGATATTCTTATCACTACCAGCTATCGGCTCGAGATGCCTCAGCGGCTTCAGCAGATTATGCAGCGAGAGAATGTCTGCGGGGCGCAGTTACACGCCGATATCGGTGATTTTATTACCTGGCTTGGCTACGCCAACGTTGCAGAGGATCAACGCCCTGCCAGCAGAGTCCTCAAGGGCGCGGCTATTTTCAGTGCGCCAGTACAACAACCGATGTCGCGCCTGACTCAGTTGGATGAGCAGCCGCAGCACGGTGCAAGCCGACACGTTTACGACTGGCTGGTTGCTTTGTACACTCGTGCAAATGAAAACGTGGGATACCAGCATCCTCTGGACGTAACCAAAGACGACAGACTGCGCTTAGTCGCTCTGCTAACCCCCTGATACGGCATTGACCGCGCCATCAGAAAAGAGAAAACAGGAGTGCGACAGGAAAGCTCATCGGCCATGTCGCCCCGACTAATACCGCGCTCAGAAAGCGAATACGTTTTTTATCACGCGACAGAAACCAGGTGATGATTGCCGCAATAGCGGCCATCACCGCATAAAAAATCAACATTTTTTGGTACAGAGACATTTAGGGCATCCAGGCCAGAAGGGAAAATCGCGCGCAATATGCTCTCTTTCATGACCCACATCAAGTTTTATTCATTTTTTTAAGAAAAACGCCTGAAAAACAACCCACTTTCAATATGTTCAGATTTCGTACTATTGCGGATAGCTATAAGCCGTACTATACCCAAAGGGGTTAAAACGAAAGGTGGCAAAAATGAATGTTTCCAGTAAGACTGTGGTGCTGATAAATATATTTGCTGCTATAGGACTTTTCAGCCTGATATCCGTAAGGTTCGGCTGGTTTGCTTGATGTGACTCTTTTTGATGAATTGCAGCGCCTGCTGGCAGAGAGAAAATCTTCTCTCTGCCATTAGTAAACGATCTTCCCACTCCGCCACTGCCCGGTAAATTATCCTTAATATGTAATACCCCTAATCCTTCTGCGGCATTATTCCCCCGTGATAGCGGGTCGGTGTTGTACCTGTTAGCTGCCGAAAAAACACGATGAAGGCACTGTCGCTAACAAATTCCAGCTGTTGCGCCACCTGGCTTATTGAGTCCCCCTCCGCCAACATCTCCATCGCTTTTAACAACCTGAATTGCTGCCGCCAGGTCTGGTAGTTCATCCCTGTATCTCTGATAAAAATGCGGCTAATTGTGCGTTCGCAAGCACCGACCTGGCGGGACAACTGATTCAGTCGGGGCGGTAACGCCCCCATTCGAACCCCTTCCAGCCACCGCTCCAGGCGAACATCAGAGGGAAACTGCAACGTCCAGTTTTCACGACGTGCAGCCCTGATTTCTTCACAAAAAACAGTGATGAGGCTGGCCTGCTGCGTTTCTGTCATCTGCCAGGGCCAGAATGCCATCCGTTCTATGACTTCAAAAAAGAGCGGGTTAACTTCGACAACCTGTAGTGGCAAGGCGGATAACGTCGGCAGAATGGTTGAAAAATATAATGACCGATAAGCCATCACCCCTCGCATGATGGCCCAGTGAACCGTACCCGCGGGGATCCAGACCGCACGGCGAGGCGGAAGAAGACACAGGGTATTTTCCAGTTCAATGGTGATGCACCCCGCCGCCGAAAAGAGTAACTGATGGCGAAGATGACTGTGCCGACCTGAATCATGTACGCCCATATCAGAGGCAATACCGACGACTGTTTCCTTAAAACCATCCGGGTCGAAGACATCATCAGGCGCAATTTTCATCATCTGTCCGATATTTGATATATAAAGTCCTGATAATGGTAATTAGACATTTTCTATTCAGCAATAATCCCCCCAAGTTTTTTGTTTCTCTGGATATTGTTATGAATATGACTCATCGACCGCCTTTATGGCTTCTCACATTACTGATTATGTTTCCACAACTGGTGGAAACCATTTACAGCCCGGCATTGCCAAATATCGCCACGTTTTTTCAAATAAGCAGTGAACGTGCGGCTCAAACACTTTCCGTTTATTTTGTTGCCTTTGCCGTGGGGGTTGCACTGTGGGGCTGGCTTAGCGACTGCATTGGACGGCGCAGGGCAATGATGGCTGGACTCCTCTGTTACGGGACAGGTTCCGTAATGGCGGTTATTGCCACTGATTTCAGCATCTTGCTGCTGGCCCGTATGGTATCAGCCATTGGCGCGGCCGCCGGGTCTGTGGTGGTGCAGACTATGCTGAGGGACAGTTATGAATCAACAACACTGTCCCGCATTTTTTCCATTATGGGCGCAGCACTGGCAATCAGCCCGGTTTTTGGTCTGGTGAGCGGAGGTTGGTTAGTCAGTCTATACGGTCATACGGGCGTTTTTACTGCGCTGGTATTGCTGGCGATACTGTTGCTAATGATAACCGCAGCCTTATTGCCGGAAACACGGCCGGAGACGACGCGCCGACCACAATTAACGGGACTGGTCTCCCGCATGGTGAGGGACAGTACACTGTGGAAAAATGCCATGCTGGTTGCACTGTTGAATACCATGCTATTCAGCTATTACAGCCTGGCCCCGTTTCTTTTCGGACAGTTAGGATGGAGTTCCAGAGCATTTGGATGGACGGGATTCTTGCTTGCCCTCGCGTCACTCTCAGGCAGCCTGCTGAATCGCAAGCTGTTAATGATCGGTTTGTCATCGGAATATCTGGTGCGCCATGCCTGTGCTTTAGCTCTGCTGTCTGGTCTCGCAGCATGGTGGCTACAGCATTCAGTCTGGATTCTGCTGCCTGTGGTCGGGGTTGTTGTTGCCTATGGCATCGCGATCCCCAATGTGCTGAGTCAGGCTCTGCATCACTATCGTGAACAGGCCGGGGCCGCGGGGGCTCTGTTCGGATTATGCTACTACCTGTTATTGGGAATGATGTTAGGGTTAGCGGGTATCGTGCAGCAACTGGGACTGGTTCTGACTGTCTGTGCGTTCATCGCCTGGCTATGTAGCCTGTGCCGTCGTTAGAACACTCACCTAAATATTCAGGCCCCGACATTGTGCCGGGGCCTGATTATGTGCAAATTAGCCTGACCTCGCGGATATTTCCAACTTACCGCCGTCCGATGGCGACGAGGCCAGTGGCGCGCATAGTATAGAGACACGTTTGACGATATTTAGCTATCCGTGCCCCTTTTACCGTCAGCGGTTTAAGATATTACTCATGCTTGATCATGACATGGCGAATCACCGTGTAATCTTCCAGTCCGTAGACCGACATATCCTTGCCATAGCCTGATTGTTTTTGTCCCCCATGCGGCATTTCACTCACCAGCGTGAAGTGGGTGTTGACCCAGGTACAGCCATACTGCAGGCGGGCGCTCAGTCGGTGCGCGCGACCAACATCCCGCGTCCAGACTGACGATGCCAGTCCATACTTCGAATCATTGGCCCACGCCAGGACCTGATCTTCATCATCAAAGACGGTAACACTGACCACCGGACCAAAGACCTCACGCTGCACAATAGCATCTTCCTGTTTCGCGCCCGCCAGCAACGTTGGCGCAAAATAGTAGCCTGAACCCTCCACTTTTTTGCCGCCGGTGATGATCTTGATGTGTCCGAGCGCTTTCGCGTCATCGACCGCTTTAGCCACCCTGTCAAGATGCGCCTGTGAGCTTAACGGTCCCAGTTCTGTCGTTTCATCATTCGGTGCGCCAATTTTCAGGCTGGCAACTGCGGCGCCGAGTTTTTCGACCAACGCATCATAGATGCCTTTTTGCGCGTAGATTCGACACGCAGCAGTGCAATCCTGTCCGGCGTTGTAATACCCAAAGGTCCGTACACCACTGACCACCGCATCAAGATCGGCATCATCAAAAATAATCACCGGGGCTTTCCCGCCCAGTTCCATATGCGTGCGTTTAATCGAAGGCGCAGTATGCTGGATAATATGTTCTCCGGTCACAATTGAGCCGGTCAGTGAAACCATACGGACTTTTTCATGGCCAGTCAGCGGATCGCCCACCGTTTTACCCCGGCCAAACAGGACGTTAATCACGCCTGCCGGGTAAATATCTTTCGCATATTCCGCCAGTTTAAGCGCCGTCAGCGGGGTAATTTCTGAAGGTTTAATCACCACACAGTTGCCGGCGGCCAGCGCAGGAGCCAGTTTCCATGCCGCCATCATGAGCGGATAGTTCCAGGGCGCGATGGAGGCCACCACACCCAGCGGATCGCGACGAATCATGGATGTATGCCCTTCCAGATATTCCCCGGCGGCCTGTCCTTGCAGGGTGCGCGCTGCCCCCGCAAAGAAACGGAAAACATCCACGATGGCCGGAATTTCATCATTAAGCACACAATGTAGCGGTTTACCGCAGTTGAGCGATTCCAGCTCCGCGAAGGTCTGTGCGTTATCGGCAATGGTATCCGCCAGCTTTAACAACAGCTCCGAACGCACTTTCGGCGTGGTTTGGCCCCAGGCGGCAAACGCGTTGTCTGCCGCGCGCACTGCGGCATCAACCTGCATGGCTGACGCCTCAGCAATCTCCAGAATAAGTTCACCAGTGGCAGGGTTATAAACTGGTTGCTTTTCACCTTCACCGCTGACCAGCTCACCGTTAATCAGTAATTGATGTTGCATAGCAATTTCCCATATCGTCGTTTATTTACCGTTTCCGGCGACGGTGTCGCCTTCACGCGTTAGCCACCAGGCCCCTAAAATTGGCAGTGTTGTTACCAGCATTACCAGCAATGCCACAACGTTGGTAACAGGCACATCTCGTGGACGGCCCAGTTGATTGAGCAGCCACAGAGGAAGTGTTCTTTCATGTCCGGCGGTGAACGTTGTCACGATGATTTCATCAAACGACAAGGCAAACGCCAGCATACCGCCCGCCAGCAGTGCTGATGCCAGATTGGGCAGCACGACATAACGAAAGGTTTGCCAGCCGTTGGCGCCAAGATCCATAGACGCTTCAACCAGACTCCATGAGGTGCGGCGAAAACGCGCCACGACGTTGTTAAAGACAACCACCACGCAAAACGTCGCATGGCCCACCACGATCGTGAGAAAACCCGGCTCCAGGTTGATGGTCTTAAATGCCGTCAGCAGTGCCAGGCCGGTAATAATGCCCGGCAGCGCAATCGGCAACAGCAGCAACAGCGATATTGCGCTTTTACCGAAAAAATCCCTGCGCCATAGTGCAGCCGCCGCCAGCGTACCCAGTACCAGAGCGATTGCTGTCGACAATGCAGCGATTTTAAGTGACAACGTCACTGACTCAAGAATATCGCTACGCTGCGCCGCCACGCTAAACCAACGCAGTGTCAGTCCCTGCGGCGGAAAACTAAAAGCAGCCTCCTCTGTATTAAAAGCATAGGTGCCAATGATGAGGATGGGAAAGTGCAGAAAAAGAACCCCTCCCCATGCTGCCAGTTTGAGTAACCAGGGTGCGCGTTCAGAGTGCATCGAAAGCTCCCAGACGCTTCACGAACGCCAGATACAGTGCAATTAAGACAATGGGCACCAGAGTGAATGCCGCCGCCATTGGCATATTGCCGATAGCCCCTTGTTGCGAATACACCATGTTGCCGATGAAATATCCCGGCGGTCCCACCAGTTGCGGCACAATAAAGTCACCCAGCGTCAGTGAGAACGTAAAGATAGAACCAGCGGCTATACCGGGTATTGCCAGTGGGAAAACCACATAGCGGAAGGTTTGACGAGGGCGCGCGCCCAAATCAGCCGATGCCTGCAAAAGCGAGGGTGGAAGCCGTTCCAGAGCAGCCTGAACCGGCAGGATCATAAAGGGGAGCCAGATGTAGACAAAAACCAAAAAGCGCCCTAATCCCGATGTTGACAGCGTATTACCGCCGACAGCTGGCAAGGTGAGGAAAGCGGTCAACAGTGGCTCCAGCCCGAGATGGGTTAAAAACCACTGCGCCACGCCGTCTTTCGCTAACAGCAGCGTCCACGCATAGGCTTTGACGATATAGCTCGCCCACATCGGCAACATGACGGCAATGTAAAAAAAGGCTTTCATTTTGCCACTGGTATAGCGCGCCATATACCATGCCATCGGGAACGCCAGAATGGCGCTGGCAATCGTCACCGCCACCGCCATTGTCAACGTTCGTACAATGATGTCGTAATTGGCCGGATTAAACAGCGCCTGCAGATTCGCCAGCGTCAGGTCTGGCGTCACCGACATGGTGAAATCGTCGAAGGTGTAAAAACCTTGCCACAACAGCGTCAGCAACGATCCAAAGTAGACGATGCCAAACCACATCAACGGCCCGAGCAGCAGCAAAAACAGCCCAAGCCCTGGATTACGCCAGAAGAACCCCGAGATACGGTTCAGCTTTGTCGGCTGTGCGGGCGAATGTATGACGTTCATAGCCATTCACCTCTCCTCTATCAGCGGAACCATGACATCGCGTGACCACGATGCCATCACCTGCTGACCCGGCGACAGCGTCGACGGCAGCATTTCTCCCGTCAGGTTCGCCTGGCTCACCAGCAATTTTTCACCGCCAGCAAGTTTCAGCTCAAAACGCGTCGCCGCCCCCTGGTACTGCACCGCCTGAATGACACCCCGAGCCTGAACCTCGCCCGCCATATCATTTAACCTAATGTGTTCCGGGCGCAGCGAGAACATCCCCTGTAACCCACAGACGTTTGCCGACATCGCTTCGTCAAAGACGTTTGACGTCCCCACAAAACTCGCCACAAACGGCGTGCGCGGACGCATGTAGAGTTCGCGGGGTGAATCCACCTGCTCGATACGACCATTGTTAAATACCGCTACACGATCGGACATCGACAGCGCCTCACCCTGATCGTGGGTGACAAAGATAAAGGTGATGCCGAGTGACTGCTGGAGTTTTTTCAGCTCCAGTTGCATCTGTTCGCGTAGCTTGAGATCCAACGCACCGAGTGGCTCATCCAACAGTAAAACGCGAGGCTCATTGACCAACGCACGGGCAATCGCGACACGCTGACGCTGTCCACCAGAGAGTTGTGATGGCTTGCGCTCATGGACAAAGCCGAGCGCAACCTTATCTAACGCTTCTCGCGCCCTGGCATGCCGCTGCTTTTTATCAATGCCTTTCACCATCAGCCCATAAGCCACGTTGTCGAGAATCGACATATGCGGGAATAGTGCGTAATCCTGAAACACCGTATTGACGTCCCGTTCCCAGGGCGGTAATTCACTGGCTTGCTTACCAAAAATTTTAATTGAACCGCCCGAAAGCTGCTCAAACCCTGCAATCATGCGCAGACAGGTCGTTTTGCCGGAGCCGGATGGCCCCAGCATAGAGAAAAACTCACCATCATTAATTGCAATACTTACCCCATCAACTGCACGAACATCCCCGTACAGACGCGAGACATTATGAAACTCCACTGCGTACGTCATAAAACCCCCAGCGGAATTAACGACCGCCCATAATGGCGATGTAATCCTGCGTCCAGCGACTGTAAGGAACGAATTTTCCACCTTCTGCGATTGGCGTTTTCCAGAAAGCAATCTTGTCGAAATAGCTATAGCCGTTGGTTTCACAGCCTTTTTCACCCAGCAGCGGGCTGGCTTTACAACCTTCAGGGACTACCGGCAGAGATCCAAACCAGGCAGCGACGTCGCCCTGAACTTTCGGGGTTAATGACCAGTTCATCCATTTGTAAGCACAGACAGGATGCTTCGCTTCGCTATGCAGCATGGTGGTGTCAGCCCAACCGGTGACGCCCTCTTTCGGGAAAACCGTGGCAATTGGCTGGCCTTCTGCTTTCAGGGCGTTAGCCTGGTAAGGCCAGGCACTTGATGCCACCACACCTTCGTTTTTGAAGTCACTCATTTGCACAGTGGTGTCATGCCAGTAGCGATGGATCAGTGCGTGCTGATCGCTCAGGACTTTAATGACCGCCTGATACTGTTTCTCGGTGAGCTGATAAGGATCGGTGATACCCAACTGCGGCTGAGTGGCTTTAACGAACAGCGCCGCATCGGCGATATAGATCGGGCCATCGTACGCCTGGACTCGCCCTTTATTGCTTTTTCCGTCCTCAAGTTTTTGCTCGACGAACACCACGTTCCAGCTATCTGGCGGTGTTGGGAAAATTTTGGTGTTATACATCAGCAAGTTGGGCCCCCATTGATACGGAGTACCGTAAACTTTCCCCCCGACGTTAAACCATTCCCCTTTAACCACACGCGGATCGATAGTTTTCCAGTTTGGGATAAGCGCAGGATTTATAGGCTGGACACGTTTGCCCATAATCAGGCGCAGTGACGCATCGCCAGACGCCGTCACCAGGTCATAGCCGCCTTTCGCCATCAGGCTCACCATTTCGTCTGATGTGGCCGCTGTTTTAACATTGACGGCACAACCGGTTTCCTTCTCAAACTGTGAAACCCAGTCATATTGTTTATCGGTTTGTCCACGTTCGATATAACCCGGCCAGGCAATAATATCCAGGCGCCCTTCCGGTTTATCTAATGATGTTGGGGGTTCGGCTGCCTGGGCTGTCATCAGCGTCATACTGAGTGCACACAAGCTACTGAGGGCAAATTGCTTGCTCATAACGTCTTACTCCTGTCGAAAAAATATTGAGCGGCAGCCTTGCCGTAAATATATGTCCTTTCCTAAAAATAGTCGGGGTGTTGAAAGCGTTCCTGCTGGCGCAAGGAAATTTAATCAGGTTGTGAGCTAACGCTCATTACGCTACGGGTTATAGCAAGGTGATTTAATCTTCTGGAGTATAGACAAGGAGTTAGGTGCCAGGGTGGCACCTGGAAGAACTATTGATATTTCGTATGGTGGCACCTGATATAAATAACATCAGGGTTTAACATTCACTATTTCTAAAATAAGAATGCGCTATTCTTTTATATTGAATAGCACATTCCGTTTTATTTCATCATCTCGCGAATTAATTTTCCAAGCTGCTTAACCGCCTGTTCTTCGCGTTCACCCCAGTGCCATGCGGTATTAAAACGAAAGAAACGTGACCATGTCCCTGAGGTTGAAAACATCTTACCTGGCGCAATGCTGATGTGGTGTGCCAGTGCCTGGGTGCTGAGCTCTCCCGCATCCAGCGGTTCTGGCAGTTCGAGCCACAGAAAATAACCGCTGTCGTTATGGTGTATTTTGACCTCTGCCGGAAGATGACGCAGCAACGTTTGCCAGGCCTGCTGTTTGCGTTCCGCCAGCTGACGACGCAGCCGTCGCAAATGCGCGTCATAACGCCGGGTCGACAGGTAGTCCACCAGCGCAAGCTGCATGGGGGAACTGGTGGATAAGGTGCTCATCAACTGGAGCCGCTGAATTCGACGGGCATGTTTCCCGGCAGCAACCCAACCGATGCGAAAGCCGGGGACCAGACATTTCGAAAACGATGAACAGTGCAACACCCTGTCCCCTCGATCCCAGGCTTTAGCCGGCAGCGGTTTCTCCCGGCCAAAATAGAGTTCGCTGTAAACATCATCCTCAATCAGCATCACATTGTATTTTTCCAATAATGCGACCAGATGGGCTTTTTTCTCTGCGCTGAGCGTAAAACCCAGTGGGTTTTGGCTGTTGGTCATCAGCCAGCAGGCTTTGACCGGGTACTCCTGTAGCGTCTGCTCCAGTGCGACAAGGTCGATTCCTTCCTTCACGTCGGTGGCAACGGACAACGCCTTCAGGCGCAATCGCTCCAGAGCCTGCAATGCGCCGTAAAAACACGGGTTTTCGACAATCACCCAGTCCCCCGGCTCAGTGACGGCCTGCAGGCTCAGGTTAAGCGCTTCAAGTGCGCCGGTGGTGATTACAATTTCATCCGGGGAAAGGGTCATTCCCTGTTGTGCATATCGACGGGCAATCGCATGACGCAGTTCATCATTTCCGGGCGGCAGGTTTTCGATAACACTCATGGCGGTAGCCGTTTTACTCACCTGAGCCAGCGAACGATTAAGCTGCTGAAGCGGAAATAAGCGCGGATCGGGGAAAGCGGATGCAAACGGCATCACTGATGCATCACGACTGGCCTGCAGCATGTCAAAGATGTAGGTGTTGATATCCACGGCTTCATCGCGCATGACCTGTACCTGCGGCACGGCGGCTTCGCGCTCGGGACGCGCAGCAACATAATAACCCGACTGTGGCCGGGCAATGATCCGCCCCTGACTTTCCAGCAGTTGGTAGGCATGCCCCACGGTCATAAAACTCATCCCACTGCTCGCCACCTGCTCACGCAAAGAGGGTAACCGATCGCCTGGTTGCCATACGCCAGACGCGATTTGATCGCGAATTTGCTCCGCCAGTCGCTGGTACTTCTTCATTTTTCATCCTGATATTCGGTATCGGTGACAACCTCTGTATATATCAGTCTACATAAATAACGATTTTTTCAGAACTGTTATAGTTAACAGTTTTACAACATTGTTGGCAAAAGATCTTTGCCTGAGGCCCGGGCAGCTATCTGTACAGAATCAATTTTCGGGGTGTGCTTTAAGGCGAATAAACAGGTGATGTTCACATAGTAATCAGCACCGTCAATCACCGCAGGCCACGGGATAAACTCATTATCGTCGAAGTAAAATTCAAATGCGGTGACCAGATTGCATATCAGATCGTGCGACCTATAACAGCAGCACAACTGTTATGGTTAAAAAGAACTGTTCTGTTTCTGCCCCACATTCCGCCAGGGGCTTAGAATTGCGCCAAATCAATTTTGCCTGCGGAGTTAAGCATGTTCGGTCTTGACGCGTTTCACCTGGCGAGGATCCAGTTCGCGTTTACGGTATCCTTTCACATCATTTTTCCGGCCATTACTATCGGTCTTGCCAGCTATCTGGCGGTGCTGGAAGGTCTCTGGTTGAAAACCAAAAATCCAACCTGGCGTTCGCTGTATCATTTCTGGTCCAAAATCTTCGCCGTAAACTTTGGTATGGGCGTCGTGTCCGGGCTGGTGATGGCTTATCAGTTCGGTACTAACTGGAGCGGTTTTTCCGAGTTTGCCGGGAGCATCACCGGGCCACTACTGACCTATGAAGTGTTAACCGCTTTCTTCCTCGAAGCAGGCTTCCTCGGGGTAATGCTGTTTGGCTGGAACCGTGTGGGGCCAGGCCTGCACTTCTTCGCGACTTGCATGGTTGCGCTGGGGACAATTATTTCGACCTTCTGGATACTGGCCTCCAACAGTTGGATGCAGACCCCACAGGGCTATGAAATCGTCAATGGACAGGTCGTTCCTGTGGACTGGTTTGCCGTTATTTTCAACCCGTCATTCCCTTATCGCCTGCTGCATATGTCGGTCGCCGCCTTCCTGAGCAGCGCGCTGTTTGTCGCAGCGTCAGGGGCATGGCATTTATTACGCGGGAATAACACCCCGGCTATTCGCGCCATGTTTTCTATGGCGCTGTGGATGACGTTAATCGTCGCCCCGTTGCAGGCGTTGATTGGCGATATGCACGGGTTGAATACGCTTAAGCATCAGCCTGCCAAAATTGCCGCCATCGAGGGGCACTGGGAAAACCCGCCCGGCGAACCCACTCCGTTGCTACTGTTCGGTTGGCCAGATATGGAGCAAGAACGTACCCACTATGGGCTGGAAATTCCGGCGCTGGGAAGCCTCATTCTGACCCACAGTCTGGATAAACAGGTCCCGGCGCTAAAAGAGTTTCCTAAAGAAGACCGACCCAATTCCACCATGGTGTTTTGGTCGTTCCGCATCATGGCGGGGCTTGGCATGCTGATGATCCTGTTGGGCACATTCGCCTTGTGGTTACGTTACAAGCAACGCCTGTATACCTCACGTCCCTTCCTGCGTTTCGCGCTGTGGATGGGACCGTCTGGTCTGATCGCTATTCTGGCCGGTTGGGTCACCACTGAAGTTGGTCGTCAGCCGTGGGTAGTTTACGGTTTGCAACGCACAGCGGACGCGGTTTCCGCACATGGTGATTTGCATATGAGCATCAGTCTGCTGGCCTTCTTTGTGGTTTACAGTTCGGTCTTCGGTGTGGGCTATAGCTACATGATTCGCCTGATCCGTAAAGGGCCACAGGAAGATGATCCGACCCTTCCGCCAACTGGCACACCTGCACGGCCGCTTTCCGCTGCCGTCCTCGATTCTCAAGCTGAGGCTCATCGCTAATGGGTATTGATTTATCAGTTATCTGGTTTGTTATTATCGTGTTCGCCACGCTGATGTATATCGTGATGGACGGCTTTGATCTTGGGATCGGCATCTTATTCCCCGCCATTCAGGATGCTGATGACCGCGACGTGATGGTCAACAGCGTCGCACCAGTATGGGATGGGAATGAAACCTGGCTGGTACTGGGCGGCGCAGGATTATTTGGCGCATTTCCTCTGGCCTATGCGGTCATTGTCGATGCACTGACGATCCCACTCACCCTGATGCTGATCGGCCTGATTTTTCGCGGCGTTGCCTTTGAGTTTCGTTTCAAAGCCACGCCTGCACACCGACCGTTCTGGGATAAAGCCTTTCTGGGCGGTTCAATTCTTGCCACGTTTACCCAAGGGGTAGTCGTGGGTGCGGTCCTCAATGGATTTTCCGTTACTGGCCGCAGCTACAGCGGTGGACCGTTTGACTGGCTAACGCCTTTCACGCTGTTTTGCGGGCTGGGGCTGGTCGTGGCCTACGCGCTGCTTGGCGCAACATGGCTGGTAATGAAAAGCGAAAACCCGCTACAGGATAAAATGCGCAATGTGGCAAAAAAACTGCTGCTGGCGCTGCTGGTCGTCATTGCCATTATCAGTTTGTGGACACCACTGGCACACAGTGCGATTGCCGAACGTTGGTTTAGCCTGCCAAATCTGTGGTTCCTGATGCCGGTTCCGCTGCTGGTCGCACTCATCAGCCTGTGGCTGTGGCGTTCTCTGGGTCAGCAACATAGTCATGCCCTGCCATTTATATTGACGCTGGGTTTAATTTTCCTCGGTTTCAGCGGTCTGGGGATCAGTATCTGGCCACATATTATTCCGCCGTCTATTACCCTTTGGCAGGCCGCGGCGCCGACGCAAAGCCAGGGCTTTATGTTGGTGGGAGCGCTACTGATTATCCCAATCATTCTGGTGTACACCTTCTGGAGCTACTACGTCTTTCGCGGCAAAGTTCAACATGGTGAGGGGTATCATTGATGGAACAATCAATCTGGAAACGTCTGATGTGGTTGGTGATCCTGTGGGGGGGAAGCGTATTAGCGCTGGCCGCCGTCGGTATGTTCTTTCGCCTGCTGATGACCGCGGCAGGCTTTAAATCCTGATAAACATGAATAAAAGCCGGGCGGTGCCTGCACTTCCCGGCGAACTCACTGCCCACGTTAATTAAACAAACGCGCAATAGCTCTCGATTTTATGCAACGGACGATTGCCTTTACAGCGATTAAATTATTGAATAGTCACCCGGCGAAATTATCGCCACGTCCACAGCTAACGTGCCAGAGGGTGCATGATGTTTAAGAAAGGGTTAACGGTGTTATTGCTGGCCAGCGCGCTTTTCTCCGGCCAGCTTTTCGCAACTCATCAGGGACATGAATATCTTCAGGTACAGGATGCCGATCATTTATTACGCCACACGGCAGACAGCGATGAGCTAAGAGTGACGGCGGAAGAATCCGCCGCCGATCTGCGCGAACACCATCACTGGCAAAAATCACGCAAGCCAGATACACATCTGAGTTAGCCTTTCCGCTTCGGCAGTGTTTTCATCAGCTCATCAGGGCTGACAGAAGCCACTACGCTGCCCGGCAACGGCATTTTCAGAATGTGGTGTTTCATCTTGCCGATAACGTGCATTTCGCACGGTCGGCAATCAAATTTCAGCGTCAACACTTCATCACCATTTACCAATTGCAGCGGTGTGGCTTTCCAGCTTTTGATATTCCCCTTTGCCTGTTTCGGACACAGATTGAATGCAAAACGCAGGCAGTGCTTGGTAATCATCACCGGAACATCGCCCTTTTCCTCATGCGCTTCATATGCTGCATCAATCAACTGGACACCATAACGGTGGTAAAACTCACGCGCTTTATGGTTATAGACGTTTGCCAGAAAACTCAAATGCGTCTGCGGATAGACCGGTGCCGGCTGGGCAACGGGCTTACGACTGCCACGCTGGTAGTTTTCCAGACGCGCGGTATCCAGCATGTCGATGGCTTCGCGGCGAAGTTGGTTGAGTTGACCATTCGGAACAAACAGCGCCCCCGGCAGATTCACCTGAATATCGCGGGCGTAGTACAGCGTCTGTCCAAGTTTTGCCAGACCATCCTGCAAGTTACTCAACGCTTTTTCGGCATTGTTCGCTTCTTCAAACTGGCCATCCAGCGTATGGGTGATACTCACGCCGTCTTCACTGGTCAACGTCAGGATCAACTGTTCCTGCCAGCCATCTAATTCAATATCAACCGCGACACGGCGTTCGCTGGATGTCTTGGTTAACGCTTGCTGCCAGTTATGATCGAGATTGCGATTGAGCGGATGGTGCGGCCGCACTTTGTGCAGGTCCGATGGCATTTCATTCGGCCATACCCGATAACGGTTATTCCCCGTTTTTTCTACAGTATTGGCACGGAATCCAACCACATCACGCTTAATCAATACGTTCAGGCCATCCCCGTTTGCCAGTGGCTCCGTCACCTCGACATCAAGATAATCCTTCGCCACCTTCAGTACCTCACCCACTGGCAAGCCAATGAATTTAGGTGAGTCGAATGCGCCGATGTCGCCCTTACGGGCATTGACAAAATAGTCAGTGCTGCCGCGGTGGAAAGTTTTCTCTGTAGATGGTGTGAAGAAATGCTCAGTGCGACCTGCTGATGAACGTGCCAGATCGCCGCGTTCTTCGATGATGGCATCCAGCATCTGCCGATAATGTGCAGTGATGTTCTTCACATAGCTCATGTCTTTGTAGCGCCCTTCAATTTTGAAGGAACGTACTCCGGCATCAATCAATGCACCGAGGTTGGCGGTCTGATCATTATCTTTCATCGACAGCAGGTGTTTTTCATACGACACCACCCGGCCCTGATCGTCTTTCAGGGTATACGGTAGTCGGCAGGCTTGTGAACAGTCGCCGCGGTTAGCGCTGCGCCCGGTTTGCGCATGAGAGATATAACACTGGCCTGAATAAGCAACGCATAACGCACCGTGGATGAAAAACTCGATCGTCGCGTCCGTCGCCTGATGAATCGCATGAATCTGCTCAAGACTCAGTTCGCGCGCCAGTACAATCTGCGTGAATCCGACGTCAGAAAGAAACTTCGCCTTCTCGACGCTGCGAATATCACACTGGGTGCTGGCATGCAGTTCAATCGGCGGGATATCCAGTTCCATAATCCCCATATCCTGCACAATCAGCGCATCAACACCCGTCTGATACAAATCGGTAATTAACCGCTGAGCAGGTTCCAGCTCATCATCATGCAAAATCGTGTTTAACGTCACAAAGATTTTCGCCCCATATCGATGAGCGAATGGCACCAGTTCAGCGATGTCTTTCAGGCTGTTGCTGGCGTTGTGACGCGCACCAAAACCGGGGCCGCCAATGTATACGGCATCCGCGCCGTGCAAAATGGCTTCGCGCGCAATGGCGGTATCACGAGCCGGGCTTAACAATTCAAGGTGATGAGGTTGCTGGCGCATACAGTTGTTACCATCCACAAGCGGTAAAAATGGCGGCTATTGTAGTCAGAAGCGCGGCATTTCGGAATAGTTTTCCCGATTAACCGCGTGGGTAATGGATCAGGGAATGAAAGTGAACCGTCTGTCCGCCACTGTTACGGTAACTATGTGCAGTATCACCCGCAAAGCGGACACCCTCACCTGATTTGATGGTTCGCCACTGCCCATAAATGCACATATCCAGCAGGCCACTAATCACCACTACGTGCTCAATCACACCGGTTTCATGCGGGGTAGATTCACTCAATGCCCCCGGTGCCAGCAATATTGAAAAATGGTCAAAGCAGAGTTGTGGGTCCCATGGAAACAGCGGTGTCACTATCATTGCCTGCTGTTGGGGATCAAACGTCGCTGTGCCTGCTGACTCTGGTGGTGAAATAAACGTCGAAAACGGCACGTTCAGTCCGGTGGCAATTTTCCATAGCGTCGCCACTGTTGGACTGGATTCATTGCGTTCGATCTGTCCCAACATGGCCTTAGATACACCCGTTTCTTCTGCCAGACGCGACAGACTCCATTCCCGCTGGTGACGTAATGTCCGGAGCGTGGTAGCCAGATAGTGGGTTAAATTGTCCATTGTCACCTTCCTCTATCTCCTGTTTCTGTCCATCAGCTTATCACTTGTACGCTATAACGCACAGTGCTACAGTGAATGACCGTTATAACGCACGCGGAGTCGCTATGCGCACATTCTCAATCCCTTTGCCCACCGTTTTATCCGGTTTTGTTGCCGTGCTGGTCGGCTATGCCAGTTCAGCAGCCATCATCTGGCAAGCGGCGATAGCCGCAGGCGCAACAACCGGGCAGATTGCGGGCTGGATGACCGCACTGGGAATCGCGATGGGCGTGAGTACGCTGGCGTTGTCAGTGTGGTATCGAGCCCCCATTCTGACCGCCTGGTCTACGCCCGGTGCCGCGCTGCTGGTTACGGGTCTGCAAGGCGTGACCATTCAGGATGCTATCGGCGTTTTTATTGTTGCTAACGCGTTGATAGTCCTGTGTGGTGTGACGGGGTTGTTTGCACGTCTGATGCAGATAATCCCACACTCACTGGCATCGGCAATGCTGGCCGGGATCCTACTGCGTTTTGGTTTGCAGGCATTCAATAGCCTTAATAATGAGCTTCTCCTGTGCGGCAGCATGCTGCTGGCGTGGCTGGTGCTAAAAGTTGTCGCCCCCAGATACGCCGTCATTGCTGCCATGCTGGTGGGTATTGCCATCGCACTGCTAAAAGGTGACATTGTCACTAATGACATTGATTTATCTCCGGTGATGCCTGAATTCATCGCCCCTCACTTCTCTCTTGCACACAGTATAAGCATCGCTTTGCCGTTCTTCCTGGTCACCATGGCGTCACAAAATGCCCCGGGTATTGCCACCATGAAAGCGTCAGGTTATTCCTTGCCCGTTTCACCGCTGATTATTTTCACGGGGCTGCTGGCGTTACTGTTTTCTCCCTTTGGCGTCTACTCGATCTGTATTGCCGCCATTACCGCTGCAATTTGCCAAAGCCCGGATGCGCATCCGGATGCCCAACGACGTTGGTTAGCCGCTGCCGCTGCCGGGATGTTCTACCTTCTGGCCGGCGTGTTTGGTGGGTCGGTAACCGGATTGATGGCCGCTCTACCGGCAAGCTGGATCCAGATGCTGGCTGGGCTGGCCTTGCTCGGTACGATTAGCGGTAGTCTGTATCAGGCATTGCTCCATGAAGCGGAGCGAGATGCTGCTATCGTCACCTTTCTGGTTACTGCCAGCGGTTTGACCTTATTGGGGATTGGCTCTGCTTTCTGGGGACTAATCGCCGGAGGGATATGTTATGCCGTGCTGAGATTATCTCGACGCACGTAATTGCGTTGGCGTCTTGCCCGTCACCTGCTTAAACCGGTTGCTAAAATGGCTTGCTGAACTGAATCCGCAAGCCATTGCGATATCTGACAAACTACGTGAAGAATAACGGACCAGTTGCTGCGCCAGCGCCATACGACGCTGCATAACATACTGATGCAGGGCCATATTCATCGACTGGCGAAACATTCTGGCAAAGTGGAAATCACTCAGTGCCGCTTCGCCAGCCAAATCGCTGAGGGTCATTGGGTAGGCCAGATGTGCGTCAATATAGGCCAGCACGTTGCGCAATGTCGCTGGCGCAAGCCCACCGGTTACCACCGGCGGCCGCCATTGAACATTGCTGTAATGCTGAATCAGGTGCGTCAGTAACAGCGAAGATGCCGCACTGAGCGTCAGGTGATTAGCCGGTTGCTGCCAGTCATTACCCAGTAAAAACTGACGATAAACCGCCGTGATCCCCGGATCGCTGCCGAACGTGTGTTCGTCCAGCGTGAAGCTATAAGGGTTTTTGTCCCACACTTTCTCACCCACTTCCCGTAGATGCGCGTCGGTACAATAAAGATGTACAAAGGAGAGATCGTCACGAATGTCCCAACTGGATTCGCTGTCTTTCGGCATCAGGCAGAAGCGATCCGGGCCGCCGCCGTTTTTCCAGCCCCCTGCCGTCTTGTGATAGCTCTCGTAACCATCCGCGACATATAAGCTGAGCGTGTGGTGATCGCAATATTGGGTAATGGTGTCGCGTTTGTTTGACCACGCCGCCAGTTGGATACCTGAATGTAACGCAACCGATTCATGCAGCACGGCATTATGTTTGCGTAAGTTTTCAAAGGCGCCATAGGGCTGAGACATACCATCACATTCAGAATAAGTTAGCAGGCTTTCAGTCTATATCAGCTACATGTTGTTAACAGCCTCCTTTTCATGTTTGCGAGAAAAAAGCGCAAGATTTTGCAAGTCGACCGCAATCAGATGAAAGCCAACCCCAGACAGTCATGCCACTCTGTGCGCTTAAATACAAAAATGAGAGAGATGTATGAACGTATTGTTGTACTGCCTGGTGGTCGTGATATGGGGAACGACATGGATTGCCATTTACCTGCAGCAAGGGCCCGTTGCTGCTCCGGTCTCTATCTTTTGGCGCTTTGCGGTCGCCAGCTCGGTGATGATCCTTCTCCTGCTGTTCAGCGGCAAATTGCGTAAGCTCTCCGGGCGCGACCATCTGTTTTGTCTGTTACAGGGCGGCTGTGTTTTTTGCTTCAATTTCTGGTGTTTTTACACGGCAGCGGCCTGGATTAACACCGGTCTGGAGTCAGTAATTTTCTCGATGGCCGTGTTGTTCAATGCGGTGAATAGTTTTGTATTTTTTGGTCAAAAACCACCGCTACGCTTTTATTTCGCCGCGGCGCTGGGATTGACGGGTATCATCACTCTGTTCTGGCAGGATTTGGTCAATAGCGGCCTGAATCACTCGCTTCTGCTGGGTATTGGTCTAAGCGCTCTGGGAACGTTTGGTTTTTCCCTGGGCAATATGATAAGCCTGCGTCATCAGAAAAAAGGGCTGGAGGTGATGACCACCAACAGCTGGGCCATGCTGTACGGTACCTTACTGATTGCCACCATTGCACTGGTTCGCGGGGATGACTTCACACCGCAGTGGACGTTTAGCTACCTTAGCGCACTGTTGTATCTGGCTATTTTTGGCTCTGTAATTGCCTTTGGCGCTTATTTCACACTGGTAGGACGCATCGGTCCGAGTAAGGCCGCTTACAGTACGTTGCTTTTCCCTCTGGTGGCGCTCACGCTGTCAACGCTGTATGAAGGGTATGTCTGGCAGGCTAACGCGATTGCCGGTTTAGTGCTGATTTTGCTGGGAAATCTGGTGATGTTTGCACGCCCGGAAGCCTTGATGGGAAAACTGTTGTACCGTCGGCGAGTGGCATAAAAAAACGCACCATCCGCAGATGGTGCGTTCTTCATTATTATTTTTTGTTCACATCAAACATGGAGGCATCTGTCGCCATGTCATCAACAACTTTCTTCAACGTTTCGAACGCCATTGGCGTGCTTTCGTTGTTCAGGTCTTTACCTTCACCCTGACGCACAACTTTAATCACAGGTTTATTGGTTGCCGGATCGATCAGCTCACCCTCGAAATAAAGGTGGGTATCCATGGTACGGTGACCCGTCGCCATTTGTGTTCCTGCAACGAGCAGCGCAACCGGGATCACTTCATAGAATTGCAGACCTTCTTTGCTGGTCGCAACACCGGTGATTGCCCCGCGGAAAATCAGACTGCGTGGCCCTGGTGTTGCCACCAGAGGTTTGCGCTTGCTGATGGCCGTTTTCATCTGCGTGTTGGTGTAGTTCAACAGTTGGTCAAGAACCTTCTGTCCTACCTGCGTAGTAGGTTTAGGAACCGGGTAATACGTTATCGGGTTATACACGATACTGTCATATTTGGATTCATTATAGTTCGGGTCAACCCAACGAAGTACTGGTTGTCCCGTTGCTGATTTTGTTTCCTTCAGGTCAGAATAATTTTTTAAAAAACCAGAATATTTATCCGGCTGCGTCACTTTTGACGCACAGCCCGATAATGCCAACAGACCAGTAAGCACTGCAACTTTAAATAAAGTTTGAGTACGCATGAAACGATCCCTTTAGTTTTCGCAATGATGCATAAAAAGGATAGCAAAACAGTTTCATTTTGGATGTACTAAAAATGGTAACGACCGCACAATTTTTTCTCTGCGCTCAGCACAAAAAAATGCTGAACGCAGAAAGAGTTAAGCCAGACGGGATGTTCAGGCAGTTTTACGCGCCAGCATGGTGGCAAAGCGCAGTTTAATGCGGTTGCCATTTTCATCTGTACGATGAAGTTCACCCACGTCTTCATTGTATTTCAGCAGATCCCATCCACTGTAATAGTGACGTAATTCACCTGCTTTAAATGCGAACGGGAAACCGACGGTGCACGGGAAATCATCGGTATCCATTGCCGCTACGATTAAATTATATCCACCCGGCTTCGTGCAACGTTGCATATTTTCGATAAGCCCCGGGATCGTTTTCGCTTCCAGGAACATCAGCACCACGGTAGAAAGAATAAAATCATATTCGCCATCAAAGCTGAGTGCATTCAGGTCTGCGACGTTCGTGTGCAAATTGCTCAACCCTTCAGCCGCTTTGATGCGCTCAAGATTAGCGATGCTCATGGGATTTTTATCCCACGCAGTGACGTCATAGCCGTTTGCCGCCAGATACAGACTGTTCCGGCCATTGCCACAACCCAGATCCAGTGTTTTACCTGGCGGGACAATGTTGGCCGCTTCAACAACCTCGGAATGGGTCCGGGTGAGATCGTATTTTTCAGTAAAGTAGTTTTCGTCGCAAAGGGTCATTATTTATCCTCAGATTTCAGTAATGCAGCACGCTCCGTGCGGATGAGCAGTTTCCCCTGCATCAGCAATGCAAACGTACGTACCAGTAATAACGCAATGATAAAATTGGTAAAAATAAACAGTGGAATTGACAGCGTATGGAAAAACCCCGATTCACTGGCATGTCCCAGATGTAGCCCTGTAGTTGCCAGTGCCGACACGCCGAACGAGAAGCTCCAGAAAGACGCATTAAACGGCTGGGACAGATACCACGGCATCAGCCGAAGCATAAACAGCAGTTGCAGCAGGCCATAGCCAAACAGCATTTTCGCCAGCGTATCGCCTTCCCCGCCGTTGACGCTAAGCCATGCGCTACAGGCCACTAACGCGGGTGCCAATTGAATACCCAGCGACGTACGTAATACCGCGGGCAACTCACCAGAACTGCGTAAACGCTGCAGGATCACCGGTTCAAGACTAAGCCAGGAGAAAACCCCTGCCCCTAAAAATACCAGTCCGGCATCGTTATAGCCGAGTGCACCGCAGGCCATCGCGCTGATAAAGTTATTGGCGACGGTTGGCAGATACAACCCCGGCGTGGTTGCCTCCTCGGGATGCGAACCTCGCCACAGGCCTGCCGTTTGCCAGGCCGCGTACGATAGCTGTATCACCACGCCAATGCTAAATAGCCCGACGGCTAACGGGCGAAACCAGGGAACAAAACCAATCGCGACCAGCATTGTGGTTGCCGGAAAAAGGCTGACAAAACTGCTCATCACCGGATGGCGAATTTCTGCCAGCACACTCTGGGGAAAACGGACTAAACGGGTCAGAAAAGCCAACGTTAACAGACCCCAAATAACCATCGCCAGGATGACTAACCCATCGCCAATCCAGTGGCTCACCGACCATACCTGACTGGCATATCGCCAGGCGAATCCCATGCCTATGGTGCCCAGTACCATGCCAAAATAACCGGCCGGAAGATTAAGGACCCGATCACTATGCTTGTTATTACTCATTTTGTTTATTTTTTAAAGTATATTTGAAATGCATTTTATGGAAATTATGGCGATTTAGCCAGTACGGAAAACTTTGCTACGTTTAACTAAGGTGCGCAACACGGAAATGAGCTATGACCAAATACCGTCTGAGCGACGAGCCTCGCTCCTTCAGTTATCAGGATAATGGCAACAAAAGAAGCGTATTACTACGCCAGATAATTGCACTGATTGATTTTAATGATGTTCCGGCTGGCACGCCTGGAGGCTGGATTGATGATGAAGCCGTACTGGCGCAGTGCGGTAATTGCTGGATTTACGATGTGAATGCGATGGCATTTGCGGGGGCAACCATTTCAGGAAATGCCCGTATTACGCAGGCCAGCGTGGTCAGAGAAGGCGCACAGATTGGCGGTGCCGTATGGATAGATCGGGCTGAAATTAGCCATGGCGCACAAATACGTGACAACGTCACCATTCAGGACTCTGTTGTACGTGGCGAGTGTCTTCTGTCGGGTGATGCACGTGTTCTGGGAGGCTCCGAAGTCATCGCCGCCAAAGGGTTAACCCGTGAAAGTGACCAGCCCCTACAAATATATGATCGCGCAACCGTAAACCACTCACGCATTGTGCATCAGGTGCAGATCTATGGCGATGCGACCATTGACTACGCCTTTATTGAACACCGCGCCGAAGTTTTTGATTGTGCTCGCATCGAGGGTAATGAGGAAAATAACGTTTGGATCTGCGATTGTGCGAAGGTATACGGTAACGCCCGCATCATCGCTGGCACCGATGAAGATGCGATACCGACCCTGCGCTATAGCTCACAAGTGGCTGAGCATGCGGTGGTTGAAGGTAACTGTGTCCTGAAACACCATGTGCTGGTCGGGGGGCATGCAAAATTACGCGGCGGGCCACTCTTGCTGGATGGTCACATCCTGATTGAAGGTCACGCCTGTATTCTGGGGGAAGTGCTGATCGAGCATCATATTGAGATAACCGGTCAGGCCCACGTTGAAGCCTTTGATGGCGATGCAATCCATCTGCGCGGGCCAAAAGTTATCAACGGCGAACAGCGTATTACGCGCACCCCCCTCGCCGGTTTATTCTGAAACGCTATCAATGATACGGGCATAGAGATTCACATCGTGATAGCCATCATTGAGAAACTCCGCCTGCTTTAAACATCCTTCCAGCTGGAAACCGTTGCGCAGCGCCACCTGGTTGCTTTCCAGGTTATCCACGCGGCATTTAATAATGAACCGACGGATCTCGCCACGCTGAGCATAATGATGAATCAATGCCTGTAGCGACCGGGACATAATACCCTGCCCCTGATGAACTTCATCCAACCAGTAGCCGATATAAGCCGCTTTGTTCAACGGTTCTATTTGGTTAAACGAGATAACACCAACCACTTCACCTTGTTTGAAGATAAGGAACATTTTGGCGTAGCCACGCTGGTGCAACATCATATTCCCCTGCACATTCTTACGCGTATCGTCCTCAGATTCGACAAACTGCGGCCAGTTCAGCGACCGCTGGAGCCAAACTTTATTTTTGAGCACCAACTGATGCAAAGGCGTGACGTGTTGTTCTTCCACTGCCCGCAGTTCCAGCGTGTCACTGACGGTAATAATTTCTGACATGTTTATCTCCTTTGCGATTGTAAACGGGGAATTTCTGACTGGCAGTAGCCGATATTAATCTGTTTATCGCCGGGGAGGTCATATTTTTATGCTGTCACAGCAATCACTTAGAAACAATCTCTGGTGCGGAAGTCGTTACTCTGGATGTCCGGTTATCCGATACATGGATAGGCCGTAATGATGACAACAACACTTTCATTCTATTGCTAAGGAGCAAGCATGGCAGCACCTTTGGGTCGTTTAGCACTTATTCCGCTTTTACTGATTACCGCCTGTCACCAACCCGTCCCCACCACGCAAGCGGGGCCTGTCCCCTTTGCCGTAAACAAACAGCAGGTTGTGGATAATACCACGCTGGAAATTTCTCGTAGCGCGCTGGAATATAACATTCATAAAGTTCAGCAACTGTTGGGAGACAAAACCCGGATGTGCGCCATTCTTAAAGGCGATGCGTATGGCCACGATCTCTCACTGGTTACGCCGGTGATGATGCAAAACGGTGTGCAGTGTATTGGCATCGCCAGCAACGAGGAAATTAGCACCGTTCGTCAGTCAGGTTATACATCGCAGCTAATGCGCGTTCGCAACGCGACGGAAAAAGAGATGCGCCAGGCGGCGGATTTTGATACCGAAGAGCTGATTGGTAATCTGGATATGGCTAAACGACTGAGTGCAATTGCCCTGGAGAAAGGGAAAACGATTCGTATCCATCTAGCTCTGAACTCTGGCGGTATGTCACGAAACGGTCTGGAAGTCAGCACCGCGTCAGGTCTGGAAGAGGCCCGCGCTATTTCCGCGTTACCCGGTCTGAAAATTGTTGGCATCATGTCGCATTTCCCGGAAGAAGATGCGGCGGTGGTGAAACGCGATCTGGCCCGTTTCAATACGCAATCGGCCCAGGTACTCAATATTACCGGGCTTAAGCGCGAAGATGTCACCCTGCATGTCGCGAATACGTTCGCCACCCTGACCGTTCCTGAATCCTGGCTCGACATGGTGCGTGTTGGCGGTATTTTTTATGGCGATACCATTGCCAGCACCGAATACAAACGCGTCATGACGTTTAAATCCGCAATCGCGTCGGTAAACCATTACCCCAAAGGAAATACCGTCGGGTATGACAGAACCTATACCCTTAAACGTAATTCCGTTCTTGCCAATATTCCGACGGGTTATGCTGATGGATATCGTCGTGTGTTCAGTAACGCGGGGCACGTACTGATCCACGGCCAGCGGGTTCCTGTGCTGGGTAAAACATCCATGAATACCGTGATTGTTGATGTGACCGATCTACCGCAGGTTACATCCGGCGATGAAGTGGTGTTATTCGGAAAACAGGGAAATGCGCAGGTGAGCGCAGAAGAAGTCGAAGAAATTAGCGGCGCGCTGTTCACTGAAATGTCGATCCTCTGGGGGGCGACAAACAAACGTGTGATGGTCGATTAACGCCTAAAACAGGAAGGGCTTCCTTTTCTCGCTGGAAGCCCTTTTACACAGTGAGCACAGTACTATTTAGCTCTCACTGACACTCTCTCTTTGCAAAATTTTGAGCAAATCTTCCTTCAGGTGGAGTTTCTGTTTCTTAAGACGAACAATGTCCAAACTGTATCCCCGACCATCCGAACCTTCCAGTCTGGAAATCTCATGATCAAGGCTGTTGTGTTTTTCGAATAAGGACAGAAAACGAGGATTCTCGGATTTCAGTCGGGAAATAAGGTCTCTGTATTCTGGAAACATACTTTCTCCCTGTTAGTGGTAAAGAATGTGTATAAGAAATACACATGATCAGCTTACCCGGTTAGGTCAGGGAAAAATGCGAACAGGATCGAGTAAATAGTGTACAGATTGTTACGGTAGAGGTTTCAGCAATGGCTCCCCGGAAGGAGAGCCATCAGAAGAGCAATTAACGCATTTCACGGTCGTCAACGTACTGACGTTTATCCGGTGCAGGCGGGAAGTACTGATACAGCCAGGTTTCACTGATAGCATCGCCCTGGCAGCGCAGGAACATGCGCATATCGACCGGGTCGGTTGAATCAGACGTTGGATACCAGTCAAACTGGATTCGGTAGCCGTCGATAGGCTCCACGTAGAGAATTTCAATCTGCTTCGCTTCGCCGCTGGAGAGCGTAATGACCGGTTCAATTCCCTTTGGCGCTGCCGCTTTCAGGTCACCACCCACGAAATCAACGGCAAAACGTCGTGCCCATTTTTCTGGATAATGTTCGCCCGGAGCCCATCCTTCCGGGAAGCCACCCATACCGGTGCGGGTTGCCATCACACGGGCCAGCGGCGAACGTACCGGTGGTTGTGCGCTCCAGTACAGGCGATATTTGAATTCCAGATCGTCACCGGCTTTGATTGCTTTATCCGGCTGCCAGAAGCAGACGACGTTATCCAACGTTTCACCGGTAGTCGGGATCTCCATTAAACCAATGGTCCCCTTACCCCACTGGTTTCGTGGTTCAACCCACAGGCTTGGCCGCTTGTTGTACCAACCCATGATGTCCTGGTAATGAGAGAAGTCACGATCGAGCTGCAGTAAGCCAAACCCTCTCGGGTTGTTATCGGTGTAGGCATTGAACTGCAGTTTTTGCGGGTTATTCAGCGGACGGCAGATCCACTCGCCATTGCCTCGCCACATCGCCAGACGGTCAGAGTCATGAATTTGCGGGTGAATGGTGTCACACATCCGGCGTTCATTGTTACCACAGCTGAACATGCTGGTCATCGGCGCAATGCCGAGTTGCTTGATGTCTTTACGCGCATAGACATGATTTTGCACATCCATGATCACCTGCGTTTTCTCACAGTGGATCACAAACTTAAACGCGCCAGTCACACTTGGGCTATCGAGCAGTGCATAAACAGTAAATGAAGTGGCGCCCGGTTTAACCGTTTCGAACCAGAATGCGGTGAAGTCAGGAAACTCTTCTTTGCTGTCGGTATACGTATCGACCGCCAGACCACGCGCCGACAAACCGTACTGATAGGTGTCATCTACGGCGCGAAAATAGCTGGCTCCCAGGAAGGACACTACATCACGACGAGCCAGTTCAGGCGCTTTGAACACGCGGAAACCGGCAAAACCGAGGTCAGTTTGCCCTTCCAGCTGTTTGGTATCCACACCGGCATCGTTGTACTTGAAAAGCTCCGGACGGAAATGGATCTCACGCGCCATATGCGTACTGTCATCAACCGAGAACATGCGTACGCGGCGACGGAAGCCCATTCCCACATGGAAGAACTGCGCGTCAAGCTGACGATTTTCAACGTTGTTCCACAGTGACTGTTCTGCGTCGTACTGAATACTGTTGTAAGCCTGCGGCGTCAGTTTCGCCAGCGTATCCGGCAATGCGCGCGGCGCACCGCCCCACGGCTTCTGTGCTAAATCATGGGCCATCGACTGCAGAACGGAAAAATCAAAACGTACGGTTTTTCCGTCTGCAATGTCAGACTCTGCCGCATAGGCGGCGCGGGAAAAGAGTGATGCAATACCACTGGTTCCGCACACGGCGGCCACTGCCATTGAACCTTTAATAAATCGTCTGCGATTCATGCCTGAAAGTGAGTCCTTCTGGTCGTGTAAATGGTCCCGCGCCGGTCAAAATCTGCGGCAAGAGAGTGCACATTTCTGACCGCTCACTCTAGACAAAATTCATTAATAATCCAATTGTTGGTCGCCGATTATCTGTACAAAATCGAAAATATTTTATGTCGATGAGAACAGGCCGAATCCCGTGTAAATTCCGTTAAAGCAAACCACACCGCCGTTTACTGCGCTCTTCTGCCTCCTGATACAACACAAACTCATCATATACCGCGCAGCCCAGCGCCTGTTCAAAGGCATCGCGGCTGGAATTACCGTGGCTGCGCGCCTGTGTTTCATTACCCAGATTAGACTGGAAAATCCCTGCAGCGCTCACCGGCAAGAAATCTTCGTAGGTGATGGGCTGAGCAACCAGCCAGCCCCGCTCGATGAGCGGTTGAGGATCGTCATCCGGGCGAATAGCCTGGCGATGCGCTTCGCCCGACGGCGTCAGGCGATAACGGAACCAGGCCAGTCCCTGTTGGCGCAGCAGAAACTCGCTGTCCGGGAATGCCTTAAACACGTCCTGAAGATGCAGCTGGTGCGTCAGGTTATCTTTCCCGGTCCCCGCTTTACTCAACAGTTCGTCGTACAACGCCCGGCCCTTTGGCGTCAGCGCCACACCACGTTGCTCAATTTCGCCAAAACGCGCGGTGTGCGTTCCACGCATTTCGCCGGCAAACAACACCGGCTCTTCCAGCGCCTTAAAGCTGGTCTGGCGAAGCAAGATGGGCACCTCGCGCCGTGGTGGGCCTTCAATGAGAATTTTCGGTGTAATCCCGCATTCCGGCATCATCGACTGTACCCGATCAATATCCAGCGTGCGCGGCGTCAGGTGGTTGATATGGCACCCGGGAAAACAGACCACATCTGCAATCAGTCGATGTTCGTTATGCAAGGCATGATACGTTTGCTCATCTACGGTGGCGTGTTGATGCCAACGGAACGTTTCCAGTGCTTCATTCACAAACTCCTGGGCTTGTGCGGGTGTGAAACTGCCCTGTGCATCAAACTCATCCAGCAATTCGTGACAACGACGCGTGAAAATATCACGCTTTGCGAGGATGTCCGCTGCCTGCTGGCGCAATACCACGTTCTCGATTAATTCGAGGCGTAATAGTGACGTAAATACCCGAAACGGGTTGCGCGAAAGCGAGGCATCGTCGATGGGACGAAACGCCGTGGAATGGACGGGGACGCCCGCCTGGGAAAGATCATAATAGCTGACCGGATACATGCCCATAATGGCAAACATCCGCCGCAGTGTAGACAACTCCTGCGCAGTACCGACCCGGATAGCCCCATGGCGTTCAACATTGAGCCGTGCCAGTTCATCCGCATTGGCCAGTTTTTCATGCAGCGTCGGATTATTTTCCAGTACCGCCAGATTCACATCAGCGACAAGTTCCAGCAACGTGCCGTACTGCGGGACTTCCTGCTGGTACATTGCTGACATTGCCTGCGAAAATTGTTCCCGAATCTCATCTGCCGTGATGGTGTTCGCCATAATGTCATGCCTCCAGTGAATATTACCTGGAGTGTAGAAAACACCGCTGAGTCCGGTGGGAAGAATTTACAAACTGTGATCCCGCATAAATTCCCCCTCCCACCAGGACAGTGAACCAAAACTTACTGACGTGCTTTTAAATGGCTTTCCAGCCATGGCAGCATCTGTTTTTTACGACTGAGCATGCCTTCGACCTTGCAGGGTTGCGGTAACTCTGACAACTCAGAGCCAGCGAACCACAGACTGGTATCGCCAAGATTGATGTCCGTCAGCATCAGTACCACCAGAGCAGCTTGATTTTCCTCGGCATAACGGGTCATCTCCTCGCGGAGATCGTCCAGCACACCGTCAACCTGGCGCAGTGCATACAGCTCGAGTTGCGCCACGCAGACTTTATGCCCATGAATGGTGAACGTTTTAATGTCTTTATGCAGCAGTTCACGGGCACTCATGCCTTCGACGCTGGTTTTGGCCGACAGCAGATCACGGCTGAAAGCGTCCAGATCCACACCCGTTTTTTGGGCCAGAGCCCCCACCGCCTGGCTGTCATCCGGCGTGGTAGTAGGCGAACGAAGCGTGACAGTGTCACTCAAAATAGCCCCCAGTAGCAAAACAGCCTCCGCAGACGACACCTGGCTGCGCTCGTCATCCGTCATCAGTTGCCACAACAGCGTCGCACAGCTGCCAACAGGCTTAACCCAAACCTCCGGAGGAAGACGTGTCACTAATCCGCCGAGTCGATGATGGTCGATGATACCGACGACATTGCTCTCAGGCAGCGATTCTGGTCCTTGTGTCGGTTCGGTGAAATCTACCACCCAAACATCCAGATCGGTCAGCGGAAACGTGAGTCGTTCGGGCATGTCCAATCCTGCATGCGCAAAGATAAATTGCGTTTCACGGTTAGGTTCCCCCGCACGCCATGCCGTCGCCTGCTGGCCTCGTAACGTAAGCCAGCGAGCTGTCATTGCCGCGGTGCAAATGGCATCGCTATCGGGGTTAAGGTGTCCTATTACATGGATCATTGGTCAGTGCCCTGTGATGATGAATGATGAAAAAGCGAACAATTGTCAGAGTATAACGACTGGCTACATTCCCTTCCATGATCCCACCACGCGGTCACACTGTACAAAACATAAGCAAAATAAATCAGTTGTAAGTAAAAGGCGTTAAATGTTAATAATATTTTGCTATCAAGTTATCAAAAACAAACAACTTCACTTGTCACCGATACGGCTCTGTTTTTAACATCGCTTATGGAAAAAAATGTTCTGTTCAATCAGCGCATTCGCTTGCGCCATCTTCATACTTTTGTCGCCGTTGCCCAACAGGGAACTTTGGGGCGCGCGGCCGAAACCCTTAACCTGAGTCAACCAGCCCTCTCCAAAACGCTGAACGAACTGGAGCAACTGACCGGAACCCGACTCTTTGAACGCGGTCGTCTTGGTGCACAGTTAACCTTGCCCGGCGAACAGTTTCTTACCCATGCGGTAAGAGTGCTTGATGCACTCAACACTGCCGGCCAGGCATTAAATCATCGTGAAGAGTCGCAGACTGATGTTGTTCGTATTGGTGCCTTGCCAACAGCTGCATTGGGTATTCTGCCTGCAGTAATTGGTCAGTATCACAAGCAGCAAATGGAAACAACGTTGCAGGTTGCCACCATGAGTAATCCCATGATTCTGGCTGGCTTAAAATCCGGGGAGATCGACCTCGGTATTGGCCGTATGGCCGATCCGGAATTGATGGTTGGTCTGAACTACGAACTGTTATTTCTCGAATCGCTCAAGCTGGTTGTGCGACCTAATCACCCGCTGTTGCAAGAGACCATCACACTGAGTCGGGTAATGGAATGGCCTGTCGTGGTGTCCCCCAAAGGGACAGCCCCACGACAGCACGCGGAAGCCTTGCTGCAAAGCCAGGGTTGTAAAATGCCCTCTGGATGTATCGAAACGCTGTCAGCATCGCTTTCCCGGCAACTGACGGTGGATTACGACTATGTTTGGTTTGTGCCTTCAGGCGCAGTGCGGGAAGATTTACGCCAGGCAACGCTGGTGTCATTACCGGTACCTACGCATGGTGCGGGAGAGCCCATTGGGATACTTACCCGCGTGGACGTGCAATTACCCTCCGCAGCGCAAGTCCTCATTGCCGCAATACGCAAAACCGTACCATTTTGATTATTTAGGCAGACCTGTCGTTACCGACAAGTCCTGCCTACGTAAAAGTGCAGCAAAACATTCGCGAAACACATCCAATAAACCGCACCTTTTCTTACAAGTAAATTAAGATATACTTACTTTAGTGGGTATTTTCAGCGAACAATATCTGATGACATCCTCCAGAATAATCCGCAGATCTGAAAATTTTCTTTTAAAATTCATAAAGAAACAATAAATATTAATTTAATATATTGTATAACATAGAGTACATTAAGCTGTTACTAATCCCCCCTAAATAAACGCTCAAAAAAGAATCACCCTTTCTCATCTACTGTTCAACTATAAACCGGATCCATATAATCCTTACGTCATCTAATTTGTTATTAAGGAAAATAACATGAAATCTTTTACTTATTTAAGTGTGGCAGCGGCTCTGGTCGCAGGTGTAACTTTTCAGGTACAGGCAGCTGATTCTGACGCAGCAAATATCGATTTTGTAGGGAATATTACAGCATCGACCTGTGATGTCAGCATTGATGGCGTTTCCGCATCAAAAGAAGTTCAACTTCGCGATGTCACTGTTCCAGTAATGCAAGCCGCCGTCACTAATCCAGTGATGAAAACCAACTTCCAGATTACCGTTAAAAACTGCGCAACAGCACCTGCTGGCGGTAAAGTAAAGGGGCAATTCTCAACAACAGGCAATTTTAATAGCACAACCAACGCCTTGTTAAACATTGTTGCTGCGGGTGATAAAGATGCAGGCTTCCAGGTAGAAGATACCAAAACGAATACTGTCATCGATTTCAACTCTGCAACGCCGCAGTCTGAAGCCGATTATGATGCCGATAACGGGGCAGTATTTGACTACACCGTTGGCTATATCTATTCAGGTTCCGGCACCCCACAAGTTGGGCAAGTTAAAGCAAACACCACCTTTACAACAACCTACCCTTAATAATTTTTAAAAGCTTAACAACCCTACTGCAACCTTATCAATTTGGGGTTGCAGTCATTAACATTAGACACGAATAATATGATTTCAAAAAAAACATTCATGATGATTATGTTTTCATCAGCCATTTCGTTCAGTTATTCGGCTACCGCCAGTCTGGTAATTAATGCAACTCGTGTTATTTATCTTTCTAATGCCAAAGAAGCATTAATTAAAATGGTTAACCAGGGCCAGCAACCGTTATTAATACAGTCATGGTTAGATGATGGCCGTGAAGATGTTGATCCACAAACCTTAGATATCCCTTTTATCGCTTCTCCACCGGTAAGCCGCGTCGATCCCAAACAAGGACTAACCGTACGCTTAAACTGGGATGGTCAGCCTTTGCCCTCCGACCGTGAAAGTGTTTACTGGTTTAACGCGCTTGAAATCCCCGGTAAAAACAAAGATGCAGCCAAATCAAATCAACTGCAAATTGCGCTTAAAACGCGTATCAAAGTATTTTACCGCCCGGCCACCCTCCCTGGTTCGCCTGACGAGGCCATTCAACATCTGAAATGGAGTCTGGCAAACAAGGGCAAACAAGTCTGGGCGACGGCGAAAAATGACTCCCCTTACTTTGTCTCGCTGGTCGGTGCGAAGATTATCTCTGCGGGTAAAAAATACAGCATTGAACCCGATATGGTCGCCCCCTTTTCCAGCGCAAGCTATAAAGTGAAATCACTCACTACCCCGCGTTTTGAATCCGTGTCATGGACTGCTGTCAATGATTACGGTGGTAACGTCGACGCAACAGGAAAAGAGTAAAATTCGCGCAAGGATTGCCCTAATGTCGATGTCAAAACGCCGTCTTGCTACCTCTGTATGGGTATTGTTAGTGATTTGTCAGACAGGATTCGCTGACGATAACTACATTGAATTCAACGATGACTTTATCTTCGGCAACGCAGGTAAAAAATCGACAATCGACGTATCGCAATATGCGCGCGGCAACCCGGTGAAACCGGGTATTTATACCGTATCTATATGGATTAACGGTGAGCAACAACAGACTACAAAGATCCAGTTTATTGATAATCATACCCCAAACGCGTCTCCCTGTCTGACGCGTGAAGTGCTCGACGAAGCGAACGTCGATGTAAGCAAACTCCCCACGGAAAATGCAGACGAAGGTGAATCACAATGCTACATGCTGGCAGACTATTACCCCTCATCCAGCGTGAGTTACGATCCCAACTCGCAGATCCTGATGCTCACCATTCCACAGCTGTTTCTCGTCAGCCACCCGGCGGGTTATGTTAACCCTGCTCGTTGGGATGCCGGGATACCTGCAGCAATACTGAACTGGAGTTTCAGCGGCTATCACAGTGAAAATGAGGGCAGTACCTCTGACAGTGGTTATCTGGGGCTTGGCTACGGTCTCAATCTGGGATCATGGCGGTTACGCTCCAGCGGCGCGCTGAACTGGACAAAAGACGAGAGCGCAACCTGGGACAACTACGACCTCTATCTGGCACGCGATTTACCGTCCATCCGTGCGCAAATGGAACTGGGCCAGGTGACCTCTCGTAGCGAAGTGCTGGATAGTATCGGCATTAAAGGCGTACACCTTTATAACGACAAACGAATGGATCCCCATGATGGCCGATACGTCCCGGTCATCAACGGCATAGCTAACAGTAATGCTAAAATTACCGTACGACAGCAGTCGCGCATCATCTATGAAACCACCGTTCCCCCAGGTCCTTTTGCCCTGAAGGATTATTATTTAGCAATCAACGGCGCTGACCTCGACGTTACCGTAGAAGAGGCTGATGGCTCAAAACGCATGTTTACCGTGCCGTATGCATCGGTCGCGCAATTAATGACTAAAGGTGAAGTCGACTGGGATTTTGCCGTTGGGGCATTAGATGATGACGGCGACGATGATTCCCCGTGGGTGCTCACCACCAACGGTAATTATGGATTGAGCGATATTTTCACGCTATATGGCGGCATACAGTCAATGGAAAACGAGTACCTGGCTGGGATGCTGGGTCTTGCTATGAATACCCGTCTTGGCGCCATCGCAGTCGATGTTATCCACTCTCGTGCGTCACTTGATGATATTGGTGTCCTGCAAGGACAGAGTTACCGTTTAAGCTACAGTAACGTCCTGGAGGCAACACAGACCAATTTCAGCTTTAGCGCCTATCGTTACAGTACCAAAGACTATCTCTCGCTTAATGACACCATCTCTTTGCAAAAGAGTATCGATAGCTATAGCGACGATCACGATACTAACCCTAACGATGCGTATCGCAGCAACTACAGCCATTCTAAAAATGAGCTAGAGGCTAACATCAATCAACCCATTACCCTTAACGGCGAAAATTACGGCGCATTTTATCTCAGCGGCACCTGGACGAGTTATTGGGGTAACGCTGACAAAACGTCTCAATATTCGCTGGGCTACAGCAATACATTCCGCTCCATCTCGTGGAATATCTCGCTGCAGCGCAGTTATACCGAATGGGGTGATGAAGATGACAGCCTGTACGTTGGGTTGAGTATTCCTTTTGGTAGTAATGCTCAGAACGATCAACCGGCCTTCTCCAGTTTGAACCTCAGCGCTAATACCGACTTTGGCGGCAACAACGGTTTCACCAGTACAGCCAGCGGCAACAGTAGCAATAGTAGATGGAACTACAGCCTCAGTACCACCGCTAACCAGAACAGCCAGGGAGAGGATACCTATTCCGTAAGTGGGTATTCCACCTATAACGGCGCGCATGGGGCAACCAGTGTTTCCGCTACGGTCGATAAAAAACATAACCAGCAGTATTCCTTAAACAATAACGGCGGTGTGCTGTTACACAGCGGTGGATTGACGCTCTTACCGGGCAATGTCAACTCACAAAGCGCCATCGCCCTTATTGAAGCGAAAGGTGCTGATGGCGCTACCACCAGCAATGGGTATGGCGAGATTGACAGCGCAGGATATGCCGTCGCTACCAGTCTTTCGCCTTATGCCGAGAATACCGTCGGACTGGATCTCAGCACCATCAAGGCGGACGTTGAAGTGAAAAACACCTCGGCTGCCGTGGTTCCGCGCGATGGCGCAGTGGTGAAAGTCACCTTCGCCACCCAGCAAGGTCAGTCGGTATTTGTCACGCTCAGACGTAGTGATAACAGTTTCATTCCATTGGGCGCGAATATTCTCAATGAACAAGGTGAATCCGTTGGCGCAATGGGTCAGGCGGGCCGCGCCTTTTTACGCGGTATCGATCAACGTGGCAGTTTGAAGGTTATTTGGGGAAGCGACGCGGCAAGTTATTGCGATGTAACCTATCAAATCCCCGATGCTCCCGCGATGATAGGAAAATCAATCCGTCTGGATACGTTAGCGTGTCAGATGCCAGGAGCCGGGAAATAGTTTATGCGCCAGGTAATGCTTGTATCTTTTCTAATATGCAGTCCGTCACTCTTTGCAGCGGATGTCACGGTCAACTTTAAGGCCAATTTGCTCGCCACAACCTGCTCCGTCAATATTGTTGTCGGTTCAAGCAAAGCGGTGAACCAAACTATCGATTTTGGCGTATTAACATGGGCTGAAATAGAAGCTCAGGGTAGCAATACCCGGAAAGATTTTTCTCTGGAATACAGTGATTGCTATATCACGAAGTCCGGAACGAAAACAGCGCAGACGCTGAACTGGATGCAAACCTTACCAAAGGCCAGTTCTTCATGGAACGGATATCCTACAGAAATGAAAGGTGGCAAGGTGGGCGTGGCAGGCGTGCTGTATCGAACCAGCAATCTAAATACGCCGTTGCCACTCGGCGTAAACAATACTGAAAAAATAACCTGGAGCAGCACAGAGCGCAGCAACGGCAAGTTGCCATTGTCCCTATTTCTACGCCCAACATCTTATCCAGGCACGCCTCAGACTTCAGGGATATACAGTGCGACATTAACATTCACCACGACCTATCAGTAGGAGCCAGCATGAAATTTATACCAGCAGTCTTATTACTGATATCCACGCCGTTATGGGCCGAGACCAGTACCAACACCAATGTCTTAACGGTAAAGGCAGAAGTCGTCACCGGTAGTTGTGATATTGCCGCCTCCGACGTTAATTTAGGCGACGTAGAGGCGAGTGAGTTTGCTGCCGGTGGCGCATGGGCCAACTTATCGGCTACCGAAGTGGGCAATGTGCCGACACAGTCGTTGAAGGTCAGCGCGCGCTGTGACTCCGGTTCCGTCGCCAAAACGCTGGTGTTAAGCTTTAAGCCGCAAAAAGCGCAACTCAACGGCAACCAGATATTCCCGAATGAATATACCGGCCCTACGGGACAGGTAACGGCATCAACGGCGGCAGGCAATGTCGGGGTAGTGGTTTTTAGCAGCGCAAATGTTAATGTCCTCAAGAGTGACAACACCTCGGCCATCAACTTCACCAATTATATTGGTTCTGATACCGATACCGATTATACCTTTAAAGCTCGATATCAAAGGGTGAATGCCGCAAAACCAGTCACACCCGGCGGTGTATTAAGCCAGGTGCAAATTAGCGTGAGTTATAAATGACTATTAAACAGAGATTAGTAACTATGAGCCCAGTGGTTATGCGTTTAATTGTTGCTACCGGATTGCTAATATTAAGCGTTTGTGTCCGCCCCGCACTTGCTTACGAATGTAGTTTCCAACCTGATAATCAATCTCAAATTCTTAGTGCAGGTACATTCACTGTATCTAATTTTAATCCATCAAATACCGCACTCACTTTATTAGGTAGCTTCCCCAAAATTAGGGTTGCTCTTCTTGAGTGCGGTACCGGGAATGATGGTGCAGATTGGTATGGATGGACGGATGCTTCAAATACGGCAGGTGTGAAATCCGGCACTTATCAAGGAACCGGATATTCGTATTACAGAGTTTTCTGGCCGACAAATATCTCAGGGATTTACTATTCAGTTAACATTACAGATCCGAGTAGAGGGTCTTCTTATAAAGCATATGTGCCTGATTCAACATCAGAAGTTCGCTTGTTGGATTTTAGTGGTAATAACGATGACACGTCTATATACGCAACAATTGAAATTTGGCAATACGGTACAGTGACGGCGGTTGGTGATGCTCATCCCACTCAAACAGGCCTAATCGGAACATTCCGTGCGGGTTCGCTTGATAACGGTGACAAAGAAAAACTGAGAATTAACGTAAACGCGTCCTCTTTCACCGTTAAATTTACTACGCCAACCTGCAATTTGTCCGTCTCTCCTACTACGATCGATTTTGGTGATGTTGGTAATGAAAAACCGCGCAAAACATTTACCTTAAAAAACAGCAATTGCGTTAACGCTTCGAGTGTTACCCTAAAGCTCACGTCTACGAAGGCAACATACGACGACTCTAACTTATCAATTCTCGCCAATACCCTCACCGGAACATCTGCTGCGAGTGGTCGAGGCGTTGCGATTTCCTGGGAGGACTCACCGAGAAAATACCTCTCGGCTAATGACGTATCTTCTTATGCTGATGTTCCTTTTGGCGGTATCGTTTCCTCGAAAGATATTCCCATGGCGGCATTGCTCACCTGTACTTCAGCCAGTAATAACCGTACCTGTGATAATTATACCCCTGGTGCGTTCCAAGCCACGGGGGTCATCGGCGCAACCTATAAGTAAGCGGGTCACCCGGTAATTCAAAGAACCGAATTACCGGATTGCTGACCTATCAGAAAATTTCCCAATTATCCGTATTTATCGCACTTGACCGTGGTGATGAAGCTACTGGATTAACAACGGCTGCCACTCGTTTTATCGCACTGGTGCCCTGCAGGCGGAACGTGCCAACGGCTTCAGTTAAACGTGCGGCCTGTTCTTCCAGCGATGCCGCGGCGGCCGACGCTTCTTCCACCAGAGAGGCGTTCTGCTGCGTCACTTTATCCATCTCTGAAATCGCCTGGCTTACCTGCACGATACCCCGGCTCTGTTCATCAGAGGCCGCTGCAATTTCCAGCATAATATCGGTGACACGTTTTACCGCATCGACAATATCCGTCATGGTATTACCCGCAGCCACAACCTCACCGGACCCCTGGTCAATCAACCGCACTGACTCACTGATCAATCCTTCAATCTCTTTCGCTGCCTGGGCGCTGCGGCTTGCCAACGTGCGAACTTCACTGGCGACGACGGCAAATCCACGCCCTTGCTCTCCTGCTCGCGCCGCTTCCACCGCCGCATTCAGCGCCAGAATATTGGTCTGAAAGGCAATGCTGTTGATGACAGCGGTAATTTCAGAGATTTTTTTCGAGCTGGTCGAGATATTCCCCATGGTTTTCACCACGCCCGAGACCATCTGTCCACCGCGACTGGCTTTGCCGGAGGCATCTTCCGCCAGTTTACTGGCATGGTGTGCGTTGTCGGCGTTTTGTTTCACCGTCGCAGTCAGTTCTTCCATACTGGCCGCCGTTTGTTCAATCGCCGCGGCCTGTTCTTCGGTACGTGATGACAGATCCGTATTACCCGCCGAGATTTCACTGGTGCCGCGATAGATTTCTTCCGCCCCCTGACGTACCGTGCCTACGGTTTTCTCCAGTGAATGTTGCATCGTCTGAAGATGACGACTCAGACGACCAATCTCACTGCGCCCGGTGGGTTCATCCCGCATGGTCAGATCGCCCACAGAAATTTGCTCAATACGCTGGGCCGCGCGCAACAGTGGATGAATCACGGTACGGCGCAGGACAACAAACGTCATCACGGTTAACACCAGTGCCAAAATAAATGCACCTAACATAAAGGCCATACCGAGTTGGGTACGATGGTGGGCCTGCTCGCTGAGCTGGTTGGCTCTTGCGGTACGAATTTCTATGGCCTTCAGCAGCACCTTGTTGTAAGCCGTATCCAGTGGCCTGGCGTGTTCATTTTCATGGTTGATAATCGCTTCAAACATCCCGTTTCTGGCATATTTCAGCATAGGCTGCAGGCCGTCGATGTATGCTTTGAAACTGGCGCTCAGTTCAGCATCTAAGGCTTCGTCCTCCGACGTTTTCACCACGCGAGACATATAGACAGTAAAACCATCCTGAGATTGCTTAATGCGTTTTTCCGCCTCTGCGATATTGGCCTTCATATCGTCCATTTCGGCAATGCGACTCGCTGCGCCGGCGTGGATCATATTGATACGGGCTGTGCGTAGGTGATTAGAACTGTTAGATAACCCCATCCTGACCTGAATCTCATCGGTCACATCGCGCTGATCGCGATCGGCCTGCATAAGAAAATAGCTTGCCAGCCCGGAACTCAAAGCAAACAGCAGAAGGATGCCACCGAGAATGGAGGAAAACAGCGGAACCAGTCTGATTTGATGCAGAAAGCCCAGTTTATTCTGGGCTTGCATCGATATTGTATTGTCCATGACCGTCGACTCTCTTGTAGGGTTTATGCGTGAAAACACGCCCATTAGATAGTCATCGGCAATTCATAAAGTTTGCTTACCGTGAAAAGCGCAAGATTCGTCACACTTTCACAACATCATTCAAAGAAATTCAGGAAAGTGCCAGCGGTAAATTCCGCTGGCCAATGAATCAGTTATCGCCAAAGTGGATAACGGTACGAATGGACTTACCCTGATGCATTAAATCAAACGCTTCGTTGATCTGCTCCAGCGGTAAGCGATGGGTAATAAACGGGTCCAACTGGATTTTCCCGCTCATCGCATCTTCAACCATTCCAGGCAGCTGCGTACGCCCTTTCACACCACCAAACGCCGACCCGCGCCACACGCGTCCGGTTACCAGTTGGAACGGACGGGTTTTTATTTCCTGTCCCGCACCGGCCACACCAATGATGATGCTTTCACCCCATCCTTTATGACAGCATTCCAGCGCCGCACGCATCACATTTACGTTACCAATGCATTCAAAGCTGAAGTCCACACCACCGTCGGTAAGCTCAACAATCACATCCTGAATCGGTTTATCGTAATCATTCGGGTTGATGAAGTCGGTCGCGCCCATTTCACCCGCCAGCTTGAATTTTTCCGGGTTAGTATCAACCGCCAGAATACGCCCAGCTTTCGCCTGTACTGCCCCCTGGATCACTGCCAGACCAATGCCACCCAGGCCAAATACGGCCACAGTATCGCCTTCTTTCACTTTCGCCGTGTTATGTACTGCGCCGATCCCGGTGGTTACGCCACAGCCCAGCAGACACACTTTATCCAGCGGCGCTTGCGGGTTAACCTTCGCCAGCGAGATCTCTGCGCAAACGGTGTATTCACTGAAGGTACTGGTACCCATATAGTGATAGATAGGTTCGCCATTATATGAGAAACGCGTAGTGCCATCCGGCATCAGGCCTTTGCCCTGGGTAGCACGTACGGCCTGACACAAGTTAGTTTTGCCAGACTTACAGAACTTACACTCACCACATTCTGCCGTGTACAGCGGGATGACATGGTCACCCGGTTTCAGACTGGTGACGCCCTCACCCACTTCAACCACGATACCCCCGCCTTCATGGCCGAGTACCGCCGGAAACACACCTTCCGGATCGTCGCCAGAGAGCGTAAAAGCGTCAGTATGGCACACGCCTGTGTGGGTAATTTTAACCAGCACTTCACCTTTCTTTGGCGGTGCGACGTCGATCTCGACAATTTTTAACGGCTGACCGGGGCCGAATGCAACTGCTGCACGTGATTTCATTTGTCTCTTCCCATTATTGCGAGGTGATGGTGTTATTTTAGATAAGCGCGCAGAAGATGGCCGATTTCAGCCATGCGCACAGCACGCTGGTCTGGGGTTGTATCCCCGCTGACCAGTTCATCTTTCAGGTGGATCTCAACCATTTCGCCCATCAGGCCATTGGATGCACCGCGCACGGCGGCAATTTGTTGCAGGATTGCCAGACACGGCTCACCGGACTCCAGCGCGCGCTCAAGCGCATCAACCTGGCCGCGGATACGGCGTACACGGGTGAGAATGCGTTTCTTATCTTCAGGTGAATGCGGCATACGCCCTCCAGATACTATAGGGGGGTATACTATCAGAATTTTTACATAATTGTAAAATATAAGATTTATTTAATATCAGTCGGTTAGATTAAGTTACTCATCGCTTGCCATTCAACCATCAACAGCACATTGCAACGCGAAATCCTCCAGCGACCACGCCTGCACCGTTATACGTGTAATCTGCTAATCCCATAGACTGGACTTAACAGCAAGTACGACGTGAATGCGGTTAGCTATGGAATTTTCGAGAATGAATAATTAAATATAATGCCATACATCTTAACTATTCATTATAAATAAACATCAACAAAACGTATATTGATTAATTAAATCTCACTATAAAATACAATTTTCAATTAATTGCTGGCGTAATGTCCCCTTACCATTCGTTCTATTATTGAGGGAAATATATGTCATGGAATAAACACGAAACGGTCTCGTATGCGCGAAGCCACGCACACCAAAAAACCAAGGCTATTGCGCTCGAGCAGTAGCGGTTATTGATACTTTACCAGGACTAAACCAGTACGGGCACACCTGTATTTACGATGGGTCGGGGACCTGGTACTCCGATTTCGTTCAGCGCAGTTTATACCCAGGGCCGCAGTACAGGAAAACCCAGCCCGCCGTTACTCTATACAGGCACAACTGACATGAAAAAATTACTGCTTTTGCTGCTGGTGGCATCATCTGCAATGGTAAGTACCAACGTTCCTGTTAACCAGGCGGTTGCATTTAACAAGTGGTACGTGAACCAAATTAACAATAATAATTTCCCGATTACCGACGGTAAGGATATTGATAAATACGTTACTGCATCAACGATGAAAAAACTAAGGCAAACACAAGATCCAAATTATGAAGATGAGGTTTTCTATAATGCTGTTTTTTCTCAAGACACAATACATTGGCGATGACTGTCCCGACAATGTCAACGCCATTGCAGGTGATACGGATCCGGTTTGCGTTAATGTTTACGTAGCGTTTGGAAAAAAGCAAAAACACATTGTCATTGATTGCATGGTCAAAGAGACCGGACTCTGGAAAGTGCAGTCTGTCACCAGCCGCCAATTCACACGCAACCTGGAACGTCACTGAGGTCGGTGATATAGCAGGGGGACAAAGAGCAATGCACCTCGCGTATCCCCCTGTCGTTTCGCTGTAGCAGACTACAGCACCCTGCATATCGTCAGGTTTGCAGTCCGCGCCACACATCTCTGCTACCCGGTAATGCGCCTGCAATGCCTGGAATTAAAACGGGTCTATTTACACAATAGCCGCTACGATTTAATGACGATTAATTGTAAACGATGCACCAATAATTTAATTACCCAATCACTAACTCTGGGACTATTCTTAATTTTCTAAATAAGTAGAATTTTGGACACTTTCTAATATTGATTCTATCTGGTGCAGTGGTAATTTTCACTCAATAAAATACTAACTAATAAGCAACCCTATGTATCGCATAACAATAATAACCAGTGAAACATTTAACCATCGAATAACTATCAATGGCCTGCCAGGTGTCAAGGTATCCACCGCCCTTGGTCACCTCACGTCAAAGGAATCATAACCAGCTGATGTGAAAGAAAAGTAAACTGCAAAGTCGAGATGATAAAACCGTTTTCACTACGCAGCGGTCTATTTCAGCGCATCAGCTTTAATAATAAAAACACTGCATATGGCATCTGTTGAAAATGCCGCTTCACTCACAGGACAAGAGAACATCAAAAAACGCCAGATAGTATTCTATCTAATTTTATTTACGTTGAAGTTCAAACAGCGCTCAACGCAATCTTAAACACTTATATATTAATGATGACATGTATGAAAACCAACTTAATTACTGCTTTTATTCTTTCTTCTCTGCTATTGTCTGGAATTGCCGAAGCGGCTATCGGCACGACAACAAATGGTGTCACTACCTTCACCAAAACGCCTAACCCTGTCGGTACCATTACTATTGTGGGCATTGATGGCGCAACGTACGATTTGGAAAACCTTCACGGTGCTATTGCGGATCTTTCAACAAATAAAGCCGATGTCACTCAGGCAAACAGCATTGCTGCCATAGCAAATACCAACCAACAGGCCATCACTCAACTCCAGCAGTCACAAGCTAATTTTGTCGATAAGCCAACTTATAATACGGATAAAACCGCTCAGGCAGCAGTTGACCTACAACAGGGTAACGATATCGCACAAGCCATGCAAAGTGCAGGAAATGCACAGAAAACGGCAGACAACAACACTAACGCGCTCAAAAACAAGGTTGATACCACTGCCTTTAGTACCGATCAGCAGCGTCAGGATGGTGAATTACAGAAAGAAATCACCGATCGTACAGATGCGGATAACCAGCTCAGAACGGCAATCGGCACCAAAGCTGACGCAGCCCAGGTTGCCACTAACAAACAGGCCATCACCGATGAAGTGAAGACAGAAGCAACGCATTACCAGACGCTGACAGCAGGCCTGTCCCAAAAAGTTGCAGCCTCATCGTTCGCTCAACGCACGGCATCTGTCGACAAGTATCTGGCTGACGCCGCTGCTGAACGTGCAGCGACCAACGCGACGGTTGCGAAACATACCGACGAACTGGCCAATCATGAGCAACGCATCGAAACACTGGAGCAGAACACCAACGCTAACTTCGGTCAGTTGAAAAATGAAGTGGATCAGAACCGTAAACGCGCATCCGCTGGCATCGCAGGTGTCGCAGCAATGGCGAATATACCTCAGGTTATTGAGTCTCAGAGCGTCAACGTCGGCGCGGGTGTCGGTACGACGGATGGCGAAACAGCTTTGGCTGTCGGTTTCTCTGCCCGGGCATCAGAGCACGTTGTCGTTAAAGCGTCCGTTTCCAACGATACACAGCATAACTTTGTGATTGGCGGTGGCATGTCTTATGGCTGGTAAGGAATAAGCCGTGGTCTGAACGCGAGCTTATGGCGGCCACTGTTGGTATCAACCACCACTGTATTTGAAGGAGTTATCAGGTAAATAACGGGTAATAGCATGAAAAAGGCAGGATATGTATCTTGCTTTTTCATGCTACCGAAATGTCAGAGACACGCAATCGTAGATGTGGCATTACACCGCTGGAGATCCCCCACCCGCAGTAAATCACTGTATCTCGTCGTATAACGAGGTGAGAGCATGTCTCGTTTCATTGCCCATGGTTGCTGTATCCCTTGTCCGGCAAACCAGAGCGTCCCTTTACCATTTTTAGCATTAAGCGTATCCAGAACCGCCATAAGTTTGTCGCTATTATGCCGCGGGACGTTTTCATCAAAAAGATTGAGCTGTGCCACACCGGAACTGAAAAAATCCCCTAACATCACGCCTGCTTTTTGATAATGCCGCCCCTCTCGCCAGATGGCATCAAGGCAACGCGTCGCCGCACCAATAATATCCCGGCTGTCCTGGGTTGGCGTCAGTAGTTTTACCGACGCGTTGTTACCATAGTAAGGTTCGTTATGGGCAAATGGACTGGTTTTAATAAACGCAGAAATGAAGCGACAGAACTGGTGCTCTCCGCGCAACTTCTCCGCCGCACGTGAAGCATAGGTGCAAATAGCCTCCCGCATGGCATTATAATCCGTGAGCCGTACACCAAACGACCTTGAGCAGATGATTTCCTGCTTAACCGGCGCAAACTCATCCAGCGCCAGGCACGATTCGCCGCGCAATTCCCGTACGGTTCTTTCCAGCACCACGCTGAAATGTTTGCGGATAAAGCGAATATCGGTTTCAGCCAGGTCACAAACCGTTTTAATGCCCATTGCATCCAGTTTCTTACCGATACGGCGACCAATGCCCCAGACTTCATCTACCGGAACGGCTGCCATCAGCTTGCGTTGGCGCTCGCTATTCGATAGATCGACCACGCTGCCCGTCTGATCCTGCCACTTTTTAGCCGCATAATTTGCCAGCTTAGCCAGTGTTTTGGTCTGAGCAATACCGACGCCCACCTTAAGATGCGTTTTCTGCAAAATAGCGTCCCTCATCTCGCAACCAAAATCAGTAAGATCTCTGCAGTTCCTCACCCCCGTCAAGTCACAGAACGCTTCATCAATACTATACCTTTCCACGCGCGGAGAGAGTTCCTCGAGGATGGACATGACTCTACTGCTCATATCCGCATACAGCTCGTAATTTGAGCTAAAACACGTCACACCGTAACGTCGGAACAACTCTTTTTGTTTGAAGTACGGCGCCCCCATTTGGATACCCAGTTTTTTGGCCTCCGCGCTGCAGGCAATAACACAGCCATCGTTATTTGAGAGAACCACCACCGGTTTATCACAGAGATCGGGCCGGAAAACGGTCTCACAGCTGGCGTAAAACGAATTTACATCGCAGAGCGCAAACATCAGCGCAGAGCCTTCACGGCATAGGTAACGACACCGAATACATTCAGTGATTCTTCACGACCGATAACGATCGGTGCATAAGCGCTGTTCATTGGAACGAGCTGTACCGTTGGACGAAGCTGCAGCCGCTTAACCGTGAACTCACCATCAACGGCAGTGATAATAATATCGCCATGTACCGCCGTCAGCGAACTGTCAACAACCAGCAAATCGCCATCATCGATCCCCCCCTCAATCATTGAATCCCCCGCGGCTTTCACGAAGTACGTGGCACTGGGATGCTGAATTAGCAATTCATTCAAATCGATGCCCCGCTCGACATAATCCGCAGCCGGGCTGGGAAACCCGCACTGAACAAGGTCACTAAACAAGGGAGCTGTATTGATTTCGCGGAGATCCGCTGGCTTGAGAAACAACATAATGACTCATCCAATATTAACTGTATTTATATACAGTAGTTTTATCTGAGCAGTTGTTCAAGCAGCTTTTTGTGGCGCTATGGCTATTCGCCTGAATTATAACGACTCGTGTCTGCACAAAAGTATCGTGACATGAAACCGGGTATAGTAGCGCCATAACATCATCAAAACGGACACACTATGACTACCGCAGGGAAAAGCAATCCGCTGGCCATTGGCGGCCTGATCGCGCTAACGCTCATCTGGAGCTATAGCTGGATTGCTATGAAACAGGTCACGCACTACATTGGTTCATTCGATTTCACCGCACTACGTTGTTCTTTTGGGGCATTGCTATTATTTATTGTCCTGATGCTACGTGGACGCGGAATGCGCCCGACCCCGTTCAGGTATACGTTGGCGATAGCCTTGTTACAAACGTGCGGCATGGTGGGATTATCACAGTGGGCGCTGGTCAGCGGCGGTGCGGGAAAAGTCGCTATTCTGAGTTATACCATGCCCTTCTGGGTGGTCATTATGGCCGCCCTTTTTCTCGGTGAACGCATGCGTCGTTTGCAGTACGTCGCTATTGCAGTGGCGGCGTTTGGCCTGGTACTGGTATTACAGCCGTGGCAACTGGACTTTTCGTCAATGAAGAGCGCGCTGCTGGCAATCCTCTCGGGCATCAGTTGGGGAGCCAGTGCGGTTGTTGCCAAACGTATGTACGCTCGTCATCCCAATATCGACCTGTTAGCACTCACCTCGTGGCAGATGCTGTATGCCGCGCTGGTGATGAGCCTGGTCGCCTGGCTGGTCCCACAGCGAACGCCTGACTGGCAGCCTGTCGTGTTCTGGGCATTAGGATACAGCGCCGTACTGGCAACAGCGCTGGCCTGGAGCTTATGGCTGTTTGTGCTGCGTAACCTGCCAGCCAGTATCGCCAGCTTAAGCACGCTGGCGGTACCGGTTTGCGGAGTACTCTTTTCCTGGTGGTTGCTCGGCGAAGAACCTGGCATTATCGAAGGTAGCGGGATTGTGCTGATTGTTCTGGCGCTGGCCATCATCAGCCTGAAGAAACGCGCCACGCAGGTGCAACGCGTTGAAAAAGAGATCTCTTGCGAAAAATAATCACGGAGAATAAAACACCCCGCATTACGCGGGGCGTTTGATCAGGAACGCTTACGCGGCATCATGCGCAGGAGCGTATTATCCTTCCAGAAATAGTGATGTAACAGAGCCGCAGCGGCATGCAGGCCAATGACAAAATAACCCAGGTTTGCCAGCGTTTCGTGCCATGATTTCAGCATATCGGCCAGTTCAAAATTGGCTTCTGCTGCATGTGGCATAACAATGCCGAATGCAACCCACGGATTTCCCCGGTTATACATCATCACCAGGCCAATAATCGGCAGCGCAATAAACAGCAAATAGATAACCAGATGCCCCAGATGCGCCATACCAGTCATCATCGGTTTCGGTTTTGGTTCAATCGGGGGTGCCGGATACTTAAGTCTGACCAGCAGACGCGCCACCATCAACGCTAAAATCGTGATACCACAGGAAACATGTACCATGTTGAACCCGGGACGATAGCTGCGCGGGAAAAATCCGCGAAACTCCATGGCACTGTAGGCCACAATGACCAACAAAAAGACCAGCCAGTGAATGCCAATTTGCAGGCCAGAATACTTCTTCCCCATAACACTTCTCGAATAAAAACAATAATGCGTCAACATAACGGGCTTTTGTTAAAAATTCATTAAGTTTTGTTCACTCATTTTCAGTCAGTTACGTTTAACCGCAAAAACAGCTATTGCCGCGGATGCCTGACTGGACTATGCCTGGTAGGGAAAATATGTCGTACCGTCTCATCCTGACAGGAGAAAACCATGAGTAAAATTGGCATTAACGGTTTTGGTCGTATCGGTCGTCTGGTATTGCGTCGGCTACTGGAAGTCAAAAGCAGCGTGGAGGTCGTCGCTATCAATGACCTTACCTCACCGAAAATCCTCGCCTATCTGTTAAAACACGATTCAAACTACGGACCATTTCCCTGGAGCGTCGACTTTACCGAGGACGCACTGATTGTCGATGGTAAAAAAATTGCTGTTTACGCCGAAAAAGAGGCCAAAAATATTCCGTGGAAAACCACAGGTGCGGAAATTATCATCGAGTGCACTGGCTTTTATACCTCAACAGAAAAATCGCAGGCCCACCTGGATGCAGGCGCCCAAAAAGTCCTGATATCCGCCCCAGCAGGAGAGATGAAGACGATCGTCTTTAACGTGAATGACGACACGATGGATGCAAGCGATCGGATTATTTCTGTCGCATCGTGCACCACTAACTGCCTGGCACCGATGGCAAAAGCGCTGCATGACAACTTCGGTATTCAGCTTGGTACCATGACCACCATCCATGCCTATACCGGGACACAGTCACTGGTTGATGGGCCACGTGGTAAGGATCTGCGAGCTTCACGCGCGGCAGCAGAAAATATCATTCCTCATACCACCGGTGCAGCGAAGGCGATTGGTCTGGTGATCCCGGCCCTGAGCGGGAAATTAAAAGGCCACGCCCAGCGTGTTCCGGTAAAAACAGGCTCTGTCACAGAACTGGTGTCGATTCTGGGTAAAAAAGTCACTGCGGAAGAGGTTAACAACGCGCTGAAAAAAGCAACGCTGAACAATGCATCATTCGGCTATACCGACGAAGAAATTGTCTCGTCAGATGTCATTGGCTCACATTTCGGTTCAGTATTTGATGCGACACAAACCGAGATCACCGAAGTGGGCGATCTGCAACTGGTAAAAACCGTGGCCTGGTACGATAACGAGTACGGTTTTGTCACCCAACTGATCCGTACGTTGGATAAATTTATCACGCTTTAGTGTTATGGCGGAGGATCGCCTCCGCCTCGTTTCATTTCCCGCTAATTCAATACGTTGTGAGTCTCTCCCCGTTTTCAACTCATCAAGTGTGCTATAGCTAACCTTTGCCACAGAGGGAGCACAGTAATGGAAACACTGAGTCGTGAAACGTTAGACACTATGATAGCGCAAGCCGTTGCCCACGCCGCCACCGTCTCAGTCTGGCCAATGGGTGAAGCCCCCGGAGCAAAAAACAGCAATGCGGTATTTACCCCCGAACCCAGACACACGGGAACCTCTCATTACGATCGTGCGGTAACCGGTATTCGTGCCCCAGAAATCACCGTCTACGCCCCCGCAAAACCGAATGGTGTGGGAATACTTGTCACCCCCGGCGGCTCTTATCGCCGCGTCGTGCTGGACAAAGAAGGCAGCGCGCTGGCGCCCTTTTTTAATGCCCGCGGTTATACCCTGTTTGTCATGACCTATCGCATGCCGGGGGATGGTCACGAGGAAGCGTCAAACGCCCCGTTGGCCGATGCCCAACGTGCGATGCGCTACATTCGGGCTAACGCTCATGAGTGGAAAATCGATCCTGATCGTATTGGTGTCCTCGGCTTTTCCTCCGGCGGTCATGTGGCCGCCAGCCTGGGAACACGTTTTGCTGAATCAGTTTATACGCCCATCGATTGCGTAGACGAACAACCCGCCCGCCCCGCGTTCATGGCGCTGGTCTATCCGGTGATTAGCCTGCGTGAGAATATTGCTCATCCTGGCTCTCGCCTTGAATTAGTTGGCACGACCCCCGAAGAGCAGGATCTGCACCGCTATTCACTTGAAGAACGGGTTGAGAACGCGACGCCGCCAACATTCCTGCTGCATGCCATTGACGATCCGGCGGTGAAAGTCGAAAACAGTCTGGCATTTTTTAATGCGCTTCGCGCACAGGGGATTCCTGTTGAAATGCATCTGTTTGAACGCGGCAAACACGGCTTCGGTATTCGGGATACTCAAGGGTTACCGCTGGCCGTGTGGCCGGAAATGATGATGAACTGGATAGCCACAAAAGTGTGATGATTGTGCCGGGTGGCACACAGGATCACCCGGCTTATACTCAGCGTATCAGTATCAGGACTGCAGATATACCACCTGCGTTTGCAGATATTCATGCAAGCCATGCTTACCGTCTGCACCACCAATTCCTGACTTACGCCACCCCGCATGGAACCCCTGCATCGCCTCGAAGTTTTCGCGATTAATATAGGTTTCGCCAAACTTCAGCCCTTTAATCGCCTTCATCGCCGTGTTCAGGTTTTGCGTGTAAATCGACGAAGTCAGCCCATAGTCGCTGTCGTTTGCCATCGTCAGCGCCTCTTCCAGCGTATCAAACGCTACCACCGGCAGCACCGGACCAAACGTCTCCTCGTGCATAATCGCCATCTCCTGGCGCACGTCTAACAGCAACGTCGGCGGGTAATAATAGCCTTTCCCCTCTATGGCTTTACCGCCCAGCACCACCCTGGCGCCCTCCTGCACTGCGCGCGCCACTTTCTGTTCCACACGTGCCAGCGCAGCCGCATTAATGAGCGGCCCCATCGCGATGTCATTACGCTCGGCCGGGTTGCCAAACTGGACGGCTTTCATTGCCTCTCCCAGACGATTCACAAACTGGTCATAGATGCCTTTCTGGACATACACGCGTTCGGCGCAGTTGCACACCTGACCGGTGTTAATCACCCGCGAGTCAACAATTGCCTTCACAGCCAGCTCAAGATCGGCGTCATCCATGACGATTGCCGGCGCTTTGCCACCCAACTCCAGACATACCTTAGTGATATTTTTCGCTGCCGCAGCCATGATTTTCTCGCCCGCCACAACGCTACCGGTCATGCTCACCATCGCTACTTTGGGGTTCCCGGCAAGTTCCTGACCGACCGTTTCACCGCGTCCAAGCACCAGGTTAAACACCCCGCGCGGCAGACCAATATCATCAACAATCTTGGCAAAGGCGATCGCATTATTCGGCGTGAATTCGCTGGGTTTAATCACAATGGTATTACCCGTCAGCAAAGCTGGCGCCAGTTTGCGGGCAATCAGGAAAAACGGAAAGTTCCACGGCAGAATGCCGGTTGTTACACCTAACGCACGCTTAAACAGCAGGATATTCTCACCCGGACGATCGCTTTGCAGGATCTCACCTTCGTAACGCCGTGCCCACTCCGCCATATAATCGATGTAGTCGGCGGTAAACGAGACTTCGACCTCGGCCAGCTGTTGGATCTTCCCGCCCTCCGCCACAATCAGCGCACTGATTTCACTGGCGCGTTGACGTATGCCCGCAGAAATTTTGCGTAGCCAGTTTGCACGTTCAATCGCGGGTAGCGCCTCCCATGCCGGCTGGGCCCGCTCCGCGGCATCAATCGCTTTACGTGCATCTTCAGCGCGTCCATCGGGAATACGCGAGATCAGCTCTTCGGTCGCTGGATTGACGACATCAATCCAGGCATCGTCGTGCCAGGTCACAAACTGCCCATCAATATACATAGGATGTTGTACGGGTACTGACATGCGCTTCTCCTGTGATTGATTTGTTTTTAACAAGTAAAACTATTGTTAATTAATACCAATCATGCATGACGCATTACTGCTGGAATTGTCGTTCTGTGAGCCGCTTCATAAAAGCGTCTGGTAATGTCATAGCGAAGGGAAAAAACAGGCAGGATTTATGCCCGTTTGCGACAAAACATGCACAAACGGGCGGCAGAGATTACAGCGATCGGCTCGCCAGCAGATCAGTCAGCGCCGTATCGTTTTGCAGATGCAGCCACGCATCCTCAACTGTCTGCGGGATATCAACATGGGCGATAAAATCACGACCGCGAGGGCCATAGCCGCTTGCATCATCGCGTAGTCTCGGCAATTCGCCGGTAATCAGCGAAAGATAGCGATCCACAGACCACAGCCCCTCCGCAGTCGGCGCGAAATCCACACCGCCGTTCTGTAGGGTCAACTCAGGGATAAGACCGGGAAAACTCAACCAGCGCGGTGCCTGCAGATCATCACGGGTTACACGCTGGAATGTCGCCATCGTGCGGCGTTGCATTGTAGGGTCCTGCACCACAATGACCGTGCGAATATTTTCTGTCGCCTGGTTCAGTAAGGCGCAGCTAAAGCGTGCATTCTCACCGCAGTTTGTTGACTGGTCTTCCACCCAAATCGTCTTACCCGGAATTTGCCAGAACTGGTGCGCAATATCAGCCAGGATCGCCGCCTCTGCTCGTCCGCTGGTGCGGATGATGTTATAGCGCGGATGTTGAGCAATCGCGCTATACAGAAACGTTGTGGAATGGCCTATTCCCCCGCTGATCAGCAAGGGGATCTGATGTTCTTTCGCTATCTGGCAGGCCGCATCGATAGTCGGGATCACCGCATTCCCCGCCAGAACCACACAGTCTGCCTGAATAGCAGCGTGGTCCACAAAATCGCTCTGCGCTAACCATTGTCCTACGGTGTTTATCGCCGCAAGGGTAGGCGCGGAAAGTGTTGGAAACTGTCTCATGTTCGTGACTCCTGGTCTTTGTTCTGTAGACCGGTGTAGGCCTGATAAGGCACAGCGCCAGCAGGCACCGCGCCTTATCTCGCCGTATCCGGTCTACGGCACCACCACGCGTTAGCCTGAAATCTGCTCCATCGCCTGCAGAATACGTTTATCCGAGATGGGATACGGCGTGCCGAGCTGCTGGGCAAAGTAGCTGACACGCAGCTCTTCTATCATCCAGCGGATCTCTTTGACATCATCATCTTCACGCCGCGCAGGCGGCAGTTTATTGAACCACTGCTGCCAGGCCTGCTGCACGCTATCCACTTTCAGCATCTGCGCCCGATCGCGGTGCGGATCAATCGCCAGTTTCTCCAGCCGTTTTTCAATGGCCTGCAAATAACGCAACGTATCGCCCAGACGTTTGAAACCGTTGCCAGTGACAAATCCACGGTACACCAGCCCGCCCATTTGCGATTTGATATCCGAAAGCCCCAGCGCCATGGTCATATCTACACGCCCTTTCAGACGTTTGTTGATGTTAAATACCGCCGTCAGGATCTGTTCGACCTGCTTCGCAATATCGACCACCGTGTCATTCAGCTCAGCCCGTACTTTTTCGTGCAACGCCGCAAAGCCCTCTTCCGTCCACACCGGGCCGCCGTTAGCGTCGATAAGTCTATCCACACCGCAGGAAATACAGTCGTCAATCAAATCCAGCACTTTGCCATATGGGTTAAAATACAGCCCCAGCTTCGCTTTGTTGGGCAGTTTCTCGTGTAAATATTTGATAGGTGATGGGATATTCAGCAGTAACAGACGGCGTAAGCCGCACCACATCGCTTGCTGTTGCTCCAGCGGATTATCAAACAGTTTGATGGCAACGCTGTCTCGTTCATCCACCAGCGCTGGCCATGCTTTCACTTTATAGTTGCCGCGTTTTTGCTCGTAACTTTCCGGCAGTTGACCAAAGCTCCAGATGTGCAGGCCGCTCTGTTCGATACCATCATCTGCCACCGCAGACAGCGTTTCCTGGACTTTACCCTTCAACGCATCTTTCAGAGCCTGCAGTGAGCGTCCTTCCTGCAGCTTTTTGTTCTTATCGTCGACCACCCGGAACGTTATTTTCAGATGATCGGGCACCTGATCCCAGTGCCAGTCTTCACGGTCAACGGTGACGCCGGTCATCCGGCGCAGTTCACGCTCCAGCGAATCCAGCAGCGGCAGTTCCAGCGGTGTCACACGACCTAAAAACGCTTCTGCATAGTTCGGTGCCGGCACAAAGTTACGTCGTACCGGTTTTGGCAGTGATTTAATCAGCGCAATCACCAGTTCACGACGCAGCCCCGGGATTTGCCATTCAAAACCGCTCTCTTCAACCTGGTTTAGTAACGGCAGCGGAATATGCACGGTCACGCCATCCGCATCAGCACCGGGTTCAAACTGGTAGCTTAACCGCAATTTGAGATTGCCCTGATGCCAGAAGTTCGGGTAATCCAGCTTGCTGATTTTCTCCGCGCCCTCTTTGATAAGCATACTCTTTTCAAAGTTGAGCAGATCCGGTGTCTCGCGGCTGACCTTCTTCCACCAGCTATCAAAGTGTCGGGCGGAAACCACATCATGGCTGATACGCTGGTCGTAAAACTCAAACAGCGTCTCATCATCGACCAGAATATCGCGACGACGCGATTTATGTTCCAGCTCTTCCACTTCCGCACGCAGCTTGAGGTTGTCACGGAAAAACGCATGCCGCGTCTGCCAGTCACCTTCCACCAAAGCATGGCGAATAAACAGTTCACGCGATAGTGCAGGATCGATCTGGCTGTAGTTCACCTTACGGGCGGCAACAATCGGTAAGCCGTAAACAGTGACTTTTTCTGTCGCCATCACCGCCCCCTGGGCACGCTCCCAGTGCGGTTCACTGTACGAACGTTTTATCAGATGCTGGGCAACTGGCTCCACCCACTCGGGATCGATTCGCGCGGCAATGCGTCCCCACAAACGGCTGGTTTCCACCAACTCTGCAACCATTGTCCACTTCGGCGGTTTTTTGAATAAACCGGAACCTGGGAAGATCGAGAAACGGGCATTACGCGCGCCGGTAAATTCCTGTTTATCCGCATCTTTCATCCCGATATGCGACAGTAATCCGGTCAGCAGCGCAACGTGGATTTCCCGATACTCAGCAGGTTCGCTATTGACCGGAATACCTAACTCTTTCACGACCTGACGCAGTTGCGTGTAGATATCCTGCCATTCGCGCACGCGCAGATAGTTAAGGAAATCAACCTTACACTGACGACGGAACTGGTTCGACGACAGCGCCTTTTGTTGCTCGCCGAGGTAATTCCACAAATTTACAAACGCAAGGAAATCAGACTCTTTGTCGTGGAAGCGGCGGTGTTTCTCGTCGGAAGCCTGTTGCTTATCCATAGGGCGTTCACGCGGGTCCTGAATGGACAGCGCCGAGGTAATGATCATCGCCTCACGTACGCAGCCATGTTTCTGCGCTTCCAGCACCATACGCGCCAGGCGTGGGTCCACTGGCAATTGCGACAACTGACGGCCCAACGGCGTCAGTTTATAAGCGGTTTGCTGCTCGTCGGTGGTAATCGCCCCCAGCTCTTCGAGCAGGCGCACACCATCCTGAATATTGCGTTTATCCGGGGCTTCAACAAACGGGAATGCGGCAATATCCCCCAGACCCAGCGCCGTCATTTGCAGAATAACGGACGCCAGATTGGTACGCAGAATTTCCGGGTCGGTAAACTCCGGACGTGACAGGAAATCATCTTCTGAATAGAGACGAATACAGATCCCTTCCGATACACGACCACAGCGACCTTTACGCTGGTTCGCAGAGGCCTGCGACACGGGTTCAATCGGCAAGCGCTGCACTTTGGTTCGGTAGCTGTAGCGGCTGATACGCGCCGTTCCCGGGTCAATCACATATTTGATACCCGGAACAGTCAGTGAGGTTTCTGCCACGTTAGTGGCCAACACAATGCGCCGTCCGCTGTGCGACTGGAACACACGGTTCTGCTCACTGTTGGAGAGGCGGGCGTACAGCGGCAACACTTCGGTATGACGTAAATCCAGTTTGTTCAGTGCATCAGCGGTATCGCGAATTTCACGTTCACCACTCATGAAGATCAGAATGTCACCCTGACTTTCACGTCCCAGTTCATCAACGGCATCGAAAATTGCCTGCAGCTGGTCGCGTTCGGTGTCATCCGCATCTTCAACAATCGGGCGATAGCGTACTTCTACTGGATACGTTCGACCGGAGACTTCGATAATTGGCGCATTATTGAAATGCTTTGAAAAACGCTCCGGATCGATAGTCGCCGAGGTGATGATAATTTTCAGATCCGGACGGCGCGGCAGAAGCTCTTTCAGATAGCCAAGCAGAAAGTCAATGTTCAGGCTACGTTCGTGCGCTTCATCGATGATGATGGTGTCGTACTGCATCAGCATCCGATCCTGCTGGATTTCCGCCAGCAGAATACCGTCCGTCATCAGCTTAACCATGGTGTTATCGCTGACATGATCGCTAAAGCGGACTTTATAGCCGATACAGCCACCCGGCTCAGTGTGTAGCTCTTCAGCAATACGATTAGCGACGGTACGTGCGGCAAGGCGACGCGGTTGGGTATGGCCGATCAGCCCCTTCACCCCTCGCCCCAGCTCCATACAAATTTTTGGTAGCTGTGTGGTCTTACCTGAACCGGTCTCCCCGGCAACAATCACTACCTGATGGTCGCGAATGGCTTCCAGAATATCCTGTTTTTTCTGGCTGACAGGCAGGTTTTCCGGGTAGGTAATTGTCGGTCGAGCAGCTTCACGCAGCACAACCTTACCGGCTGCCTGGTCAATCTCTTTTGCCATCTCCTGGTAAATGGCCTGTTGTGCATCAGGATTTTTAACCTTCTTCACGCCGTGCAGGCGACGAGAAAAACGCTGTCTGTCGCGCAGCATCAGCGATTCCAGCTGTTGCTGTAGGATATTGAAGGTTAATTTTTGTTGTTCTGTCATAGCGTTAGAGGGCAGTGCTCTGCCGGGTTAAATCTCTTGTAGATGATGGGTATAGAGTACCACATCGGCGCTTTTCATGTGTTGTTCAATAATTTCGAACATAGGATTCGATATATTGCGCTATCACTGCGGCAGGATTGTGAATAAAGTGTCAACAAGCAACGGGGCACATCCCCTTCAAACACATAAAAGGAAACACCCATGAGCAAGGTATTAGTTCTTAAATCCAGTATTCTGGCAGGGTACTCTCAGTCTGGTCAGTTGTCTGATTATTTTGTTGAACAGTGGCGTGAAAAGCACTCTGCTGACGAAATCACCGTCCGTGACCTGGCTGCAAATCCTGTTCCGGTACTGGATGGCGAACTGGTGGGTGCGATGCGCCCGAGCGATACCCCGTTGACGCCACGTCAACAAGAAGCACTGGCGCTGTCTGATGAGCTGATCGCTGAGCTGAAAGCGCATGATGTGATTGTTATCGCCGCGCCGATGTATAACTTCAACATCCCAACGCAGCTGAAAAACTACTTCGACCTGATTGCCCGTGCTGGCGTAACCTTCCGTTACACCGAGAAAGGCCCGGAAGGTCTGGTAACCGGAAAACGTGCTATCGTGCTGACCAGCCGTGGTGGTATCCATAAAGATACACCGACCGACCTGATCACCCCGTATCTGAATGTGTTCCTGGGCTTTATCGGTATCACCGACGTGAACGTCGTCTTCGCGGAAGGTATTGCTTACGGTCCGGAAGTGGCATCTAAAGCACAGTCCGATGCAAAAGCGGCAATCGACAGCGTCGTCGCTGCCTGATGATTGACCCTCTCACCATCCGGTGGGAGGGTACTTACTTCTTTGCCTGCTTCCCATGAATGCGATTAATATCACGCCAGATAGTTGCATAATCCCTGCACTTCGCCAGATTCTCTTCCCAGCAATGCAGTAAAAATTGTTCCGGCTCCGCGACATCCCGGCTTAACAGCTTGAATACCCAACGATTCCAGACATACCACTTAAAAAGCCACATGATTTCACTCCAGTGACGCGACCGGAGGGAACTATATCAACATCGATATCATGCCGTGTGGCAACTATTGCGATGTCGATGAATAATTCAAGTGAATGCAATACTTGCCAGCCCGGCTCAGAAATGCATTATTCTTTCCTTAACCATTTGCCATTTATGCCCTGTACATACTCGCCGGGTTTGGCGCGAGCAACCAGTTTTTGCCCGGCCATTTTTGCCACTTCATCTGGCGGAATATTGTTGCTTTCAGCCAGTTGTTGGTAACTGGCGTTGCGCGCTTTATTAATCTCATTCACCAGCGCCTGCGTTTCAGCATCCGTTTTCAGCGCGACAAGATAGCCGTTAAGCGTTTCACCTACCCGTCCCTGCGTTCTGGCTTCATTCAGCGTCAATGCCCACACGTTGCCGCTCAAAAAACTTAACGCCACCAGGATCGCTACAAGCTGTTTTTTCATCGTGACCTCAGAACAGATCGCTGCGCGATTTCAGTAAACTCTCGACGTCTTTATCCACTTTGATATGGATCTCGTGCTCGATTTTGACGTTCATATTGATAGTGATGGGCTCTTTAGGCGCAGCCACTTCGATTCTGGGGGTACACCCCACCAGCAGAGATGACGCAAGCAGGCCCAGCATGGCAGCTCTCATTTTCATTGTTGTTCCTCACATTCCTTGCCTTCCGGGCAATGGGTTTCTGGCAGCGCCGCATTTTGCTCAAGCCATGCCTGTAAATTGTCACCAAAACGCAAACTGCGCCATAACGTAAATACGTTTTCCTCATGGGTGTAATTCAAATTAACGGTACCCACTTTTCCATCCACCCGGCTATTCCCCGTGACGCTTGACTGCATAGTTAACACACCCAGGTTATCCAGATTTATTTTCGTCCAGGAATGCGTTATTTCCATATAACGTAACCAGTTAATCGCCGCGCCGGCTGCCATGTTATCTTTGACAACGGCATCCGCAGTGTCTTTATCAATACGTAACGTCATTGGTCCTGGGTTGGTCAACCATCCGTCTTTGATGATCCACTTTTCGTTATTCAGCCATAACGGTAACGCACCGCTGACCGGACCCGACATAGCAAACTGCTTCGGATTTACCGCACTGATGAGTTCGCTGGAGGAGATATTCTGCACCCGTAACAATGCCGGATCGTGCTGCGGCATACGCAGTTGTTGCATAACCACTTTGCCACCCAGCAGTTCGGCGCTGACATCGCTTAACAGTAGCGGATTGTCTTCACTCCAGGGATATCCGCCCTGCAGATCGGCGGTGATGTTTGTCGCAGCAACCTGATTCACAACTTCCGCAATACGTAATGATACCGGCCCCCGCGTACCCAGTTGCCATGCGCCTTCACTAAAACGAAACGGCAGTACAAAATCGACACCGTTAATTTGGTTATCAGGCATCCAGGCACTGCCACCTTTCAGTACGCCGTGTCCCCCCGCCTCAAAGCCCTGCTCCGGCGCGGCAGAGAATGCCACCTGCGCATACAGTTCACCTTCGCGCAGATTCATTTTCCAGTCTGGGGGTACCAATGGCTGGAAAACGGTGAGTGATTGTTTTGGCCACCAGGCCTGACCACGCAGGCGGATCCCATCCCAGCGCCCATTCAACTGTACAGGACCTATTGCTCCGGCATGAAGTTGACCTTTGAACTGGAAAATCGTCGGATCAGTCCCTTCAACGCTGAACTTCAGCGTTGAAGGGGGCAAGACGCTGCCCCCGCTAAAGAGCGTATTTCCGGCATCGAGCGAAAGCGCACCGCTAAACGTCGGTTTTTCGGCATCACGGACCCACACGATCGGCGCATCCATCACCAGACGCGGTTTTTCCACCGTCATGGTGCCGTATTGCAGATGGTCAAATCCGGTCGAGAGGTCGAAAAGTCTCAAGGTGTTGTCGTGCCACTCCCCTTTGCCAGCGACATCCCAAAGCGCATGCATCGGTGTAAAACTGCCTTTGCCCCAATACCGCCACTGCCAACGGCCTGCATCAGGAAGAAAATCATTTGCCAGACCATCAAGGTGTAACTCAAAGCCCCCCATCTGGTTTTCATGCGCTCGTAAAATGGCCTGCAGACGCCCATCCACACCGCGCTGTGTCACTTTAACGCCAGCCAATGGCCAGCGAATTTCGTCAATATCAAGTGAGTCGATAACTCGACCACGGGAGCGCAACAATGCCCCAGGTTCAAACGCCAGTTGCGGATCGTTCAAGCTGCCGGTGAGCCTTGCTGGTAACATGGCGTAGAAAATCAGATCGCCTTGTTTGGCTTCACCGGTCAACTGCAGCGGCATTTCGCTGTTATCCATGTTGAGCTTGCCGGGCCCCAGGGTTAACACCGCATTCCCTTTGCCGGCTTCACCTTGCGTCAGAATATTCAGACGCCCACTCACCACGGCATTTTCCAGACCGGCCTGCCAGTTTTCGACTTTCACCCCCAGACGCCCACTTAACGGGAACCCCTGATAAGGCCAGTTCCAGCGACCGTCACTGATAGTCAGTTGCTGACGCGTGATTTCCCACGGCAGATCGAGAAGCGGATCGGCCGCATCCCGTGCCATCACGATCAGTTGCCCGCTATTTTCTTGCCATTCCAGCTCCGCATCCACAAGCGTTGGCTCCTGCGGTAAACTGAGCGTTGCGACCGTATGCCCGCTCACTGGCAGTCCGTCAGGAACCAGCGGCATCGTAAATTCCCCAACCAGTTTTACCGGCGGTTGCCCTTCAAACGCCGCAACGTCCAGTTCATTTACCGTCAGATTTTGTCCATGCAGGCGCCCCTGGAATTTAACCTTTTCCCCCTGGTAGCGAAGCTGCTGAATAGACGATGTTAACGAAAGTGACAGTTTGCCCTGCCACTCCTGCCATGGGGAGAGAACAACGTTATCGATGTTAATCCAGGTATTGGGCAGCATCGATTGCCATTCCGCCAATGTTTTAGGTGCGACGGGTGAGGGTTGCGCCTGCGGCAGTTTGGCCAGGCAAGCAGAATCCAGTTCAATGGTCTTGACGTTCAACAACCAACGACTCGGATGCGACAGTTCGGCCTGAGTAATACGTGCTAACGGGCAATCATCGACCAGATAACGAAGTTCCGGGATATACAGTCCGTGTCGGGTCAGCCGTGGACTCTCATCCAGCGCGATACGCGTACCTACCGGTAACCAAACACCCACCAGCGTAGGCACCCACAAACCGAGTGTCATCAGCAGCGTCAGCGGCATGAGAATCAATAATAAGAGGAGTGCCAGAACGGCTTTATATTTACCCTTCATGGGTAGTTAATATCCTGATTTAGCGAAAATTTAAGCCGGTTTAGGCTTGTATTGTGGCATGTTTAACTAAACATGCCCACATTAAGAATAGATGCTCCCGAAAGATATGTCGTTTTTATAGAACGCAGATCAGTCACAAAGAAACTGATAAATCAATAAGATGGAGATTAGTTACATCTGTTCAGGACTGCTATGACAGTGATGCTTCAATCAATACCTTACATTGCAAAATGATAGATTTACAGTGAGTGAGATTAGAATGCTCTGCTGTGCGTCTGTTGCCAAACAAAGGGGTTGTATGAATCATTCGCAAAGAGAAACGCTATGCGCCAGTCTGCCGTTAAACCCACTGCTGGACGCTGAACTGGCAGGTTATCAATGGGCGCGGAATAATGTCGGTCTGTCCGGGGCGGCAATTTATCACTTATATGGCAAGGCTGATGCGCCAGAGTTATTTCTAAAGCATGGCAAAGGCACCGTTGCAAATGATATCACCGATGAAATGGTCAGACTCAACTGGCTGCAGGCCTATATGCCTCTGCCCACCATCAATCATTTTAGCCGTACGGCTGATGAAGCGTGGCTTCTGACAACAGCAATCAGTGGAAAAACCGCTTTTCAGATGCTGGAAGACTATCCTGATGACCGTGGCGATATTGTTGATGCGCTGGCAGTATTCCTGCGTCGATTACATGCCATTCCAGTCAGCCACTGCCCTTTTAACAGCGACTACCCGTTTCGTCTCTCATTAGCCCATACACGAATGGTCAACGGTCTGGTAGATACCGATGATTTTGATGATGAACGTCATGACTGGTCTGCTGAACAAGTCTGGGATGCAATGCATGACCGTTTGCCATTTCCTCCCGATCCCGTTGTGACGCATGGCGACTTCTCGCTTGATAACATTATTTTTGCTGATGGCCGCGTGATGGGTTGTATTGACGTTGGTCGAGTAGGTATTGCCGATCGTTACCAGGACCTTGCGATCCTCTGGAGTTGTCTCGGGGAATTTTCACTGTCTTTACAGCAACGACTTTTTCAAACATATGGTATTTCCCACCCAGACAGTAACAAAGTGCAGTTTCATTTGATGCTCGATGAGTTTTTTTAAACGGTACGTCTGCAATGTGAAGACGTACCGTTGATCCATACCTGACTCCGCCTAAATGGGCCCAAAAAACAACCAAAAACCGCATGCAGTCTGGCATGAGTGAAATCAGTTGTTGAAATTGAAGAACCTGCCCACACTAACAACAGATGCGCTGGAATTTTTCATTACGTCTTTGACTATCAATAATTTTTTATATTTTGTAAAATAATTTGAATTGGATTAATGTGACGTCAAAATCACTGGAGAAAGTCTTATGAAACTCGCCATCTATAGTACAAAACAGTACGACAAGAAGTATCTGCAGCAGGTTAACGAGGCTTTTGGTTTTGAACTTGAATTTTTTGACTTTTTGTTGACGGAAAAGACAGCCAAAACAGCCCACGGTTGCGAAGCCGTGTGTATCTTCGTGAATGACGATGGCAGCCGCCCTGTTCTGGAAGAGCTGAAAAAGCACGGTGTGAAATACATCGCGCTGCGCTGCGCCGGGTTCAATAACGTCGATCTGGACGCCGCGAAAGAGTTGGGCTTGCAGGTTGTACGTGTTCCTGCCTATTCACCTGAAGCCGTCGCCGAACATGCAATCGGTATGATGATGACGCTGAACCGCCGTATCCATCGTGCTTATCAGCGTACTCGTGACGCAAACTTCTCACTTGAAGGTCTGACGGGTTTCACCATGTACGGCAAAACTGCCGGGGTGATTGGTACAGGTAAAATCGGTATTGCTGCACTGCGGATCCTGAAAGGGTTTGGTATGCGCCTGCTGGCGTTTGATCCGTATCCCAGCGCCGCCGCCCTTGAGTTAGGGGTTGAATATGTCGATCTTAAAACACTGTTTGCAGAGTCTGATGTTATTTCCCTGCACTGCCCGTTAACACCGGAAAATTATCATCTGCTCAATCACGAAGCCTTTGAGCAAATGAAAAATGGCGTGATGGTCATCAACACCAGCCGTGGTGCGCTGATTGATTCTCAGGCAGCAATCGACGCGCTGAAAAACCAGAAAATCGGTTCACTGGGTATGGACGTGTATGAAAATGAACGTGACCTGTTCTTTGAAGATAAGTCCAATGACGTGATTCAGGATGACGTGTTCCGTCGTTTGTCAGCCTGCCATAACGTCCTGTTCACCGGGCATCAGGCATTCCTGACTGCCGAAGCGTTGACCAGCATTTCTGAAACAACCTTGCAGAATCTGGCTCAAATCGCCAAAGGCGAAACCTGCCCGAACGCCCTCTTCTAATCATACCGCTCCCCTGCTTCCAGGGGAGCATTTTCAGATAACCCCCGATGATAAATCTGGCGATATCATTATCATCATGAATGTAATCCCGTCACGAACGTAGAGAAAGTTAATGAAGAAAATTGTCACGCTGATTGCGCTCAGCATGCTTATGGCTGGCTGTGTGAGCAATGGAAAAATTTCCGTCAATCGCGAACAGTTACAGCACCACCGTTTTGTTCTACAGAGCGTCAATGGCAAGCCGGTAACCGTCGCCAATAACCCACCCGAATTAAGTTTCGGCGAAAATATGACGGTATCGGGAAAAATGTGTAATCAGTTCCACGGTCAGGGCAAGCTGTCCGACGGAGAATTGAAAGTGAAAGACATGGCAATGACACGCATGATGTGCGCCGATCCACAGCTTAACGCGCTCGACGGCATCGTCAGCGAGATGTTTAAGCAAGGCGCACAGGTCGATCTGACTGCTGACCAGTTAACACTGGCTACGGCAGAACAAACGTTGACGTTTAAACTGGCGGATTTAATGTAATAAAAGCAGTGGCTCAATAATTCCCACAGCTTCCGGCGGCAAGCGACTGCTCACTACAGCGTTTGCCGTTGGGTAATGCACACATCCCGATGGCAGAACCATCCAGTTGACGAGCAACGGATAGCGAACCGCCAATCATGGCACAGTTGGCTTCTCCGGAGCTGGACATTGCGGCCTTCATGCCCGGTGCAACGTGCGCAGCCGTTGCCTGCTGAACAGGTTCACTGCTGCAAGCCGATAATAACAACGCGGCACACCCTACCCAAAACGCTGCGCGCATCTTACTCCCCTCTGAATATTAACCAAACGACACAGCCATAAATAATAGGCAGCGGAAACACTGCCGTCGAGAGGCAAAATGCGCATTTATGCGTGCTGTTTACATTTTCTGGCAATTTTTTGGCTACTCCTTTGATCAAACCATTCATTCTGTTTATTCCAGGGACACAAAAGCGAAAATGTGCCTGAAAGCCTTTTGCTAAAATAAAAGGATAATTACAGGACTCGCTACTGTTTTGCGTGTCCCTCTTTTTGCGCAATGTAAGGGTGTCAGTATGATCACAATTGACGGTAATGGTGCGGTTGCTTCGGTTGCCTTTCGTACCAGCGAGGTTATCGCCATCTACCCGATTACGCCGAGTTCGACGATGGCAGAACAGGCAGACGCCTGGGCCGGGAACGGGCTTAAAAACGTCTGGGGAGATACCCCTCGCGTCGTAGAAATGCAGTCAGAAGGCGGCGCAATCGCGACCGTTCACGGCGCATTGCAGACCGGTGCGCTCTCAACGTCATTTACCTCATCGCAGGGTCTACTGTTGATGATCCCAACGCTGTACAAACTGGCCGGTCAGTTGACGCCATTTGTGCTGCACGTTGCCGCGCGTACCATTGCTACTCATGCACTCTCTATCTTCGGTGACCATTCCGACGTAATGGCAGTGCGCCAGACAGGTTGCGCCATGCTCTGCGCCAGCAGCGTCCAGGAAGCGCAGGATTTCGCACTGATTTCACAAATCGCCACGCTGAAAAGCCGTGTCCCTTTTATTCATTTCTTTGATGGTTTCCGCACATCGCATGAAATCAATAAAATTGTGCCGCTGGCCGATGACACGATCCTCAGCCTGATGCCGCAAGCTGAAATTGATGCACATCGGGCTCGTGCGCTTAATCCAGAGCATCCGGTTATTCGCGGGACGTCTGCCAACCCGGACACTTACTTCCAGTCACGCGAAGCGACGAACCCATGGTACAACGCGGTTTACGATCACGTAGAACAGGCGATGAACGATTTCGCCACGGCGACAGGTCGTCAGTACCAGCCATTTGAGTATTACGGTCATCCACAGGCGGAGCGTGTCATTATCTTGATGGGTTCCGCGATTGGTACCTGCGAAGAAGTCGTCGAAGAGTTACTTGCTCGTGGAGAGAAAGTGGGCGTCCTGAAAGTTCGGCTGTTCCGCCCCTTCTCCGCCAGACATTTACTGCAGGCATTACCAGAAACAGCACGTAGCGTTGCCGTTCTGGATCGCACCAAAGAGCCTGGCGCCCAGGCAGAGCCGTTGTATCTGGATGTAATGACCGCGTTGGCAGAAGCCTTTAACTGCGGCGAGCGGGAAACATTACCACGCGTCATTGGCGGGCGTTACGGGCTTTCTTCTAAAGAGTTTGGCCCGGACTGCGTGATGGCGGTATTTAATGAACTGAGCAGCGCTAAGCCCAAATCGCGTTTTACGGTCGGTATTTATGACGACGTCACCAATTTGTCGCTGCCTCTGCCAGAAAACACCCTGCCCGGTACCGCCAAGCTCGAAGCGCTGTTCTATGGTCTGGGCAGCGACGGCAGCGTATCGGCCACCAAAAACAATATCAAGATTATCGGTAACTCCACGCCGTGGTACGCGCAGGGTTATTTCGTCTATGATTCGAAAAAAGCAGGTGGCCTGACCGTTTCTCACCTGCGCGTCAGTGAGCACCCTATCCGTTCGGCGTATCTGGTATCGCAGGCTGATTTTGTCGGCTGCCATCAGTTGCAGTTTATCGATAAATATCAAATGGCCGAACGTCTGAAGCCTGGCGGTATTTTCCTGCTCAATACGCCGTACAGCGTGGATGAAGTATGGACTCGCCTGCCACAGGAAGTTCAGGCGGTACTGAATCAGAAGAAAGCCCGTTTCTATGTGATTAATGCGGCCAAAATCGCGCGTGAGTGCGGTCTGGCCGCGCGTATTAACACCGTCATGCAAATGGCGTTCTTCCATCTGACGCAAATCTTACCAGGTGACAGCGCCCTGGCTGAATTGCAGGGTGCCATAGCCAAAAGCTATAGCAGTAAAGGTCAGGATCTGGTTGAACGTAACTGGCAGGCGCTGGCACTGGCACGTGAATCCGTCGCCGAGGTGGCACTGCAACCGGTTGATCCGCACAGCGCCAACCGTCCACCGGTAGTTTCTGATGCCGCACCTGATTTTGTAAAAACCGTGACAGCAGCGATGCTCGCAGGTCTCGGCGATGCCCTGCCCGTTTCAGCGTTACCACCAGACGGTACCTGGCCGATGGGAACCACGCGCTGGGAAAAACGCAATATCGCCGAAGAAATCCCTATCTGGAAAGAAGAATTGTGTACACAGTGTAACCATTGCGTTGCCGCCTGTCCGCACTCGGCCATCCGTGCCAAAGTGGTCTCACCAGAAGCGATGGAAAGCGCCCCTGCCAGCCTGCATTCGTTGGATGTGAAATCACGCGATATGCGCGGTCAGAAGTACGTACTGCAGGTCGCACCTGAAGATTGCACCGGCTGTAATCTGTGCGTCGAAGTGTGCCCTGCGAAAGATCGCCAGAATCCTGAGATCAAGGCCATCAATATGATGTCTCGCCTTGAACACGTTGAAGAAGAAAAAGTGAATTATGACTTCTTCCTCAATCTGCCGGAGATCGATCGCAGCAAGCTGGAACGCATTGATATCCGAACGTCTCAGCTGATTACCCCGCTGTTTGAATATTCCGGAGCCTGTTCCGGTTGCGGTGAAACGCCGTATATCAAACTCCTTACGCAGCTGTACGGCGATCGTATGCTGATCGCCAACGCCACTGGCTGTTCATCAATTTATGGCGGTAACCTGCCCTCAACGCCGTATACCACCGATGCTAATGGCCGTGGACCGGCATGGGCGAACTCACTGTTTGAAGATAACGCCGAGTTTGGTTTGGGCTTCCGTCTGACGGTAGATCAGCATCGTGTGCGCGTCATGCGTTTACTGGAACAGTTTGCCGATAAAATCCCGGCTGAGCTGAATGACGCCCTGCACGCGGAGGCAACACCAGAAGTCCGTCGTGAGCAAGTTGCAGCGTTGCGCCAGCATCTGCAGGGTGTAGAAGGCGCACAGCAGTTACTGACCGACGCTGATGCGCTGGTGGAGAAATCCATCTGGCTGATTGGTGGTGATGGCTGGGCCTATGACATAGGCTTTGGTGGTCTGGACCATGTTTTAAGCCTGACCGAGAACGTTAACATTCTGGTACTGGATACCCAGTGTTACTCCAACACTGGCGGACAAGCGTCAAAAGCCACGCCGCTCGGTGCCGTGACTAAATTCGGCGAGCATGGTAAACGCAAGGCCCGCAAAGATCTTGGTGTCAGTATGATGATGTACGGCCATGTATATGTGGCGCAGATCTCGTTGGGCGCACAGCTAAACCAGACGGTGAAAGCGATTCAGGAAGCGGAGTCTTATCCGGGCCCGTCGCTGATTATTGCGTACAGCCCTTGCGAAGAACATGGCTACGATCTCGCGCTGAGTCACGATCAGATGCGTCAGCTCACCGCAACCGGGTTCTGGCCATTGTATCGCTTTGACCCGCGTCGTGTAGACGAAGGCAAATTACCGCTGGCATTGGATTCTCGTCCACCGTCAGACGCGCTGGCTGAAACATTGCTTAATGAGCAACGATTCCGTCGTCTGAATGCGCAACAACCCGAGGTTGCGGAGCAACTGTGGAAAGACGCAACGGCTGACTTGCAAAAACGCTACGATTTCCTGGCGCAATTGGCAGGAAAAGCAGAAAAGAGCAGTACTGATTAATACGCTCAGTTAGGTATTAACCTGGAGTCCAAAAAAAAGCCCGAACAATTGTTCGGGCTTGTCAATTTATTCGCTGGGTAGTGAGCATTCCTACCAACATACCAACGAAAATAAATTAAATCGTGACAATAAAGGCATATAACCTGCGCAGAATAACGCAATAAAATTCTCTTGTATAATTTTTATTTTATATACTTTCACAATCAAACATTCATGGTAATTATCATCATTTCAACAGAATTATTTATTTAAGGTTTTACTTAAGACGTAACAATTCATATTTATCTCTTTACGGAACTTCTCCTTTAGCATGCTTTTACTCCCTACACGGGTAGTCACAGGTTAATAAAAAAACTAAAGGATTATTTCAATGAACAGAAAAGTATTGGCACTCGTAATTCCTGCACTGTTAGCTGCTGGCGCTGCTCACGCTGCTGAAGTTTATAATAAAGACGGCAACAAGTTAGATCTCTACGGTAAAGTAGATGCCCTGCACTACTTTTCTGATAATTCAGGCAGCGATGGCGATCAGACTTATGTTCGTGGTGGCTTCAAAGGCGAAACTCAGATTAACGATATGCTCACCGGCTATGGTCAGTGGGAATATCAGGTTCAGGCTAATAGCACTGAATCTGAAGGTTCTAACGCCTGGACTCGTCTGGGATTTGCAGGCTTAAAAGTCGGCAATTACGGTTCATTCGATTATGGTCGTAACTATGGCGTACTTTACGACGTAGAAGGCTGGACCGATATGCTGCCGGAATTCGGCGGTGACTCCTACACTTACTCAGATAACTTTATGACCGGCCGCGCTAACGGTGTAGCAACCTACCGTAATACCGACTTCTTCGGTCTGGTTAATGGTCTGAACTTTGCGCTGCAATATCAGGGTAAGAATGAAAACCAGAATGGCCAGGAAGGTACCAACAACGATGGCCGTAATTTGAAACATTCCAACGGTGATGGTTTCGGTATCTCCTCTACCTACGATCTGGGTATGGGTGTAAGCTTCGGTGCAGCATATACCTCTTCCGATCGTACAAACGAGCAGGTAAATCAATCCACTGCTGGCGGCGACAAAGCGGATGCGTGGACTGCCGGTCTGAAATACGACGCGAACAACATCTATTTAGCAACCATGTATTCTGAAACCCGTAATATGACCCCGTATGGCGGCTCAAATGGTAGCGATTATACTGTTGCAAACAAAACTCAGAACTTCGAAGTGACTGCACAGTACCAGTTCGACTTCGGTCTGCGCCCGGCAGTCTCTTTCCTGATGTCTAAAGGTAAAGACCTTTCTTTGGCAGGCAATGCAGGCAACCCGAACGGAACGACTGGCGACAAAGATCTGGTTAAATACGTTGATGTAGGTGCAACTTACTACTTCAACAAAAACTTCTCCACCTACGTTGATTACAAAATCAACCTGCTGGACGAAGATGACAGTTTCTACGCTGGCAACGACATCTCTACCGATGACACTGTGGCACTGGGTATGGTTTACCAGTTCTAATCTGTCTCTGTCAGCCCGCTGGCAACAGCGGGCTATCCTTTCATTAATAGCAATTCTGTTTTATCCAGATCAAAACGTTATATCTGTTGCGTTAAAACACACCTTTGATAGATGATATCTTGCATTAATACCTGTAGTAGAGGATACCTGCAATGAATCATCACCCCGTTAAATCATCCCGTATTGCATCCGTCGGCTATGACGAATCCTCGCGCACACTTGAAATTCGCTTTCATCAACTAACTACATTGCAGTATCAACATGTCCCGGCGCGTATTTTTCGAGATTTCCTGAGCGTGGTCTCCAAGGGCCGATTTTATGATGGAGTTATAAAAGGGAAATTTCCTGAAATCAAAATAAAGTGATGCCAAAATGTGATCTTTGTCATTGTACATAAAGTGCCATTACGCGGTAAGCTTTACGTGGATACTTAAACAGGAGGTTTTATGAACAGAACGATTCTTGTACCCATCGATATTTCAGACTCAGAATTAACTCAACGCGTTATTGCCCATGTTGAAGCAGAGGCAAAAATTGACGATGCGCAGGTGCATTTTCTGACCGTTATTCCGTCACTGCCCTATTATGCTTCCCTGGGACTGGCCTACTCGGCAGAGTTACCGGCCATGGACGATCTGAAAGCCGAAGCGAAATCTCAACTGGAAGAGATTATCAAGAAGTTCAATATCCCAACGGACAGAGTGCATGTTCACGTTGCTGAAGGTGCGCCGAAAGATAAAATCCTGGAGATCGCGAAAAAATTACCGGCCGATATGGTCATTATTGCCTCACACCGACCGGACATCACCACTTATCTGCTGGGCTCAAACGCCGCAGCCGTGGTTCGCCATGCAGAGTGTTCGGTACTGGTAGTCCGCTAAGCTGTCTGGCCCGCACACCGTTGCGGGCTTTTTGTTTCTCCCTCGTTTACCCCGCGATTCCTGACCTAAATGTGCTGACATTTTTCCCGCTTATCCGTACCATACACGCCACAGTTTTTATATCAGACTTTTTTTGCCGGACTATCCGGCGTGATGCATACTCTTCTGATGCCACACTACGAATTGAGCCTCTATTAAATGTCGCAAAATCAAGATATTAGCAAGAAAGAACAATACAACCTGAACAAATTACAGAAACGCCTGCGTCGTAACGTGGGTGAAGCTATTGCCGATTTCAATATGATCGAAGACGGCGATCGCATTATGGTGTGTCTTTCCGGTGGGAAAGATAGCTATACCATGCTGGAAATCCTGCGGAATTTGCAGCAAAGCGCCCCGATCAGTTTCTCTTTGGTCGCCGTAAATTTGGATCAAAAACAACCGGGCTTCCCGGAGCACATCCTGCCGGAGTATCTGGAACAACTGGGAGTTGAGTATAAAATTGTCGAAGAAAACACCTACGGGATCGTCAAAGATAAAATCCCTGAAGGCAAAACGACCTGCTCTCTGTGTTCCCGTCTGCGCCGCGGCATTTTGTACCGCACGGCAACCGAATTAGGTGCCACCAAAATTGCGTTGGGACACCATCGCGACGACATCCTGCAAACACTGTTTTTAAACATGTTCTACGGCGGAAAGATGAAAGGTATGCCACCGAAGCTGATGAGCGATGATGGTAAGCATATTGTGATCCGTCCGCTGGCCTATTGCCGCGAAAAAGATATTGAGCGTTTCTCTGAAGCGAAAGGCTTCCCGATTATTCCGTGCAACCTGTGTGGTTCACAGCCTAACCTGCAACGTCAGGTGATCGCGGATATGCTGCGTGACTGGGACAAGCGCTATCCAGGTCGTATTGAAACGATGTTCAGTGCGATGCAGAATGTGGTGCCTTCTCACCTGAGCGATATTAATCTGTTCGATTTTAAAGGCATCAAACACGGCTCAGAAGTGGTAGATGGCGGTGATCTGGCATTCGATCGTGAAGAGATCCCACTGCAACCAGCAGGCTGGCAGCCGGAAGAAGATGAAAACCAGTTAGATGAGTTGCGTCTGAACGTGGTGGAAGTGAAGTAAACCTCTGTCAGGCCTACAACGTGCACAAGCGCTGTAGGCCTGATAAGCGGAGCGCCATCAGGCACGCCTACGGGCATTTATTTTAATAAACGAACCCGGCAGTTCTTGCCTTTGATCTTACCGTTCTGCAGTTGCTTCCACGCTTTATGCGCCACAGACTGGCGAACGGCCACATAGACATGCGCCGGATGCACAGCAATCTTGCCGATATCTGCCCCGTCCAGACCAATATCTCCGGTCAACGCCCCCAATACATCACCAGGCCGCATTTTCGCTTTTTTACCGCCATCGATGCACAGCGTCGCCATCTCCGCCTCCAGCGGCAGAATTGAGCCATTACCCGGTGCAGGTAGCCAGTTCAGCTTCAGTTGCAGCATCTCGGACAGAATGTTGGCACGTTGCGCTTCTTCCGGCGCACAGAAGCTAATCGCCAGACCACTGTTACCCGCACGGGCAGTACGTCCAATACGGTGTACATGAACTTCCGGATCCCATGCCAGTTCAAAGTTAACCACCAGCTCGAGCGATTTAATATCCAGGCCACGCGCCGCCACATCAGTGGCAACCAGCACACGAGCACTGCCGTTGGCAAAACGTACCAGCGTCTGGTCCCGATCGCGTTGCTCAAGATCGCCATGAAGCGATAATGCGCTTTGCCCTGCTGCGTTCAGTGCATCACAAACAGCCTGACAATCTTTTTTGGTATTACAGAAAACCACACATGATGCCGGCTGATGCTGGCTAAGCAATTTTTGCAACAGCGGAATTTTGCCGTGTGAGGAGATTTCAAAGAATTGTTGTTCAATCGCTGGCAACGCATCGACTGTATCAATCTCAATCGTTAACGGGTTGTTCTGTACGCGACCACTGATCGCGGCAATCGCTTCCGGCCAGGTTGCGGAAAACAGCAGTGTCTGACGTGACGCTGGCGCAAAGCGGATCACATCATCAATCGCATCACTAAATCCCATATCCAGCATCCGGTCGGCTTCATCCATCACCAGCGTATTCAACGCATCAAGGGAGACGGTGCCTTTTTGCAGGTGGTCGAGCAAACGCCCCGGCGTGGCAACAATAATGTGTGGGGCATGTTGCAGAGAATCACGCTGAGCGCCAAAGGGCTGACCACCGCACAGCGTTAAAATTTTGGTATTTGGCAGAAAACGCGCCAATCGACGCAATTCACCCGCGACCTGGTCAGCCAGTTCGCGTGTTGGGCACAGTACCAGCGACTGAGTCTGAAACAGCGCAGCATCAATATGCTGTAACAGGCCAAGACCAAACGCGGCCGTTTTGCCACTGCCGGTTTTTGCCTGCACGCGAACATCTTTTCCTGCCAGGATTGCCGGCAACGCGGCAGCCTGAACAGGCGTCATTTCAAGATAACCCAGCTCATTAAGATTCTCGAGTTGGGCGGCAGGCAAAACATTCAGGGTTGAAAAAGCGGTCACAATTTAATCTCGCGGTAAAAACTCACATTCAGCAGGCGCGTATCCTCGCAGATCTGCGCCCGTGATGCGACAATTTAATCGGCTCTTCATCCGGTGACGGGTCCGGCATTGGTTGCGGACGAGGTATCGAGTCGGGAATCGGAACCGGGTCGGTGGGGACAGTATCGGAATGGGGGCGTTGCAACTGCAACGGGGCGAATAAGCAGATCATATTACCCTCCAGTGAATCAGACTGACCCTTTTAGGGTAGACGCTGGTTTCCTGCAGGCAAAAAAAAGCCGACTAATCTAAGTCGGCGTCGTACGAATCAATTGTGCTATGCAGTAATTCAAAAAAGGAAGTAAGACAATATGGAGCGCAACGCCCATCGCTTGACGTTGCATTCACCTGCGAGAGAGATATTGCCCCGAATAGGTAGATGGTTTATTGACCTCGCTCAAAAATTTAGCCGTTTTCACTCACGAAAGTCGCTAAAAAATGTAGTTGTTACAACCATTTACTACGATGCAACCATAAAGTAACACCACCAATCAGGACAACTAACAGAATACAGAATAGTGAAAAACCAAACTGCCAGCCGCCACCGGGAATCCCCCCGAGATTGACGCCAAACAGGCCGGTTAAAAATGTGCTGGGCAGAAAAACCATTGCCATCAACGACATGGTATAGGTTCTTCGCGCCAGAGACTCCTGCATAACCTGAGCAATTTCATCCGCCATGATGCCCGTCCGGGCGATGCACGCGTCGATTTCATCCAACCCTCTTCCCAACCTGTCGGCGATATCCTGCATCCGACGTCGGTGATCGTCAGTCATCCACGGTAAACGTTCACTCGCCAGGCGCGCATAAGCATCGCGCTGAGGGGCCATATAGCGCCGCATGACTATCAGTTGTTTGCGCAGCAATGCCAGAAAGCCGCGAGGCGGGATCTGTTGGTCCAGCAGGTTGTCTTCCAGATCGATAATTTTGTCATGCAATTGTTCGATAAACTCACTGGCATGATCGGTTAAGGCATCACAAACATCCACAAGCCAGCTACCACAGTCAGACGGTCCCGTCCCTTCCTGCAAGTCACTCACCACATCATCCAGTGCCAGCACTTTACGCTGACGCGTTGAGACAATCAGGCGTTCGTCCATATATAAGCGCATGGCGACAAGCTGGTCAGGGCGTTCGTCGGTGCTGCCATTAATGCAGCGTAACGTAATCAGCGTCCCTTCCCCTACCCGGCTTACGCGCGGGCGAGTACTTTCTCCCGCCAGTGCATCACGCACATTATTAGGAAGCAGAGGCGTTGTCGCCAGCCATTGCGCGCTATCAGAATGGGTGTAATTAAGATGCAGCCAGCACGGATGTGCACTGTCGATAACATCGTTGTCTTCCAGCGGTTTCACGCCACCGCGACCATCCAGCAGCCAGGCAAACACGGCATCCGGCACATTAACTTCGGTTCCCTTAATGGCTTCCACAGCGCCTCCATAAACATTCAAACTTTTTGTTAGTCTAGCCTTCAGTATATGTTAAGCAATATCGCATTGTCCCATTATGCTGAAATGATTCATAAAAGTGTTCAAGAAAATAAAAAGCGCCGACGGGTTCGGCGCTGTTCCACGCGGATGTTGAATATTAAAATGAAGAACCGTATTTAACCCGTTGACGTAGTCCGGAGACGGGGGAATCTCGATGCAAAAGCGTGGTTGTTTCAACAGATATGTTGTTACTTAAGCGAAATTTATGTGTGCGTGACAGAAGATCATTCACCTGACTTTTCAGGATGCCGGACGAATCAGATAACTCATCGACCATGCTGACATTACTTTGCGTCACGTTTTCCAGTTCGGTCAGAGCCTGGGTAATTCTGGTGATCCCGTTTTCCTGTTCCCGTGTGGTTGTTAATATCTCCGCCATCAGCTGATTTAGCTGCCCAGCACCACCCACAATATCCTGCATGTTCTTTTCGGCTTCACGTACAACCGCCGCACCCTGCTGGACATTGTAATGCGTTTCATCGATAAGCCGTTTAATACTTTTTGCCGCTTCTGCGCTACGATGTGCCAATATTCTCACTTCACCTGCAACGACAGAAAAACCTTTGCCATGTTCGCCGGCTCTCGCCGCCTCAACCGCCGCATTCAATGCCAGAATATTCGTCTGAAATGCAATACCATCGATTAACGCGATAATTTCAGTCATCTGCTGAGCGCAGTCGGTGATCGAGCGCATATTGGTGGCGACCTGCACCATTAAATCGCCCCCCTGGCGAGCAGATTGTGTCGCAATATTTGCCTGGGCGCTCGCCATTTGCGTATTATCTGCATTATTGCGCGTACTAACCGCTATCTCATCCATATTTGCAGCTGTTTGCATTAACGCGCCAGACTGCTGTTCTGTTTTTACGGACAATTCGGCGCTACGCTCTGCGAGCTGTTCGGAAAGCGTCATCACGGTCCGCGAAGAGGTTCTGATCTCACTGACTAACGTAGAAATATTACTCGCCAGACTGTTAATTCCCGGAATAAGTCTGCCTGCACAGTTATTACCGAACTCAGGAATACTCATCGCCAGATTCCCTGCGGTCACCTCTTCAATGCTTTCTTTTACCGTATTAATCGGCACGACGAGATATTTTGTCATATACCACCATAAATATAATAGTGAAATAGTACAAACCACATCAGTGCCAATAATGACATCAAACCCTGCAGATAATATTACCTCTACAACATTGAGGACCACTACGGTACATACCAGAAATAAAATAATAAACGTCCTGACGCTTATATTATTTAACATTTTAATCCTGCCTGCCAAAGAATAACGCGGAGTATTATTTTTTATAGCACCTGCAATGCAGATTGCCATTCCGCGATACCGAAAGTTCCATTTTCAATGAGAGCATGTCGCCTTTTCACTTAAAGCACACTATCACACTACCAGTTTACATTAGTCTGGTTGTTTATCCCGCATAAGCTGGCATTCACGCCAGTTGCCAGACTATTGTCACCCAGTGCACAATACGAACAAAAATACACCAAACCATAAATATGGTGAATGTTTTCATAAGCGAACATCACATATTCCACCGCTATAGCGGCTCAGACTAATACTGCTGACAGGAAAATAAGAACGCGCCGGGTTTTACCAGGTTAACTGGATAGAATCTGCTAGATTTATCATCACGGTTTTTTATCGATGGGTAGTAAGATGTTGCACGTGTCATGGGACCCTGTACTGATTGGGATTTCCTTTGTTGTCGCATTCATTGCTTCGTTTATTGCCCTCGATAGCGCAGGGAAAGTGGCGATCTCCAGTCGTCGGGAATCGACTTTCTGGCGTTTATCTGGCGGTGCAACGCTGGGGATGGGGATCTGGTCGATGCATTTTATTGGCATGCTGGCCATGAAAATGAGCATGCCGATTAATTATCACTTTTCGCTCACGGCATTTTCTTTTTTGATCGCTCTCATTTCCGCGACGCTTGCCATCAATATTGCAATATCAGGTCAAACGCTTTCGACCAGGCGGCTTATTGTTGCAACAAGCCTATTAAGCACTGGTGTTGTGGCCATGCACTACGTTGGTATGGTCGCTATCGTTGAACATGTTGCTATCCGCTGGCAATTTTCACTCATTTTACTTTCTGTGGTCATTGCCATTATTGCGTCTGGGATCGGCCTGTGGTTAGCTTTTCATCTGCGGCAAAATACCCGACGCGCATTAATAAACCGACTTATTGCCGCTCTGGTAATGGCACTGGCGATTGCCTCAATGCATTACACCGGGATGGGGGCGGCCACCTTCACTCATTTCGGACACACCGCACATGATGGGCTGAGCACACTGGAACTCTCTATCTGGGTCTGCGCCGTCACGCTGGTGATTCTGGGTATTATGCTGGTCATTTCGATGGTGGATTCTCAGCTACGTACCTCAAGACTGGCCGATAATCTGCATCAACTGAACTGCCAGCTTGAGCATCAGGTCCACTTCGACGCGCTGACCGGCCTTGCCAATCGAACGCAAATAGACGCCTGCTTACAGACCTGCCTGCGTCATTCCAAACTGCATCAACAGCACTTCGCCCTGGTCTTTATCGACCTTGACCGATTCAAAATCGTAAACGACACCTGGGGCCATCACATTGGCGATCAGTTGCTTATCGCCAGCACGCAACGCATATACAGCTGTCTTGATGACACCATGACGCTGGCGAGGCTGGGTGGTGATGAATTTATCCTGCTGGTGCCAAACAGCAACCGGGAAGCAATTTCGGTACTGATGACCCGCATTGCCAGCGCCGTCAAAGAACCTTTTACACTGTTTGGACATACCATTCGTGTTTCGTTAAGCGCGGGAAGCAGTCTTTATCCCGAACACGGCTCAACGTTACATGAGCTAAAAGTAAAAGCCGATACTGCGATGTATCATGTCAAACAGGCGGGCAGAAACGGCTGGGCGATTTACTCCCCAGAGATGGAGGCTATCGCCGATACGCCGCCAACGTTCTTGCAGGAACTGTCGCAAGCGCTTGAGCGGAATCAATTCGAATTATGGTATCAACCTAAATACACCGCCGGGGATCACTCTCTGACAGGTTTTGAGGCGTTGTTACGCTGGCATCATCCTGAACGCGGCGTTCTGCTGCCGGCTGAATTCCTGCCCGCACTTGAAGAAACGGGGTTGATTATTCCTGTCGGCACCTGGGTTCTCCAGCAGGCATGCCGCCAGTTATATCAATGGAAGTCACAAGGCCACACGGAGTGGACCCTTGCCGTTAATCTGTCACCCGCCCAGTTTGAACAACCTGATATTGTCGATATAGTCTGCAACGCCCTGGCGCAATATCAGCTTTCACCTGCACATCTCACGCTGGAACTGACTGAAAGTACGGCACTTAAAAATTTAAAACGCAGCGTGGAAGTCCTGAACGCGTTTGCCGATTTGGGGATCACCGTTTCTATTGATGATTTTGGCACCGGTTATTCAAATATATTGATGCTGAAATCACTTCCGGCGCGAGAATTAAAAATAGACAGAATATTTGTCAAAGATATTAGTGAGAACAGCAAAAATACAAAAATCGTGTCTACTATTATTGACATAGCGCACTCTATGAATATGTGCGTTGTGGCGGAGGGGATAGAGACCCAGGAGCAGGAAGCGCTGTTAACCCAGATGGGCTGCGGTGTGCTGCAAGGCTTCCTGTATGCGAAACCGCTGCCAGCACATAAAATCTATGAATTGATACAAACTGAAAACGCCACAACAGTAAAACCAACGGTACAACCCTTGTCTCACCGACAATCAATAACATTGTGAGATTGCATAATTAAAAAAATTCGCCAATAAACCGGCAACACAGCATATGAAGATAACGGGATTATCGATGAGCATAAACGAGCTGCATTCACTGGATTTATTAACCATTCCGGTCTGGATCGTTTCGCCACATACCGAAGAACTGGTGTTCGCCAATACCGTTGCACGGGAACTGATGCAGGCCCCGGGTTTCCCCCCTCTCAGAAAAGGCACATTCTCCACGCACGCACAAAATGATTTACCTATGTATCTCAGTGATTTGCGCAATCATCATGACATTGTGGAGATCCTCACGGTTTACCGCGAAAGCGAGGAAATCGCGCTGGCCTGTCGTTTGTCCATCAGGACGCTTCAGGATATAGGTGATGTTATCCTCTATGAAGGCATTGAAACACCGACAGCGCAAGGTCTGAAAGCCAGCCGCTCTGCCACCTATCAGCGGAAAAAACAAGGATTCTATGCCCGTTTTTTCCAGACTAACTCAGCACCAATGTTGCTTATCGATCCGTCACGCGACGGATTGATTGTGGATGCAAACCTCAGTGCCCTGCATTTCTATGGCTATGATCATGACGTAATGTGTCAGAAGCATACCTGGGAAATCAATATGCTGGGGCGCCATATATTGCCGGTAATGCATAAGATTGCGCATCTGCCTGGCGGCCATAAGCCCTTACATTTTGTCCACAGACTTGCCGATGGAAGTACCCGTCACGTACAAACCTATGCCGGTCCTATCGAAATCTACGGCAATAAGCTGATGCTGTGTATTGTTCACGATATTACCGAGCAAAAACGTCTGGAACTGGAACTGGAACGCGCCGCCTTACATGACGCGTTAACCGGGTTACTCAACCGGCGGCATTTTTATCAGATAACTGAGCCAGAGCAGACACACACAACATCGTTAACGCAGGATTACAGTTTGCTGCTAATCGACACCGATCGGTTTAAAAGCATTAACGACCTTTTCGGGCATTTAAAAGGGGATGATGTACTTTGCGCGCTGGCACGCACCCTGGAATCCTGTGCAAGAAAAGACGATCTGGTTTTTCGTTGGGGGGGAGAAGAGTTTGTACTGCTTTTGCCACGCACGTCTTTAGATGCAGCCCTTAATCTGGCTGAAGTCATACGCGCGACGGTAGCCAAGGTGAGCCTCCCTGGCCTTCCCCGTTTTACCGTCAGTATTGGTGTAGCGCGACACGAAGCCAATGAAAGTATTGATGAGTTATTTAAGCGCGTGGACGACGCATTGTACAAAGCCAAAAATGAAGGCAGAAACAGAGTGCTGGCTGCCTGATGACTGCCCTGTTTAGCGACTACGTTTAGCGTGGCGTTCCCAGTTATCCTGTTTCGCCTGCGCCGTTTTACGTAACGCTACATAACATGCCCCGCTGCCGCCATGATGCGGCAGTGCGGCGCAGAAGGCCTGCACATCATCAAACTCCGTTAACCAACGTGCGACATAGCTACGAACGATGTTGGCATGGGAGTTATCATCACGCCCCTTACCGTGAATCACCAGGACGTTGCGTAACCCATCCTGCTGCGCCTGTAAAATAAAGCTAAATAGCATCTGGCGGCAGGTTTCAACGGGCTGCCGCACAAGATTAAGGCTTGCTTGTTGCGGATATTTCCCGGTTCGCAGCTTGTCAGTCACGCCATGCTGTAGCCCTTCGCGACGAAACGCCAGTGGAACGCTCAGCGGGACGATATCCAGAAAACCTGTCGAGAGAAAGTTATCCAGCTGCAGCGTATCAATACGTGCCGGGACGCGAAGATTACGCGTTGGCTGCCAGTGAACATCGGCGCATCCCTTCAGTGGTTGAACATCCCCCATGGCGTCAAGAAACAGCGATGCTTCATCAAGGTTCATGTTTCATCCTCCAGCGATTATGCGACGGTCATTATCATAACCGCGCACTATTATACCGACAACGGTTTACGGTTATTTCCAATAACGCACCATTCGACATTCCATTACCCCCACAAGTTAAGATCCGTTTTTGGGGGTATAGCTGCAACTATCACTGACATGATAATGTGTAACCCCGCCAGTAATGAGAGAAACGGATGCTGAACTTACTTGAAGACACCATTGCAACGCCCCTTGGCCCGTTGTGGGTAATTTGTGATGAGCAATTTCGCCTGCGTGCGGTTGAATGGGATCAACATCGCGATCGTATGGAGCAATTGCTGGATATTCATTATCGTTCTGAGGGTTATCAGCGTATTGCTGCCAAAAACCCCGGAGGGCTAAGCGATAAGCTGGCAGAGTATTTTGCGGGAAATCTCAGCATTATAGACACGCTTGAAACCGCAACCGCGGGAACCCCTTTCCAACGCGAGGTCTGGAAAGCGTTGCGTACTATCCCCTGCGGGCAGGTCATGCATTATGGACAACTGGCTGAACAGCTGGGGCGCCCCGGTGCCGCCAGAGCCGTTGGCGCAGCTAATGGTTCCAATCCTGTCAGCATCGTCGTCCCATGCCACCGCGTGATTGGACGGAATGGTACAATGACTGGATATGCGGGTGGCGTGCAGCGAAAAGAGTGGTTATTGCGCCATGAAGGCTATCTACTACTCTAGAATCCAGGCAATTAATGCCTTATTCATCACACTTCCACACAATACACCCACAAATAAAGTACGGTTAATCATATAGATACAAACATTCAACTCGCTTATGCCTGAATTATTCTCTATTGGGAGTAGCTCAGGCTTACGTGCTCACCAAAAAGATGTTAAAATTGACAAATATCAATTACGGCTTGAGCAGACCTATGATCCCGGAAAAGCGAATTATACGGCGCATTCAGTCTGGCGGTTGTGCTATCCATTGCCAGGATTGCAGCATCAGCCAGCTTTGCATCCCGTTCACACTTAACGAGCATGAGCTTGACCAGCTCGATAACATCATCGAGCGCAAAAAGCCTATCCAAAAGGGGCAAACGCTCTTTAAAGCAGGTGACGAGCTTAAGTCACTCTATGCTATCCGTTCCGGAACGATAAAAAGCTATACCATTACCGAACAAGGCGATGAGCAAATCACCGGTTTCCACTTAGCGGGTGACCTGGTTGGTTTTGACGCAATTGGCAGCGGTCATCACCCAAGCTTTGCCCAGGCGCTGGAAACGTCAATGGTATGCGAAATTCCTTTCGAAACCCTGGATGACCTGTCCGGTAAAATGCCGAACCTGCGTCAGCAGATGATGCGTCTGATGAGTGGCGAAATCAAAGGCGACCAGGACATGATCCTGCTGTTGTCGAAGAAGAATGCTGAAGAGCGCCTGGCGGCCTTTATCTACAATTTGTCCCGCCGTTTTGCCCAGCGAGGCTTTTCTCCGCGCGAATTCCGTCTGACGATGACCCGTGGCGATATCGGGAATTACCTCGGCCTGACGGTTGAAACCATCAGCCGCCTGCTGGGTCGCTTCCAGAAAAGCGGTATGCTGGCGGTGAAAGGTAAATATATCACGATTGAGAATAGCGATGCGCTGGCCGTCCTGGCTGGACACACGCGTAACGTTGCGTAACCTTCTCAGCTAACCTTCTGTCAAATCTCTAAATTTTCCGATTTAACGATCTGGCAGGAGGTTCCGCTTTCCTCCTCTTCCAGCAAAGTCACATGCCCACCAGCCTATTTTCCTGAGCGCATAAACGTCTCGTTTTTTACTCCGGCTTCCTGGCAAGATAAATAGCAGTAACGAAATTGCGCTTAACCGTGCCACCGAAATCGTTATTGATGATTCTCTCTATCTCACAGAGAAATGTTGAACGCTCCGTTTCATTCAGGCGAGCCACCGGAGAGAATGTTGATACGAGTTGGATTGTTCGTCTGACATCCATTTGAGACGCCCATCTGATCTCCTCGCTGAGGATCTCGGTAAATCCGGATTTTTTCAGATCGTTAATCCTTTCGTCTTTTTGTAATGGATAGGGGTGACGGTAGCCAGCCTTATGCGAAGGGCTGGTGCTCAGGGGGGCAAATAAGTGATTAGTTTTCTGCATAAAAGCGTCCATGTTGGATGGATCACCAAAAACAGTCCACCACATAGCAAACCATCCTCCAGACCGTAAAAGTTGGAAAACCTTTTCGAGTCCCTTTGCAGGATCAACCCAGTGAAAAGACGTTGCGGCAATACCTAAATCAAAGTAACTCGTTGGCAATTTAGCATCTTCAAAGGTGGAATGGACTAGCGTAAATGAATTCTGCGGATAACCTTCCAGCCGTTTGTTTAACTTCATCGCCAAATTCGGGCCGGGTTCAATTGCAGTAACCTGATAGCCCATATGCAGCAGTTTTTCCGTTGCCTGCGCCGTTCCTGGCCCAATCTCAAAAGCCTGAAAATGGTTTTCAGAACCGCAATGTTTTTTCAATAAATGTAGTGGCACAGTAAGTTTGGCCACCTGATTAAAGGTGATATTCTCACCTCAACACAAAACAGGTGACTTAATGAACAAGAAAACCAAACGTACTTTCACCCCCGAGTTCAGACTGGAATGTGCGC